>NZ_DAOKYH010000006.1:0-223510 GCF_035323175.1 Dysgonomonas sp. | reverse complement strand
TACAAAGTATATCTGTAATTTCCGATAAGGTAATTGCTGAACAAGGAGCCCTTACCATTACAGATGCGGTAAGAAATGTACCGGGTGTAACACTATTTGGTTCTTACGGTGGCGTAAAAGAAAGTATGTCATCCAGAGGCTTCAGAGGTATCCCTGTTTTGAAGAACGGAGTGAGAATGGACTCTCAGTTCCAAACTGCATCAGGTATAGCTGACATGCAGGGGGTTGAAAGCATTCAAATGATAAAAGGCTCTGCTGCTATCACACAAGGAGTTATCACAGACTTAGGAAATGCCGGAGGTGTAATAAACGTAGTAACCAAAACTCCTAAATTCGTAAATGGAGGAGAAGTAGGAGTACGCGTAGGAAGCTGGGGGCAATTCCGTCCGACTTTTGACGTACAATCGGTTTTGGACAAAAACAACACTGTAGCATTCCGTCTAAATGGAGCTTACGAACGTAAAGACAACTACAGACCTGTAGTATCTATGGACAGGGTGTATATAAATCCATCTTTGGAATGGCGTCCGGATGATAAAACAACCGTTACACTTGAAATGGATTATCTGAATGACAACACAACTCCAGTAACCAGTACTGTAAATTTTGCAGACATTAGTACAAATGCATTGTATGACATGCCATATAGCAAATTTTTAGGTTTTGAAAATGATAATGTCAATACGAAGCTATTAACTTATTCAGCTCGCATCAACAGAAAACTTACAGATAACCTAAGTGTTCGCGCAGCCTATTTCAATTCAGCATACAATGTTGACAACACATCAACTGCACTCGACACTATCAATGTTTACGGGGCTAAAGATATTCGTAACTACGAAGACCCTCGAAGAAAAAGAACACTAAGCAGATCGTTAAGAGATGACAAAAATACGACATTCCAATTAGACTTGATCGGTCAGGATGTTTATACAGGAACAGTTAAGCATACTTTCCAATTAGGATTTGATTATAGAACTGCAAATGCTCAAACAAAAACTTTAGGATATAGATCAATAGATGTCATTGATGTATTAAATGGTAAAATCAACAATGCACAACAAAGTGTTACGTTCTCAAACCCAGAGTTAATAATGCCTATAATATCCGAGTATACGACATACGGCATCATGGGACAAGAGATCATTACTTTCAACAAATATTTGAAAGCTATTCTGGGATTACGTTACAGCTCAATCTCTACTCTAACTGCAACAGATAAAACATCTGACGCCGGAAGAACAGAAAGAGACGCATGGGATCCAAGCTTTGGGATCATGATATCACCTATCGAAAATGTAAACATATTCGGATCATATACAACAAGTACAAGTCTGAGATCTGCTGCACAAATTTTAACTGACAGTACAAAGGCTGGTCCTTCCAGAACAAAACAATGGGAAGTCGGCGTTAAGTCAGACTGGCTCGATAACAGGCTTCGCTTCAATTTCACTTACTTCCATATCTTCACAGATAACCTGACAAATCCCGAGTATGTTGGAACTCAACCAACAAAACTTTATTATAAGGCGGGAGACTTAAAACGTGATGGTATCGAGGTTGAACTGAATGGTCGTATTTTATCAAATCTGCAAGTAATGTTAGGATATGCTTATCTGAATGCAAGATATGACGACAGTCCTTCGTATGTAAACGGTTCAGCCCCGATGAATGCACCAAAACATACTGCTAACGGATGGGTATATTATACTGTAGACAGAGGCCCGGTTAAAGGATTATCTCTAGGATTAGGAGCATATTATGTAGGCAAACGTCCAGTGAACGAATTCAGCACACAATACGATGGCCACACATACAATCCGGGTGTAAAACCATTTGATATGCCTGCCTATACAACAGTAAATGCACAGGTAGCATATACATACAAGAAAGTGACGGCACGCGTGTTCTTCAATAATATATTTGACGAGCTTGGATACAATTCATATTTCCGTGGAGGCTACATCAACCAGATCGACCCTCGCAACTTTGCCGGAGTAGTATCTTATCGCTTTTAATCACTATTTATTGTGATTGAACGACACAAATATCATCATTTATTGTGATTGTAGGATAGTATTAAAACACCGACCTTTGTAATGATGATAGTTTAAAGAATTACTTAACTTTGATGATAGTTTGATTCCGGTGTCTTAGCAGTGCTAATTCACCGGAATTTTTCTTTATAAACGCTTAATAATAGTATATGAGACCATTCTTAAAAAAACTCCATAAATGGCTTTCCCTTCCTGTAGGAATTATAATTACAATTGTTTGCCTTACGGGAGCGATTCTTGTTTTTCAGGACGAGATATTAGAGCTATCCAATCCCTCTCACTACTTTGTAGATGAGGTAAAGGAAAAGCCTATGCGGTTGGAAGAGCTCATCCCAAAAGTAAACGCTCAATTAGATAGTAATTCTGTAGCAAGTGTACAGATATCTGACGACCCCAAGCGCACTTACCGCATGACCTTAGCCGAAGGATTCAGGATCACCGCATTTGTCAACCAGTATACCGGAGAAGTGACGGGAATGTATAAATTTCAGGAAAGCCCCTTCTATACCATCATGGTACTACACCGCTGGCTGATGGATGGTAGCCGCACATGGGGTAAATATACGGTAGGAATCTCTACGCTCATTTTCGTATTCATTCTCATTTCGGGGGTTATTGTCTGGATGCCAAAAAGATGGAATAGAAGCCGCTTCAAAATTCAATTCAGAAAAGGGCGCAAACGCCTCTTTTACGATATGCACAATGTACTCGGGGTATATGCTTGTTTAGTATTGCTTATCTGTGCACTTACAGGCATGGTTTGGTCGTTCGAATGGTATCGAAATGGATTCTTCAGGCTCTTTGGTGTCGAAGTCGCCGAATCCGGAGGACATGGAGGCGGAAGAGGTGGTCGTGGCGGACAACAGGAAGAAAAGAAAGAATTGAATGTAGCTAATTGGCAAACGGTATTCAATTCTTTACAGACATCAAATCCTGATTATGAGTATATACGGGTGCAAGACGGTTCTGCCGCCGTTCACCTGAAATCATCTGTTACATCACGAGCTACAGACCAATACAAGTTTGACAAAAAAACAGGAGAGATTACAGCTACAACCATATTTAAGGATCAGGAAGGCACTACCAAAATATGGGCTTGGGTGTATTCTCTCCATGTAGGAAACTATTGGGGCATATGGTCAAAAATATTCACCTGTATATTCGCCCTTATCGGGGCAAGCCTTCCACTCACAGGTTACTACATCTTTTTTGTGAAAAGAAAAAACAAAAAAGATGTACGGAAACGAAAAGAAATAAAAATCGCTTAATTGCATAATTTCGACAAGGGAGTAATATGAACTACTCCCTTTTTTGTTTCACTCATCATTCATTTTACCATTATTATATAAATGACTGATCTACACATCACCAAAAAATATTACCTTTGTCCACTAGGGCAAGAGCACTTCTAATTGTTATTATTTAGAATAGCATTATTCCGACACACTAGAAATATTGCATTGCTTTATTGAGAGATCTTATTCTCTAAAATAATGATGAAATATAATTTATAACCTATTAATACCTTACTTATGTTCAATAAAAGACATTCGAAATTCTATGTAAGTTTGATGATATTAATGCTAATGTCATTGGTACAAATCAACGCTCAAGATTTTATTCCGGGTCAACTCTGGACAGGCTTGAAGCAACCACAACCCCAATCTGAATTACCTAAAGGAAAAGCCCCCTTTCAAACATCAGAAAGAGTCGCAAAAAGGAATATACCAACAGCCCTTGTCCCTGTACAAAGCGGAGAATGGATTATCTCGGACGGATGGGAAATGACAGACGGAAAAACAGCAATGGCGTCGAACAAATCTATTTTCGACCCTCAATATAACACTTCTGCATGGTATAATGCAACTGTTCCGGGTACAGTGCTTACCACTCTTGTCAATCAAGGAGTGTACGCCGACCCTTATTTCGGGTTGAATAATATGAATATACCTGAATCACTAAGTCGCACCGACTGGTGGTACAGATGTAAGTTTACAGTGCCAAAAGATATTGACGGCAACCAACTGCGCTTACTTTTCAATGGCATCAACTACAAAGCAGATATATACCTCAACGGAAAAAGCCTGGGAGATATGAAAGGTGCTTTTATCCGGGGCGAGTTTAATATAACAGATCTTGTAAATAAAAATGGAGAAAACATACTTGCTGTTCATGTTTTTCCTCCACACAATCCGGGTATCCCTCACGAGCAATCTATGATTGCCGGACAGGGACTAAACGGAGGAGTACTCAGTACAGACGGACCTACATTTATCTCTTCGATAGGATGGGACTGGATTCCCGGAATACGTGACCGTAACACGGGCATCTGGCAAGATGTAAGACTAAAAGTCGGGGGCGATATCATTATCGGTGATCCTCTTGTAACCACAGATATTTTACTTCCCGATACGACACAAGCCAAAATATCAATAAAAAATATTGTAAAAAATATTACCTCTAAAACTGTCAATGGTACGCTAACTGCAAAAATTGAAAATATAAACATATCGCTACCTTTTACGTTGGCTGCGAACGAAGAAAAAGAGATAACATTTACTCCAGAGCAGTTTAAAGAACTGAATATAAAAAACCCACGTTTGTGGTGGCCAAACGGTTACGGAAGACCCGAGTTATATAATCTGGATTTAACCGTAGAGGCAAATAATAAAGTATCGGACACAAAATCCCTGAAATTTGGGATAAGAGAAATGTCGTACGAACTGATGGTAAACGACAACAGCCAAAACAAGCGTGTTCTTTATACTCCAAATGAAACAGTAAACAAAGGAAAACCCGTATTCGATTACATCAATCGTGTTGCATTCACCAAAGACAACAATCTGCCTACTATTGCTAAGGATGCAGACACTTCGGGGTTACAGCCACTATCTAACGATGATCCTGTAGGACCATTCTTTGCGATAAGAGTAAACGGAGTAAGAATTTTTTGCCGTGGTGGCAACTGGGGAATGGACGATGGCATGAAACGTGTATCAAGAGAACGTCTTGAGCCATATATCAGACTGCACAAAGATGCAAACTTCAACATTATTCGCAACTGGACAGGAGAAACAACCGAAGAGGATTTCTACGCATTGTGCGACGAATACGGGATGCTTGTGTGGAACGACTTCTGGATTACAACGGACGATACGGTAGAACCTAGCGATTTTCCTCTATTTGTGAAAAATGCAACAGATGCTGTTCGCCGTTTCCGCAACCACCCATCTATAGCAGTGTGGTGCCCTCGCAACGAAGGATTTGCACCTAAACAATTAGAAGAGAGCATCTCTGCAATGATGGCTAAAGAAGACCCTACACGCCACTATCACGGACAATCTCGCTTCTTGAATATGGGAACCAGCGGACCATGGGGATACTTCAAAGACCCATCTAAATATTATACCGAGAATGCGAAAGGATTCAATACCGAAATGGGTAGCTATGCAATTCCTACGGCAAATACAATCCGTAAATTTATTGCACCGGAAGACCAGTGGCCTATCAATGACGTATGGGCTTATCATGATCTGCACCATACGACTCAGAATTTCGGAGACTTTATCAATGCAGTAGACCGCTATGGAAAAGCAGAAAGCATGGAAGATTTTTCACGCAAATCGCAATTTGTAACTTACGATGCATGGCGCAATATGCTCGAAGCATGGAACAGCAAAATGTGGAACAATACCACAGGACTTATCCTTTGGATGAGCCACCCGGCATGGCCAAGTATGATATGGCAAACATATACTTACGATTACGAAACACCGGGATCTTATTTCGGTGCAAAAAAAGCATGCGAGCCTATTCACATACAAATGAATTTGCCAGAAAATGATGTTATGATTATTAATACAACATTGAATGATTACAAGTCTGTAACTGCCGGTCTGCGTTTCATCGATCTTCAAGGAAAAGAATTATATAAGAAGAATATAAAATTAGACTCAAAAGCAAACTCAGCAACGAAATGTTTTGTTCCCGAAAAAGGGAATAACTTACCGCAGTTGTATCTGGCTCGCCTTGAATTAAAAGATGCAAAAGGGAAAGTGCTATCAATCAATGATTATTGGATGACAAATGGAGATAAAAAATCATACGAAGCCATAAATACGTTATCGTCAACAACAGTAATTATTAAAACGATCAGCAGCAAAGGTAAAACATGGGTAGAAGTATCAAATCCCTCGAAAACATTAGCAGTTGCGGTAAAACTAAATGTAGTGGACAAAAACTCTAAAGAGATATTACTCCCTGCTTACTTCTCTGATGGATATATTAACTTGCTAGGCGGAGAAAAAAGATTAGTAGAATTGGATATACCTAAAAGTATCACCAACTACAACATAGTAGCTGAAGGTTACAATACAAAAAGTAAATAGTAATTTATCTAGTATTAGATAATAAATGTAACACAAAGGGTGACAAATAAGAATGAGTGAAAACCTGTTACTTTTGTCACCTTTTTTAGATAATACCCTGTCACCCAGTGTGACAAAAAATAAACAAATGAAAAGAATACTATTAACAATAAGCATAGCACTAGCAACAGCCAGCCTGTCTGCTCAAACAGATCCTGTTGACTATGTAAATCCATTTATAGGAACAACAAACTACGGAACAACGAACCCCGGAGCGATGTGTCCTCAAGGATTTATGTCGGTAACACCATTCAACGTAATGGGCTCTCCCGAAAACAAAAGAGACAAAGACACCGGATGGTGGTCTACTCCGTATTCGTACGACAATAGCGTATTTACCGGTTATGCGCATGTCAACCTCAGTGGTGTGGGGTGCCCCGATATGAGTAGTCTACTCTTGATGCCTATAAGCGGCGAGCTGGAAGTAGATTATAAAAAATACGGGAGTAAGTACAAAGATGAAAAAGCAACTCCGGGATATTATACTAATTTCCTGACCAAGTACAATATCAAAACCGAAGTTAGTGCAACACCTCGAGTAGGTATAGCCCGTTTCACATTTCCCAAAGGACAGAATCATATCCTACTAAATCTAGGTGAAGGGCTAACAAACGAAACAGGCGCGATGGTTCGCAAAGTAAGCGATACTGAAATAGAGGGAACAAAACTACTTGGAACATTCTGTTATACTCAGAATCAGGCAGTATTTCCTATTTACTTTGTGATGCGTGTAAGCAAAGCTCCGCAAAAATCGGGTTACTGGAAATTCCAACGCCCCGGAGGAAACTGGGAAAAAGACTGGAACAAAGATGCAGGAACATATAAGATTTATACAAAATACGAAAAAGAAATAGCCGGCGATGATGTAGGAGCTTATTTCACTTTCGACTGCGCAGAAGGAGAAACAGTAGAAGTGCAAATGGGAGTTTCTTTTGTTAGCATGGAGAATGCACGCCAGAATCTAGAGAAGGAACAACCAAAACCCGACTTCGATGCGATCCGTCTTGCTGCACGCAAAATGTGGAACGACGACCTGTCACGCATTCTTGTAGAAGGAGGCTCGGAAGACCAAAAGGTAGTATTCTACACAGGGCTTTACCACATGCTTATCCACCCGAATATCTTACAAGATGTAAACGGACAATATCCGGCAATGGAAAGCTCGGAGATAAAAACAACGAAAGAAAACCGCTATACCGTATATTCTTTGTGGGATACATACCGCAATCTCCACCAGATGATGACTCTCTTGTATCCCGATCGTCAGTTGCAGATGGTACGCACCATGATAGATATGTATAAAGAGTCGGGCTGGATGCCAAAGTGGGAATTATACTCTCGCGAATCGCTAACGATGGAGGGTGACCCTGCCATCCCTGTAATTACAGACACATGGATGAAAGGATTAAGAGATTTTGATATCAATACAGCATACGAAGCTTTTATAAAGTCTGCAACAACTCCGGGACCTCAAAACTTACTTCGTCCCGATAATGATGATTATATGAAACTGGGCTATGTACCATTAAGAGAAAAATATGACAACTCTGTTTCTCATGCCTTAGAGTATTATATGGCAGACTGGACATTGGCCGAATTGGCAAACTCTTTGGGCAAAAAAGAAGATGCAGAAAAGTTTTATAAACGTTCGCTAGGCTATAAGCATTACTACAGCAAAGAGTATGGTACATTCAGACCAATCTTGCCTAACGGAGAATTCTTAACTCCTTTCAGCCCGTTACAAGGTGCGAACTTTGAGCCTAATCCGGGTTTCCACGAAGGGAATGCATGGAATTATACATTTGCTGTTCCGCACGATATCCCGGGACTTATCAAGTTGATGGGAGGCAAGAAAAGCTTTGTAGATAAGCTACAAGCAGTATTCGACAATGGTTATTTCGATGTAACAAATGAGCCTGATATACACTATCCGTACCTGTTTAGCCAGATCAAGGGAGAAGAGTGGCGCACACAAAAGCTTGTTACAGAGATACTAGCCAAGCATTTCACGAATACGCCGGGAGGACTTCCGGGCAATGATGATACAGGTACTATATCGGGTTGGGCTGTATTCAGCATGATGGGCATGTATCCCGAATGTCCGGGAAAACCAGACTATACACTGACAACTCCTACATTCAGCAAAATAACAATCAAACTCGATCCTAAGTACTATAAGTCGGATAAGGTTGTTATTAATGTGATTAAACCTCAGGATGTGGCGGCAAATTATATAAAAGAAGTGAGAGTTGACGGCAAAACACTGAATGGATATGCCCTATCTCATGATGCGTTGACAGGAGCTAAAGAAATTACCTATGTACTGAAACCAAGTAAATAAGATACAATATCATTCTAAGGGAGTGAAGAAGGATATTCTTCACTCCCTTTAGATTTATAAAGAATTACAAGTTGCTCTTAAATCTCTCGAACTCATTCTTAGACCTGTTCACACAATCCTCCAAAGACAAACCATAGTAGTAATTGCCCAACAGATAAACACTATCGTTCTTTCGCATAGCCTGTACTTTCTCATCCATATGCAAATGATCCAATCGCATTGCAGGCAAACTATGTTCTATGAATGAAGTCTCTATTATATCGGATTGTTGAATATTCAATACATTGCATATTAGCTCCAGCTTTTCTTTCTCTGATTTTTTGCCTTTTTCAAAGTGAAAAGTAAAGCTTCTATACTCGCCATTCTCTATCAGATATCTGGATACTGCCGAAAGGAAGTCGTCTGACAAAGGAATAATACCTGCTATTTCTTTCAGCTCTATTTTATCTTTCTTTATGGTAATGTTCAAAGATTCGGAAGCAAATATCGGGATGGAGGATAACAATCCGGCTAACTCCGGTTCTATATCCTTCAGCAGACTAGAGCTCACTTTCGGATTTGCCGCCATTGCAATATTTCGTGCATAAAAGATTTGCCCGTTTGCTGTTGAAAGTAAAAAGACATCACCTTCTTTCTTTATATCAATGACTTCACTTAAAGTATTGACTTCAAGATCTCCGCTCTCTACTACTGCATTGATAAACGACGATAAGCCTCCTTTGAATGTAAAGCGTCGGGAAATATCCTTTTCTCTTTTGTCTCTCTTTTTAAGAAATATTTCCGCAGGATAATCATCCGCCGGTTGACAGATCACAGCTTTGAATGCATTCGCAAACAATCGGTCATAATTAGAAGCCCCTACGATAGGACGAAAATATTCGCGGGTAGTTTTCCCTGCTTTATCTGAAAAGAAATACTTCGGAAAGTGAAGTAGACATGATAGCTTGGATACTTCAGACATAATACTTTTTATCTTGCCCGAAGCATATAGCACATAACTGAATTTTCCGAGAGGTACTATTATGTCTGTTCTCCGTATTTCTTTCACGATAGACAACAAGCTGGTATATGAATTGTAGCAGGTATGGGACCCAAGCTCGTACCAGAAGTCGGGTTGAGCAGAAAGATGCCCTGTTTGCAATTGCCCTCCGGTATTCTGATTCTTCTCCAAGACCAATACGGCTTTACCTTCTTTTTTCAGATAGTGTGCAAAAGTAACCCCACTTATGCCCCCTCCTACAACGATACAATCATATACTTTTTGGCTCATGCTCTTCATTTTTTTACTCTATACAAATATACAAGGAATGTATGGAATAATGATATTTTACATTCCAACCCTACCCTCAAAAAAGCTATTCAATATTACCTATTTATACTTTAGGCATTTTTCACCTCTCCTAATAGACTGCAAGTCAAAACCAAAGAGATAAATTCTTTAATAATTATTTTCATTTTAAGGATTCGACTACTCTTATTTTGCAATGAGTATCCAAATATTTTTCTTACTTTTGTCCTTTCTTTTTAGAGTCTAAAAAAAATAAAACGTAAAGTCGTGGCTAATACGAAGTATATATTTGTTACAGGAGGAGTCATATCTTCCTTAGGTAAAGGTATTATAGCATCCTCACTAGGTAAACTACTACAAGCCAGAGGTTATAAAGTAACTATCCAGAAATTAGACCCCTACATCAACATCGACCCCGGTACACTAAACCCTTACGAGCATGGCGAATGCTATGTAACCGTTGACGGACATGAAGCCGATCTCGATTTGGGACACTATGAAAGATTTCTGAATCAGCCTACACATAAAGATAACAACATCACCACAGGACGCATCTATCAGAATGTGATCAATAAAGAAAGAAAAGGTGATTATCTGGGTAAAACTGTTCAGATCGTACCTCATATCACAGATGAGATTAAGCGCAACATCAAAATGTTGGGCACAAAATACAACTATGATTTTGTTATTACCGAAATTGGTGGTACAGTAGGTGACATAGAGTCACTTCCTTTTATCGAAAGCGTACGCCAGTTGCGTTGGGAACTAGGCAAAAACTGCCTATGTGTACACCTTACTTATGTTCCTTATATTGCAGCGGCAAAAGAGGTGAAAACAAAACCAACACAGCACTCCGTAAAACAATTACAATCGGAAGGGGTACAGCCTGACATGCTTGTTCTGCGTACCGAACATCCGTTGAATAAAGATATATTACGTAAGGTTGCTCTATTTTGTAATGTAGAAGTAGACGCTGTGGTACAGTCTGTCGATGTATCTACTATTTATGAAGTTCCACTCAAGATGCAGGAACAGAATATGGACGAAATAGTTCTTCGTAAATTAGGAATGCCAATAGGAGAAAAACCTGAAATGCAACCTTGGCGTGACTTCTTAAGCAAGAAAAAACATGCCAAAAGTACAATTAAAATTGGACTGGTAGGTAAGTATGTTGAGCTACCCGATGCATACAAATCTATCAACGAATCGTTGCTGCAAGCGGCAACATATAACGAGCATAAGCTCGACCTCCACTTTATACTATCTGACAAACTGACCGAAGAGAATATAGAGAAAACACTGTCATCAATGGATGGCATACTTATTGCTCCGGGATTTGGACAAAGAGGAATGGAGGGTAAAATCCATGCATTAAAATATGCCCGCGAACATGACGTTCCTACATTTGGAGTTTGTCTGGGTATGCAATGTATGGTTGTTGAATTCGCTCGCAACGTGTTAGGCCTTGAAGAAGCCAATTCTACCGAGATGAATAATCATACTCCATTTAAGGTGATAGACCTGATGGAAGAGCAAAAGAATATCACCAATATGGGAGGCACAATGCGTCTTGGAGCATATAAATGCGAATTGGAAAAAGGTTCTCTTGTATACAAAGCTTATGGCAAAAAGATGATAGAAGAACGTCATCGCCATCGCTTTGAATTCAATAACGATTTCAGAGAAGACTTTGAAAAGAATGGAATGAAGTGCACAGGAATCAATCCGGAAATGGATCTTGTGGAAGTGGTAGAAATTCCCGGAAAAAAATGGTACTTAGGCGTACAATTCCATCCGGAATATAATAGCACAGTTGTTTCACCCAATCCATTGTTTTTAAGCTTTATAAAAGCCGTTGTAGATAATAAAGAAAAAAAATAAGAAAGGAATAAAACATATAATTATAAATGGACAAGAATACGATTACCGGGTTTATCCTGATCGCAGCCGTAATTATTGGATTCACATTATTGAGTAGGCCTTCGTCGGAAGACATCGAACGCCAGAAGCAACAGCGCATAAAAGATTCTATCGAATATGCTCAAACTCTACAACGTGAGCAAGAAAATAAAATAGACACCTCTGTAGTTGAAAAAAAGACCGAGAAGATTGACGATTTCTTCAGTGCTTCCGCTCAGCAAAGCGACTCTACTGTAGCAGTTACCGACTCGCTTCCATCAGCAGAACAAAAAACGGAACAATTCATAACCCTTGAAAACAGCAAACTAAAAGCTACATTTTCTACCAAAGGAGGACGAATGGTTCGTGTTCAGCTCAAGGACTACATGAGCTACAACAGAGACGACAAGAAGAATACCGACTCTCTTTACCTATTCAACAATGATGCCGACTTTACCTTATTGCTGACCAACAAGCAACAGAAGGTTTTGAGTACAGGCAAATTGATATTTACTCCTATACAAAAAGAAGGTGACAACTCGCTGATCATGCGCTATGCATACTCAGACAGCCAGTATATCGATTTTGTGTACAAACTGGCTGATGACGACTACATGATGAAATACGACATCAATATGGTAGGCATGCAGCCGATGCTAGCCCGTACCTATAACGATGTATTCGAGATGAAGTGGTCACAGAGAATGCGCAGACAAGAGAAAAGCGTGAAGAACGAACAGCGTTATTCTCATCTCACTTACAAATATGTGGGTGGCGATGTAAAGGAAATGAGCAGTGATAAAAATGAAGAAATAGAAGTTAAAGAGCCTGCAAAATGGATCGCCTTCAAAAATCAATTCTTTGCTCCAATCCTAATTGCTGATGACAAAATAGAGACGGCTCTCCTTAACTCGAAAGTTTTGCAAACGGACGAAAATAGCGAGTATCTGAAAAGCTTTGAAGCAACACTATATGTACCTGCAAAACCGGGAGCAGCACCAGAGAGCATCACAGCAGGATTCTCTTACTACCTAGGACCAATGTCTTACTCTTTGTTGAAGAACTATGACAGTAATGTTAAAGACGCAAACAAAGAACTGGATTTAGACAAACTGGTTCCACTGGGTTGGACTTTATTCCGTTGGGTTAATCAATACTTTATAGTTCCTATATTTAATTTATTGAGCAATACCGGACTATCTATGGGTATTGTAATCTTACTACTAACAATCATTGTTAAATTAGTAATTTCCCCTCTGACATACAAGTCATTTATGTCTTCTGCCAAAATGCGTGTTCTACGCCCTCAGGTAGAAGAAATAAACGAGAAGTATCCGAAGCAGGAACAAGCAATGGAAAAACAACAGGCTACAATGGCTCTCTATAGCAAGGCGGGGGTCAATCCGATGAGTGGCTGTGTACCGATGTTGCTTCAGATGCCGATATTGATCGCCTTGTTCTCGTTCTTCCCTAATGCGATAGAATTGCGTCAGCAAAGCTTCTTGTGGGCTACCGATTTATCAACTTATGATGCCATCTTTGAATGGAAAAATCATATCCCATTGATTGGAACTCATATCAGTCTATTCTGTATTCTGATGACCATTACGAATATCATCTATACAAAGTTCAATATGGAGATGACCAATACCGGACAACAACAAATGCCGGGTATGAAATGGATGATGTATCTGATGCCGCTTATATTCTTGTTTATGTTGAATGACTATCCGTCAGGACTTACATACTATTACTTCCTTTCACTATTGATTACAATATTGCTTACTATTGCTTTCCGTTACATTATCAACGAAGAAAAAGTTTTAGCTAAGTTGGAAGCAAATAAAGCTAAGCCGAAAAAGAAATCTGGCTTTATGGCACGTCTGGCAGAGGCTCAACGTATACAACAGCAACAGCTGAACGAGAGAAACAAATCGAACAGCACAAAGAAGAAAAGATAATATAAACATCACTAAATAAAAAGAGACTGATTCTGTATAGGAATCAGTCTCTTTTTATTTGTATCCGAAATCTTTAGATTATCTTTCTCTTGTTGCGCTTGAAGAACTACTTTCTTCTGTTTTTTTCTCTGCACTTCTTCCACTACTCTTATCGTTTGTGTTAGCTGGTCTTCCGCTAGTAGATGTAGATGGACGAGTACTTTCGTTTGGTCTTGCTGCCGGACGCTCATTGGATGGACGTTCGTTTGATGGACGCTCAGGCCTTGTTGGCTCATTAGGCGTAGTAGGTCTACCCGAACTGGAATTTCCGGGACGAGTTGCTTCTCCCGGACGACTAGGACGACCGGAGCTTGAGTTTCCGGGACGATCTGTTTCAGGACGGCTAGGGCGACTAGGTCTGCTTGGACGACTAGGACGATCGATATAGATAGGTCTGCCATAGTCCGGTAATATCATCGGAGGAGCCGGAGCTATATATTCCACATCCTCGTATAAGAATTCATACCCTACAAGATAGTCATCAATAAATTCCAAAGCATAAACCTCATTTCTTGGGGTTCTGTATTCCAAAACCTCCTGATATCCATTCTGCGTATTATTCACAGCTAATATGCGGCTAGGGTCACCAACAGCTTGCACCACCTGCTCTTTTGTCATACCCGTTCTCAATTTACTTAAATCAAGAGTCTTAAACATCCCACAAGAGATGAATACAACAGATATAATCAAAAACGAAATCAGTTTTTTCATCTTTAATAGTTTTGTTTCGTTATTATCATTAATACTTATAATAGATTAAACAATATTTTGAGTCTGAGAGTTCTTTAAATACATCAAAAAGAATAGGATGTAAAAAGGTCGCCTTCTAAACAAAGCGACCTTCTATATCTTAATTTCTCAGAAATTATTTTTCTATTTCAAGAAGCTCCACTTCAAATATAAGATTAGAGAATGGTTTGATTTTGCCTGCATCTCTTCCTCCGTAAGCAAGATCGTAAGGGATATACAGAATCCATTTCGAACCAACCGGCATCAATTCCAGAGCCTCTGTCCATCCTTTTATCACCTGACCAACGCCGAAAACAGTAGGCTCTCCACGTTCCACACTACTATCGAACACAGTACCATCCATCAATGTACCATGATAATGAACTTTCACACGATCAGTAGCTGTTGGTTTTTCTCCTGTACCATTTGTGATAACCTTATATTGCAAGCCGCTAGGTAAAGTCACAACCCCATCCTTCGCCTTATTTTCTTCCATAAACTTATCGCCCTCAGCTATCTGATCGGCATACTGAGCTTTCTGTGCCTCTTCTTGTTTTGCCTGCATCTTAGCTTGAGCATCCTGCATTTTTTCGTTGAATGCTTCTGCCGGATTCTCTATATCAAAAGTACCGCCACTCATAGCAGTATACATCGCTGACACAAAAGCCTCATTGTTAAACTTTTCTGTATACCCTTCACCATACATCTGCTGCAAAAGCCCCGGCATCATTTGTTTCAGGATTTGCCCCCCTACCGAAAGACCTGTGTTGTATGCATTTTTTGCCTCAGGAGCATCCAATCCTGCTTTTAACCCTGCAATAAACTCAGATCTGTTACTCTTATTAGCGTTCAAAATAGAATCACGCTTCATTGCAGACTCCACTCCTGTAGTATCGGCAACCACACCAAGTTGGCGTAGATACATAGACAATCCTTGCTCGTAAAGACTGGCGCCAAACATATAAGACAATGAGTCCATCTCTGTCTTAAGAACAGGTTTGGCCGCTGCAACACCTGCTTTTAGAGGCTGCTTTTGTGCCGAAGTTTTTTTCTGTGCCGACAAAGCCATTGGACTTAGCATGACACAAGAAGCAAAAGAGAAAAGTAAAAATTTCTTCATATTATTTCAAATTTAATAGATATGCGATTTTATAGTTTCTGAAAATGTGTTTTTTACATCAAGCTACAAAAATAGCATTTTTATTCTTTAATTTGACAACCGCTTTAGTTTTGTTAAATATTTATGCACAGGCGTATCCGAACCAACAAAAAGAGAGCTATACTACAAAATTATATCGAATTTAGACCTTCTATTTATATCACTATCTAGCCTTTATAAGACAGTTAAAACAAAGTTATTACCCAATTATTGTAAAAACTTGAAAACTAATTACTACCTTTGCGCGTCCTTTTGACAGGCTCTCTTATGTCGAATAATTTTGGGGTGGGAGTAAGTCAAAAAAAATGAAGGGCTTTTTACCACAAAAGATATTTGAAAATTTTTAATGAAAACATTTGAAGAGTTAGGGGTTGCCGCGAATATTCGCAAAGCAATCGAAGAAATGGGTTATGAGAGCCCAATGCCTGTGCAAGAAGAAGTGATTCCATATTTGCTTGGCGAAACGAATGATGTAATTGCGCTCGCGCAAACCGGAACAGGAAAGACCGCAGCTTTTGGTCTTCCTATATTACAAAAAATAGATACAAACCAGAACGTTCCTCAGGCACTTATCCTTTGTCCTACACGTGAACTATGTCTGCAAATAGCAGGAGACTTATCCGATTATTCAAAATATATAGATAACCTAAGAGTTCTTCCCGTATATGGAGGATCAAGTATCGAGAGTCAGATAAAATCACTAAAGAGAGGCGTACAGATTATTGTTGCTACTCCGGGACGACTGATTGACCTTATCAACCGTAGAACAGTAGAGTTATCGAATGTAAAATATGTAGTACTCGATGAGTCGGACGAAATGCTTAACATGGGATTCATGGAAAGTATCGACGAGATATTATCTAAAGTGCCGGATGAGAGATTGATGCTACTATTTTCGGCTACTATGCCTAAAGAAATAGCTAAGATTACAAAAAAATACATGCAGAACCCGAAAGAAATTACTATCGGAAGAAAGAACGAAGGTTCGAACAGCGTGAAGCATGTATACTATCTTGTTCATGCTAAAGATAAATATCTGGCATTAAAACGCATAGCAGACTATTATCCGAATATATACGGAATTATATTTTGCCGTACCCGTCGCGAGACACAAGAAATTGCCGACAAGCTGATACAAGATGGTTATAATGCAGACTCTCTGCACGGAGATCTATCTCAAGCTCAGCGTGACTATGTGATGCAAAAATTCCGCATAAAAAACATACAGTTGCTTGTAGCTACAGACGTGGCAGCAAGAGGACTGGATGTAGATAGCTTGACACACGTTATCAATTATGGTTTGCCGGATGATATAGAGTCATATACTCATAGAAGTGGACGTACCGGTCGTGCCGGAAAAACAGGTACTTCTATCGCAATTATCCACGTAAAAGAAAAAGGAAAAGTAAGAGAGATTGAAAAAATAATCAACAAAAAGTTTGAGCAGGGAGCTATACCTTCGGGCGAAGCTATTTGCGAAAAACAGTTATTCAGTCTGGTAGACAGAATAGAGAAAGTAAAAGTAAATGAAGATGAAATCTCAAACATACTTCCTTCTGTTTACAGAAAACTCGATTGGCTCGAAAAAGAAGATATCATCAAACGTGTAGTAGCACTTGAGTTCAATCGTCTTATCGATTACTACCGCGATGCACAAGAAATAGAATCACCATCCGAACGTTCGTCTCGCGATGATAAGTCATTCCCTAAACGTAAAGACAGAGATCGTTCCGATCGCTCAGACCGCTCGGATCGTTCTTCCGGCGGACGCTCTGCCGAAAGAGGGTACTCTCGTTTGTTTATTAATGTAGGACGTACCGACAATGTAAATCCGGCAACGCTGATGGGACTTGTTAACGACTATGTTCCGGAAAAGGTAAATATCGGACGGATTGATATAATGCAAAACTTCTCTTTCTTCGAAGTGCCTGAAAAAGATGCGCAAAAAGTTATAAAATCCATGAGCAAACAAGAACAGAACGGACGACGTATTTCTGTAGAGGTAGCTCAAGGTGGTGGAGGCGGAAACGCTAAAGACCGTGGTGGAGATAGAGGCCGTAAAAACTTCAGCACTCGCTCAGATATCGGAACACGAAAAAGCTCTGATTATAATTCACCAAAACACTCTGATAAGAATAAAGGACGGAGTGGGCGAAAACCAAAATATTCTTAAATATCCATTTATACGAAAAGCACCGAATTTTAAAATTCGGTGCTTTTTTTATTAAAAAACATCCTATATTTACACCTACCGGTAACAATAGATAATAAAAAAAGGGAATCTCAGAAAAAAATCTAAATACTTTGTCCCGAAATTAAAAACCCGATTGTCTTATAAATACATAACAGAATTATTAACTTAGAATAAAAAATAATGAAAGAATTTTTATTACTAATTCGGGAAAATGTAGATTATGGAGATCTGTCCGTAGAAGATATGCAAGCAAACATTCAGGAACACATCAAATGGGTAGAAACGCTAGTCGAAAACGGGAACTTTAAAGATGGAAATCCCCTCGATTCTGCTGGTGTTACCTTGAAAGATGGTATTGCTACAGACGGTCCTTATGTTGAAACCAAAGAGTGTGTGAGCGGCTATTATTTCCTCCTTGCCAACTCTTTAGACGAAGCAAAAGAACTGGCAAAAGGCTGTCCCGATCTGAAACGTGGAGCAACCCTAGAAATCCGTAGAATCATCAACACTGATGAAGAACAACACTGATGAAAATATAAAAACACTTACGAGCCATCTTTTCAGAGAACATTATGGAAAGATGGTTTCCTATTTATCTCAAAAGTATGGCTATCATAAGATTGAGGATATACTAGACGCAGTTCAAGAATCTTTCGAAACAGCTCTAAATACATGGAGGTTTGGAGAAGTTCCCGAGAATCCCTTTGCGTGGCTTTATAGAGTTGCAAACAACAAGTTACTGAATAAAATCCGGCAATCAAACATCGCACAAACACACTTCAATTACCTTGCATCCACAGAAAAAGACTGTGACGAATACTCCGAAAAGGAAGTAGAGGACAGCTTACTTAAATTATTGATTTACTTTTCAAGAGCGTCTTTCTCTGAAAGGAATAAGCTAATTATTTCACTTTATTTCCTTTGTGGATTCAACTATTCGGAAATTGCCAATGCGCTGATCATTAAAACAGAAACCGTCAAGAAAGTTGTTTTAAGGAGTAAAGAAACGATCAAAGAATTTTCAGAGATTTACGATGATTTTCAGATTCAGACCATTGAGGAATTAAGCCATCTGCTTAAGATTATATACCTGCTCTACAATGAAGGATATAAAAGTTCGCAAAGAGCCGGAACCATAAATTTAGACTTGTGCTTTGAAGCCATCAGGTTAGGGAAATTATTACACCAGTATCATCCCGAAAACCCTGAAATCAATTCTCTCCTGGCAGGTATGTTTTTCAACTCCTCAAGATTTCCTGCACGAACCGAGGACGATACGTGGATATCATTGGAGAATCAGAACAGAACACTTTGGAATAATGATTTAATAAAAGAAGGTTTCTATTACTTGGAAACAGCAAAGAAGCACTTGCAAACTTTAGATAAATATTATTTAGAAGCTTTGATTTCATCCATGCATTGCTCTTCCGAATCGTATGAAAAAACAGACTGGAGAACGATTGTTTATCTATATAAACAACTCGAAAAAATGGAACCATATTCGATTTCAGTAAAGCTAAACAGAATTATTGCTGAAAGTAACTTTAAGAGTCTGCACGATCTGCTGCCTGAGCTAATTACTATGGAAAGCATGATGAACGAAGAAACAGAATTTATCTATCTCAGCACCAAGGCTCACTTTTATGCAAAAATGGAGGAATGGAATTTGGCCATTCATAATTATGAATTGTCGCTGAATTGCACCAAAAATAAAACCGATATAAACTTCATCAGCGGAAAAGTAAATCTTATAAAGAAAAAGTTGGAGAATTAATAATGATTCATTTTCTGAGAAAGTCCCAAAATCAAATTTTGATCAAAAAAATCGAAACATTTTAACTTTACATATCCTCCTAATAAATAGTAACAAATACGGACTACATGGTTGTTTACATTCTATTTACAAAGAACATTAATCAATCTCTTTTGTTTATATTATTATAACTAGGTCTAATCCTGTCTTATTTTTAAGAGAATATCTTATTCTAAATAGCTTTTGTTTTATATATTTGCTTGTTTATTACAATAGTAATAAAGATTTTTCTTCATTCCAATAGAATTTTTATGGACGAACAAAACAACAATATATCAGTATTACAGACAATAAACTCTCCCTCTGACCTTAAAAATCTAAGCATCGAGGAGCTTGAGTCTCTATGTACTGAACTTAGAAGTTTTCTTATTGATCAACTAAGCAAAAATCCCGGACATTTTGGCTCCAGTCTGGGTACAGTAGAGCTTACTGTGGCTCTGCATTACATATACAACACACCTTACGACCGCATTGTATGGGATGTGGGTCACCAAGCATATAGCCACAAAATACTGACAGGCAGAAGAGACCTGTTTCATACAAATCGTAAATTTGGTGGTCTTTCAGGGTTTCCAAATCCAAAAGAAAGCGAATACGATGCCTTTATTGCAGGACATGCTTCAAATTCAATTTCGGCAGCACTAGGTATGGCTGTCGCTTCCTCTCTCAAACATGAGAAGAGGCATGTGGTAGCCGTAATAGGTGATGGATCAATGACCGGAGGATTAGCTTATGAAGCTCTCAACAATGCAAGCTCTCAACCAAATGATATCCTTATCATACTCAATGATAATGATATGGCTATAGATGATAATGTTGGGGGTATGCGCGATTATTTGGTAAAAATGACTACCTCGCCCACCTATAACAGGGTAAGGAATGATGTTTATCAAAAGTTCAAGAAAGGAAACCTTATCACCGAACAAGGTAAAAATCTTATCCTTCGTTTCAACAATAGCTTGAAATCACTGTTGACCAAACAACAAAACATGTTTGAAGGCTTTAATATACGATATTTTGGCCCTATCGATGGACACGATTTACCAAACCTAATTCGGATACTACAAAATATAAAGGATATGAAAGGGCCTAAGATTCTACATATCCACACTATTAAAGGAAAAGGATTTAAGCCGGCAGAAGTTTCGGCTACAGTATGGCATGCTCCGGGTAAGTTTGACAAAGAAACCGGAGAACGTATTGTGACAAAGTCTAAAGATCAGCCACAACTCTTTCAGGACGTTTTTGGACATACGCTTGTAGAACTGGCTAAGAAAGATAAACGCGTTGTAGGTATTACACCTGCTATGCCTACCGGATCGTCTATGACCTATATGATGAAAGAATTCCCGGACAGGGCATTCGATGTAGGTATTGCCGAAGCACATGCTGTCACCTATTCGGCCGGATTGGCAAAAGAAGGACTATTACCGTTCTGTAATATCTACTCATCATTTATGCAACGAGCTTACGATCAGGTCATACATGATGTAGCACTTCAAAAACTGCATGTAATTATGTGCCTCGACCGAGCAGGATTGGTAGGAGAAGACGGGCCAACACACCATGGAGCATTCGATCTTGCTTATATGCGCTGTGTCCCGAACCTGACTATCGCCGCTCCTTTCGACGAGCATTATTTGCGCCACTTGATGTATACTGCTGCTTACGGTAACGAAGGCCCATTTGTGATCCGATACCCAAGAGGACAGGGTATACTGAAAGATTGGGAATGCGAAATGCAAAAGCTGGAAATAGGAAAAGGACGCAAGTTGAAAGATGGTAAAGATCTTGCCGTTTTATCAATAGGCGCAATAGGAAATACTGCACGTGAAGCTATCCACATCGTTGAAGACGAAGGCTATTCTATCGCACATTACGACATGATATTCCTTAAACCTTTGGATACTGCAATCTTAAAAGAGGTGGCAGAGAATTTTACCCATGTACTGACGATCGAAAACGGTGTTATCAACGGAGGATTCGGTAGTGCTGTTTTAGAATACTTTGCTGACAATAACTATCTGAACATAAATGTAGTGCGTGCAGGCATACAAGATAAATTTGTAACACACGGTTCGGTTGCTGACCTGAAAAAACTATGTGAGCTTGACATACAAGGATTGGTAAAACGAATGCAGTCTATCTTGCATAAACAAATAAGCCCTAATAATATAGAAGAAAAAATATATAAGTAAGAGTCGATGAGAATTGTAATTGCAGGTGCAGGTGCTGTAGGAACACATTTAGCAAAACTATTATCAGCAGAAAACCAAGACGTTGTACTCATGGACGCTGATAAAGAGAAGCTCAACTTCCTTGGCTCTAATCTTGAAATAATGACGATGACCGGGTCTTGTACTTCCCTAAAAGATTTGATGGAGGTGGATATAAAAGAAGCGGATTTCTTTATTGGTGTCACCCCTGACGAATCTACAAACATAACAGCCTGCTTATTGGCTGCGAATATGGGAGCAAAAAAAACCTTTGCTCGCATCGATAATTACGAATACCTCTTACCCAAGAATAAAGAGTTTTTTGAAAAGCTAGGGATCAACTCTATGGTTTATCCCGAAATGCTTGCGGCAAAAGAAATAGTATCAGCCTTAAAACGTCCGTGGGTACGCCAATGGATAGAACTTTGCGATGGCAATATATTACTCGCCGGAATCAAGATAAGAGAAAACTCGGAGTTGGTAAATAAATACCTCTTCGATTTAAGCAGCAAAGACAAAAAATTCCACATCGTTGCCATTAAACGAAAGAATGTAACTATCATTCCTACAGGAAAGGATATGGTTTTAGCGGGCGACATCGTATTCTTTACTGCAACAAAAGAAAACGTGAACGAACTGCCCGTAATAGCAGGCAAAGCCAGTTTTGAGGTTAAAAACATTATGATAATGGGTGGAAGCCGTATAGCTATCCGTACCTGCCAGTATTTGCCCGACAATACAAACATCAAACTATTAGAATCCGATAAAGAGAAAAGCTACCAACTTTTAGAAAAGCTGCCAAAGAATGTAACCGTGTTTCATAATGACGGCCGTAATGCTGAGTTCCTTTTGCAAGAGGGAATCAAGGATATAGACGCATTTGTGGCTGTAACCGGAAACTCGGAGGCAAACATTCTCGCATGTATGGCTGCCAAACGCTTTGGAGTACGCAAGACTGTAGCCGAAGTTGAAAATATGGACTATATGTCGATGGCTGAGAATCTGGATATCGGCTCTATTATAAATAAGAAACTAATAACAGTAAGCAACATATACAGATTTCTGCTCAGTGCAGACGTATCTAACGTAAAGTCATTAACAATCGCCAATGCAGACGTAGCGGAGATTATAGCTCGGCCAAACTCTTATGTAACCAAGAAGGAGGTAAAAAAGCTAACTCTACCCAAGAATGTTACTTTGGGCGGATTGATACGCAATGGAGAACCGATGATGATCGATGGAGATACTTTGATAGAGCCTTACGATCATGTGGTCGTTTTCTGTTTGGATGACACCCTACGTGATGCCGAGAAAATGTTCCATTAACAGGAAAAAAGTCCATGAGCAATTTTAATTACCGGTTTGTACTAAAAACAATTGGATTTTTGCTTGTCATCGAATCGCTATTCATGATGAGTGCTACCATTGTTTCATTTTACTTACACGAAGCGGCCGGCGATGCAATGCTCATAAGCTCTACAATAACATTCTTTGCAGGAGCTTTAATCCGATTGGTAGGAACCGAAGATTTCCCAAAACCGATCGGAAAACGAGAGAGCTTCTTTATGGTGGCTATTTCGTGGATCGTACTATCTGCATTCGGTATGCTTCCTTATTATCTGAGCAACTCGATACCCAGCGTCAGTAATGCCTATTTCGAAACCATTTCGGGACTAACAGCAACCGGTGCAACCATCCTAAACGACATAGAGAGTATGCCCAAGGGACTTCTCTTCTGGCGGAGTATAACCCAATGGATGGGAGGATTAGGAATCGTATTGTTCGTGGCCACGATTCTACCCATGGGAGGTAATGCATCTGTAATGTACGATGCCGAAGTCACAGGGATAGGCTACGATCGTTTTCGCCCCCGCATATCACAAATAGCCAAACGCCTATGGCTCGTTTATATATTCCTCACAGGAATTCTTATCATACTGCTTTGGATAGGGCCAATGAGCTTATTCGACGCTGTTTGCCATGCTTTTACAACGATATCCACTGCCGGATTTTCGACAAAGCAAGACAGTATCGCCCATTGGAATTCAGCCTATATAGAATATGTCATTACCCTCTTTATGTTCATCGGTGGAATAAACTTTACGCTGATCTACTTCTTTATGAAAGGCAGTGCTAAAAAGTTGTATCAGAATGAAGAATTTAAATGGTATGTATCAATTATCATTCTCTTTGTTGTCATTATTGCCATCGGGCTTTACTGTTCGGGCAAGATAGAAGGAGTAGAAAAAGCCTTCCGCACATCATTGTTTCAGGTAGTATCGATGCTTACCACCACCTGCTTCTCTACTGACAATATAATAAGTTGGGGTTCTTTCTATCAGTTCTTAGTTGTCATCTTTATGGTGTTCGGAGCATGTGCCGGATCTACAGCGGGAGGTATCAAGATAGTGAGGATCATTATCTTGTTCAAGAATTCGATCAATGAGTTTAAACGTCAGGTACACCCCAATGCGATACTCCCTATTCGATTGAATAACCATGTGATTTCGATAGACGTAGTAACCAAGGTCTTGGCTTTTATCTTCTTATACCTTGCCATCCTTATTTTCAGCTGTTTACTTTTGTCCTTATCGGGAATGCAATTCGAGAATGCTCTCGGAGCAGCAGTTTCATGCCTCGGAAACGTGGGTGGCGGATTGGCAGAGATAGGCAATACAGGTAGTTTCTCGGAAGTGCCAACCGAGTCGAAATGGTATCTCAGCTTCCTTATGCTAACAGGACGTTTAGAGCTATTTACTGTACTTTCTTTATTTATGCCTGCATTCTGGAGAAGATAACAATCATATATTCTTCCACTTACACAATATACTATCGAGCAGATCGACGATCAGGAATAAGATAAAACCGATCAGAGAAAGAACAATTATACCAAAATACATTTGGACGTAATCCACACGCATTTGGGAATCGGTAATGTAAAATCCCAATCCTTTATCCGTTCCGAATGTTTCAATAAAGAATAAGGCCGATGTTGCGATACCCAATGCCACACGAAGCGAAGAAAAGACTTCGGGCAAAATAGCAGGCAAGGTAATATGTCTCATTTTTTGTAAGCCCGTTGCCCCAAATGAAATAAGAACATAGTAATTTTCTTTCGATATATTTTTTACAGCATCACGTATCGTTATGATCAACTGAAAAACGACTATCAATATAACAATAACAATCTTTGATGTTTCGCCCAAATCGAATAATACCATGATGATAGGTAAAAGAGCTAATTTAGGAATAGGATAAGAAAAATAAATCATAGGACCCAACAGACTATTCACCCTCTTACTATATCCCATCCATACACCTAATACTAAAGCTATCCCCAAAGATATACCTATGCTATATGCTATCCGTCGCAAGCTGGCGAATGTGTGGTCTAATATCCCGTTTTCGAAAGCTTTGGAGTATCCACCATAAACCTCTGTAGGGAAAGGCAGTGCCTTCAGGCTAAGACCGGCAGCAAGAATATACCATATAACATTAAACAGGATAAAGCCACCTATTATGTAGCCGAAATAATTGCAAATATGTTTTCTACGTTTTGTCATCAGTACCCTATTTTATTGATAATAGATGCCACAAACCTCAACTTTTCCTCTTGGTACTCAGATACGTTGAACAAGGGGTTTTCTACCTGATGAATAATCCTTCCCGGCGATTTACTCATTACAATAATATGCTCACCAATAGATACAGCCTCATGTATATTATGTGTAATAAAAAGAGTGGTTACTTTGTATTTCTCCCACAGGCGCAGAAAAAGCCGTTGCGATGCTTCGGAAGTAAATGTATCTAATGATGAAAACGGTTCGTCCATCAAAAGAATATCGGGCTGAGAAATAAAGGCACGAGCCAGAGCCACACGTTGTTTCTGCCCCCCACTCAATTGCGAAGGATAGCGGTTTTGAATATCATCAATCTCTAACGAGTTGATAATCTCTGAAACTTCTGCCTCTCTTAACACCTTAGTGCTATTGAGCTTATAAGAGAGGAAAATGTTTTCTTTCACAGTCTTCCATTCCAACAAACCATAGTGTTGTGGTACATATCCGATAGATACTTCTCTGGGTGTAAACGCTCTCCCATTAAAAGCAATATGTCCGCTATAATTTCTTATGATCCCGCAAAGCACCTTCAATAAAGTAGACTTGCCGCATCCCGAAGGGCCTATAAGAGAATATATTTCCCCCTTTTTTATAGTCAGGGAGAAATCATTCAAAGCTACAGTATTTCCGTATTTTACCTCCAGGTTTTCGATCGACAGCATCTCTATTATTTAGTCAGTTGATCATTTATAAGATTCTCAACTTTGAAATCAGCTTTAAGCAGATTTTTGCCTCCAAGCCAGCTTATCACTTGTTGTATATCTTTGTCTGCAACAGTTACAGGCTGAGCATCGGTATAAGCAGGTAGAGTGACCTTCTCTGCAACAGGCTCAGGAAACTGAAGCTCTTTTACCAATATATCTTTTATATCTGCTACAGTATGTGAGTTAAGATAAGCCACACCATCATTGTAAGCGGCATACATTTTCTTAATAGCCTCACTCTTCGTGTCTATCACCTTCTGTGAAAAGACAATACCTGTAACAGTATATTTCAGGCTATCCATAGATACAAGCAGCTTGCAACCTTCGCTTGCGGCGATCAGGGCAAACGGATTAGGTAATCCCGTAGCATCTATTTTATTATTCCGCAACATCTCGAAGCGAGTCGGAATTTTATTTATCTCCACTTTCTCTACATCATTAGGAGTAAGGCCTACACTAGCCAAAGCCATATCTACACAGAAATCGATCACTGTGTTTTGAGAAACGGCTATCTTCTTGCCTTTCAGCTCCGACAAGTTCTTTATCCCCGACTGCGCACCGGCTACAATATAAAAAGGTGCTTGACATTTAGAAGTAAGCTTCATATCAAACCCACCCGAAGCTAGCAATGCTGCACTGGTATAATCGGTTACTCCTCCGTCTACAGTTCCGCTCTGAAAAGCCATATCTCGTTCATTGGCAGACATAAATTTTTGAATTTTTACATCTACACCATGTTTTGCAAAATAACCTTCACGCTGAGCTACTGCAAGAGGAAGATAATCCATCGAAGACATTACCCCCACCGTAAGCGTTTGTACCTCTGCACTTTCTTGTTTTTTACCCGAACAAGCACTTAACAATAAACTGATAGATAGAATTGAAAATATAATATGTTTCATAATTTGTATAAATAAAATAATATGTGATTACAAAAATAAGGGAAATAAATCAATAAAATTAGCAGAACGACCACAAAGAAGCAGCACAGACTCTCTCATATATCCAACTCCAAATTATTAAAAGTGACAACCAGCAGTCACAGGAGCGAAGCGTATGTAAAGGTGACAGTTTTCAGCACTTTTTATATTGTCACTTTTCATCATAACCAAACAATGACTAAAAGCCATCATATATAAGACAATTACGTCATTAATAAATAATACGACAATTATCATAACGCTGAAAATTACGCTCTGACATTAAATATCTCATGCCCCTGACCTTTTACTCACAACTTCTTTTTACCTTTGCATCCTGAATATTTTTAATCGATAAGTAATGTCACAACCTTCAATTCCTAAAGGAACAAGAGATTTTTCGCCGGAAGAAATGGCGAAGCGTAACTATATTTTCGACACTATCCGTGAAGTTTTCAAACTCTATGGCTTTCGTCAGATAGAAACTCCGGCAATGGAAAACCTATCAACACTGATGGGAAAATACGGAGAAGAGGGAGATAAGCTTCTATTCAAGATACTCAATTCGGGCGATTACCTGAAAGATTTATCCAATGAAGAATTGTTGGAGAAAAACTCTACCCGCCTTGCAACTAAAATAAGCGAGAAAGGACTTCGTTACGACCTCACTGTGCCATTTGCACGCTATGTTGTAATGCACCGAAACGAAATAACATTCCCTTTCAAACGTTATCAGATACAACCCGTTTGGCGTGCCGACCGACCACAAAAAGGACGTTACCGCGAATTCTTCCAGTGCGATGCTGACATCGTTGGCTCCGATTCCCTTATCAACGAAGTAGAGTTGATTCAAATAGCAGATGAAGTATTCAGCCGTTTCGGCATTCGGGTGAGCATCAAACTCAACAACCGCAAGATACTGTCAGGTATTGCTGAGATTATTGGAGAGGCAGAAAAAATTACAGACATTACTGTTGCTATCGACAAACTCGATAAAATAGGCCTGGAAAAGGTAAACGAAGAACTTGCTTCGAAGGGTATCCCACAAAAAGCGATCGAGCAACTTCAACCTATTATCCTTTTACAAGGGACAAACGAAGAGAAATTGAACACCTTGAAAACAGTTCTCAAAGATTCTGAGACCGGAATACAGGGCGTTAACGAACTTGAATATATACTCAACAAACTAAAAATTGTAGGAATCCGTTGCGAGCTTGAGCTCGACCTTACTCTTGCCAGAGGATTGAATTACTACACGGGTGCTATCATCGAAGTAAAAGCTCTTGATGTGCAAATAGGCAGCATCACCGGAGGAGGACGCTATGATAACCTGACAGGTATTTTCGGATTGTCGGGCGTTTCGGGCGTGGGTATTTCCTTCGGAGCAGACCGCATATTCGATGTATTGAATCAACTCGATTTATACCCAAAAGATTCTATACAGAACACACAGGTTTTGTTTGTCAACTTTGGCGAAAAAGAAGAAGCTCACATATTGCCTCTGATCTTAAAAATGCGTCAGGAAGGAATCTCTACAGAGATATTCCCCGAATCGGCAAAGATGAAAAAGCAAATGTCGTATGCCGATTCCAACAAGATTCCTTATGTAGCTATAGTTGGTGAAAATGAGATAAATGAAAACAAAATCACACTGAAAGATATGACTTCCGGCGAACAGAAATCATTGACCCTCGAAGAATGTATATCCATCCTTAGCTAATTTATTAACAGACATATTAATAAGTCCTGTCTTAGTTATTAACAAGGCAGGACTTATTTGTATATAAATACCTAATAATCAACAAACATATTCTTATCTCCCATTATTAATATTGTGTTTATAACCTGTTCATTTCATGTTGAAAACTTTTTCATACATTTTAAGTGGGGAAAGGTGGGGAAAAGTGTATAAATTTTATATCTTTACGTCGAATATTGTATATTGTTAAAATTCAAAGTATTAATGTTACAGTTTTTGGGAAATATCGAAGCAAAAATAGACGCGAAAGCACGTCTTTTTGTACCTGCTTCTTTTCGTAAGATATTGCAATCTTGCGACCAGAACACATTGATACTCAGAAAAGATCTATTTCAGAACTGCCTCGTTCTCTACCCGCTGGTAGTATGGGAAGAGGAAGTTGCGAAATTACGCTCACGCCTCAACAGGTGGGACATGGAGCAGCAAGCGTTGTTTCGTCAATTTGTTGTTGACGCCGAACGCCTCGAGATGGACACTAACGGACGTATCCTTATACCCAAAAGATACTGTCAGATGGTGGGCATTATTACAGACGTAAGATTCTTAGGAGTAGACAATACAATCGAAATTTGGACAAACGATGCTCTGGATAAAACGCTGATACCTGCCGAGGAATTCAGTGCTCGCATTCAGACATTAATGAATAACAGCTCACAAAACGACTAATCATGGCCGATGCATATCACATACCGGTTTTGCTTCACGAGAGTATTGACGGGATGAATCTTCACCCTGATAGTATTTGCGTCGATGTTACATTTGGCGGTGGCGGACACTCGAGAGAAATACTATCACGTCTCGGAGACAAAGGGCATCTCTATGCCTTCGATCAGGATGAAGATGCGATAAACAACATTGAAGCTAGCAGTAAGTTCACTTTCATCCGCAGCAATTTCCGATATCTTAAAAATTTCATCAAGTATCATAATGTAGACGGTGTAGATGCTATACTGGCTGATTTGGGCGTTTCGTCACATCACTTCGATGCCGAAGACAGAGGATTCTCTTTCCGTTTCGAAGACAGTGACTTGGATATGCGCATGAATCGCAAGGGAGGAAAAACGGCTGCGCAGATACTAAATACATACACAGAGGAAAAGCTGGCAGATGTTTTCTACCTGTATGGTGAACTAAAACAATCGCGGCGGATTGCTTCCGTGATTGTGAAAACAAGAAAAGAAAAACCTTACAAGAAAACAAGTGATTTGCTTGCAACACTCAATTCATTTGTAGGAAGAGGAGAAAAAGAGAAAAAGATACTGGCTCAGGCATTTCAGGCTCTTCGCATAGAAGTAAATGAAGAGATGGAAGTATTGAAGGAGATGTTGGAGCAGGCTCTTGACATACTAAAACCGGGGGGACGGTTGTCAGTCATTACATACCATTCGCTCGAAGACCGTATCGTCAAAAACTTCTTTAAGACAGGAAATTTTGAAGGCAAAGTAGAAAAAGACTTCTTTGGGAACTTCGAAACTCCGTTCAAGCTGATAAACAATAAAGTAATCACTCCATCGAAGGACGAGGAAGAACGCAACCCCCGATCAAGGAGTGCTAAACTAAGAGTTGCTGAAAAAGTTTGATATGACAGTAAAAGATATAAAAAAGAAGATTATGTACATTCTTGGGGGGACTGTTCTCACCGAGGATTTCTTTTGGAAAAACGCACGTTTTATCATCACGGTCTTCGTTATCATTGTGCTGTACATCAGCAATAGGTATAGCTGTATCGAGAAAATGGCGAAAATAGAATCTCTTCAGCGCGAACTAAAAGATGCGAAGTATGAGTCTCTCACCATATCGGCAGAGCTGATGGGTGTAAGCCGCGAATCGAAAGTAGAAGATATGGTTCAGAAAAACGGTGTTGATCTGAAACAAACAAAAGACCCAATATATAAACTGGGAAAGAAATAAATAGCAAGAAAGAATAGAAGATGGCGAAAAAATCTGAAGGAACATCAAAGAATATAGCGATCAGCCGATATGGGTGGATTGCACTTATTATGTCCCTGATATTTATTGCAATTCTAATATGTATATTCAATATAAAGTATGTAGAAGGCCCCATGTGGCGCGAACTAGGCATACAAGAAACCGTAAAAAAAGATAGAGAAATACGCCCCAACAGAGGTAATATTTATGCCGACGACGGACGCCTGCTGGCAACAAGCGAACCCCTCTACGGAGTATATGTCGACTTTATGGCCGATGGCATAAAGAAAGATACATTAATGAAATACGTTACACCTCTGTCACAAGCACTAGCGAAGAAGTTTCCCGACAGAAGTGCAGCCCAGTACAAAAGAGTAATATTAGACGGATGGGACTTGAGCCGTAAAGAGCTCGCCCAAATAGAAAGGAATAGGGAGAGCGGTTCAAACCAAAAAGTAAAGGTTCGCAGCCGCTATGTGCGCATTATTCGCCCCGATATAAACTATATAGACCTGAAAGAAGTTCTCACCTACCCATTTTTTAGTCAGAGAAGCAATAGGAGCGGCTTGTTTACAGAAGAAAAAACAATGCGTTTAAAACCTTTTGGTCGCCTTGCCGGAAGAACTGTAGGATCTATATACAAAGACTTTGACGCAGGAGGAGCCAGTGGCCTGGAACTAAAATACGACTCTGTACTAAAAGGAATTCCGGGTCTGAAAACACGCCAACGTGTACAGGGTCGCTGGATAGACGTTGTATTGAACGAGCCAACCGATGGATGGGATATAAAAACCACTTTGAATGTAGATGTCCAAGACTTAGCAGAGAAAGCTCTCTACAACAAACTGGTAGAGACCAATGCCGAATCCGGATGTGCTATTGTAATGGAAGTGGCTACAGGGGAGATAAAAGCCATAACCAATCTCGACCGCATGTCGCCCGGTGTTTATGCCGAAGGTAATCCAAATGCTTTTTCGTACATGTCCGAGCCGGGGTCTACCTTCAAGACAGTGTCACTGATGATTGCCCTCGAAGACGGAGTAGTTACCCCCGATGAAGAAATCTTTGTCGGCAACGGATTGTTCGAATATAAGGGACGCATCGTAAAAGACCATGACTGGCGTAAAGGACAAGACAAAGGCTATGTAACAGTGGCGAGAGGAATGTACTCTTCGCTGAACGTTGCTATCGCAAAAATGATATTAAAAGGTTATGAGAATAACCCTCAAAAATATGTACAGCGCATCCATGATCTGGGGCTTACAAAAAAAATAGAATGGGATGTTCCACTGCAAGGAAAAGAAGGAACTTCTGTCATTCGCTTCCCCGATGATAAATCAAACCCATGGTCTAAAACAACATTGCCATGGATGTCATTCGGCTATGAGACACAGGTACCACCTATTTACATGCTAATGTTTTATAATGGTATTGCAAATAAAGGGAAGATGATCAAGCCGTTTCTCACCAAAGCCTTCATGAGAGACGGAAAAATAGAAGAAGAATTTGAAACCGAGATTATAAATCCTTCATTATGTTCCGAAAAGACCCTCAAAGAGGTGCAAGATATTCTAAGAGGTGTTGTAACCGATGGTACAGGAAAAACCATTGAATCGGAAATGTTTCCTATCTCAGGAAAAACAGGAACAGCGATGATTGCAGCCAGAGGGGGATACGAAGGGTATTATGTATCATTTTGCGGATACTTCCCATCAGACAATCCCAAATATACTTGCTTTGTAGGTATACGCAGACCACAGGGAATTCCATCGGGAGGACTTATGCCGGGAGCGGTATTCAAAACCATTGCCGAAGGGATATATACTCGAAATACTGTAGCAACCCCTATCCTTGCTCAGAAAGATACAGTAAACTCACTTATACCTATCGTTAAAAGCGGTTCGTTCAAAAATACAGAGATTGTTTTGAAAAAATTAAAACAAGATTACAACTATTCGGGAGATAAAGTAGACTGGGTAAATACAGACTCTTCGATCAATGGTATTCTTCTTCAAAGCAATTCTTCTATCAAGCAAGGATTAGTCCCTAACGTCATAGGAATGGGCGCACGTGATGCCATATATTTATTAGAGATTGAAGGACTGAAAGTAAACCTTATAGGTGCAGGAAAAGTGAAACAGCAATCTATAGCTCCGGGAACAAGAACAACGAAAGGAGCAACCATAACCATAGAATTAAATTAACGAAAAAAATACAGATATGAAGTTGCAGGATTTACTTAAAAACATAGATGTAATAGAAATAAAGGGAGAACAGGATATAAATGTAACCGGAGTTTTTACAGACTCCCGCAAGGCAACTCCCGGATCGGTTTTCATTGCTCTTAAAGGCGTTCAGGTGGATGGTCATCTATATATAAAAAACGCTTTGGAACTAGGGGCTAAAGTTATTCTTCACGAAAGCAAAATAGATACTTCTAATGAAGGCATCACATATATAAAAGTAAAAGACAGTGCCGATGCTGCCGGAAAGATAGCGACACACTGGTATGGCGACCCGTCAAACAATCTGAAACTGGTAGGTGTGACAGGCACAAACGGAAAAACAACAACAGCCACACTACTTTATGAGATGTTCCGCAAGTTGGGATATAAAGTAGGCTTGTTGTCAACCGTAGCCAATTATATAGATGGCAAAGTATATCATGCCACACATACTACCCCCGACCCTATTTCGTTGAACGAAATGCTCAAAAATATGGTAGATGCAGGGTGCGAATATGCCTTTATGGAAGTAAGCTCGCACGCCATTCATCAGAAACGTATAAGTGGTCTAAAATTTGAAGGGGGAATATTTACCAACCTTACACAAGATCATTTGGACTACCATAAAACAATGGGCGAATACTTAAAAGCGAAGAAAGCTTTCTTCGACCAACTACCGGAAACAGCATTCGCTCTTACCAATATCGATGATAAAAACGGATTGGTAATGTTACAAAACACAAAGGCTAAAACAAGTACTTATTCTGTTCATTCTTTAGCCGATTTCAAAGCACGAATCATCGAAAAACACTTCGATGGTACTGCAATAGAAATCAATGGCAAAGAGTTGCAAGTACAGTTTGTGGGAGTATTTAATGTATACAACCTGCTTGCTGTTTACGGGGCAACCATATTGTTAGGACAAAGCTCGGAAGAAGCTCTGCTTGTACTTAGTACTCTGAAACCGGTATCAGGACGCTTCGAGACAATCCGTTCATCTCAAGGCTTTACTGCAATTGTAGACTATGCGCATACGCCCGATGCTCTCACCAATGTATTGGAAGCAATACACGAGGTATTGGAAGGAAACGGCCGTGTAATAACAGTTGTAGGTTGCGGAGGAAACAGGGATAAGACAAAACGTCCGATCATGGCACGCGAAGCTGTGCGTTTGAGCGATCAGGTTATACTTACTTCCGACAACCCTCGCTACGAAGAGCCGCAAGCTATAATCAATGATATGGCAGATGGGCTAAACAGCGAACAATTGAAAAAAGCACTTCTGATTGTAGAACGTGAACAGGCCATAAAAACAGCATGTGCATTAGCTAAAGCAGGAGATGTAATCCTCATTGCAGGAAAAGGGCACGAAGATTATCAAGATGTAAAAGGAGTAAAACATCATTTTGATGATAAAGAAATAGTTAAGAACATTTTTGGAGAATAACTAGAAAAATAAGAAAGACAAGATGCTATATTATTTATTCGATTACTTAGACAAATTAGATTTCCCGGGAGCAGGGATGTTTCGCTATGTCTCATTCAGGGCAGCCATGGCTGTAATATTCTCCTTGCTGATTTCTACGATTATAGGAAGACGGATCATCGACAAATTGCAAAAGCTGCAAATAGGTGAAACAGTCCGTAATCTTGGTCTTGAAGGACAACTAAGTAAAAAAGGAACCCCTACCATGGGCGGTGTTATCATTATTATAGCAATACTAACACCTGTACTACTTTTTGCCCGAATAGACAATGTATATATTATTCTCATGTTGATCACAACAATATGGCTTGGTGCACTGGGCTTTCTGGACGACTATATAAAAGTTTTCAAAAAAGATAAAGAAGGGTTACAAGGTAAATTTAAAATAGTGGCACAGGTCGGACTGGGATTGATAGTGGGTCTGACAATATACCTGAGTCCCGATATAATCATCCGTGAGAATATAGAATACCGTAATCAGGACAATGTAATAGAGCGTGTAAGCTATGTAGCTGAAGGAGTAAAATCCACTCAGACAACAATCCCATTTATGAAAAATAACAACCTCGACTACGAGGATCTTGTTGGCTTTATGGGAGAATATGCCGAACCGGCAGCATGGATACTGTTTGTGTTCATCGTTATTTTTATTGTAACTGCCGTATCCAATGGAGCCAACCTTACCGACGGACTGGATGGGTTAGCAGCCGGAAGCTCGGCCATTATCGGGGTAACACTCGGCATACTCGCGTATGTATCCGGACACATGGAGTTTGCCTCTTACCTTAATATTATGTTTATACCCGGCAGTCAGGAACTCGTAATATTTGCCGCTGCATTTATCGGGGCTACAATTGGATTCCTTTGGTATAACGCCTTCCCGGCACAGGTTTTCATGGGAGATACGGGTAGTCTGACATTAGGGGGAATTATCGGCGTTTTTGCCGTTGTTATTCACAAAGAATTATTACTCCCTATTCTCTGCGGAATATTCTTTGTTGAGAGTATTTCGGTAATGATGCAAGTGGCATTCTTCAAATTCACAAAGAAAAAATACGGAGAAGGCAGACGTGTTTTCAAAATGACTCCTTTGCACCATCATTTTCAGAAAGCAGGAAATTCGGGAATACAAGCCTTGTTTCAAAAACCAATAGGACCTATACCCGAGTCGAAGATTGTAGTGCGTTTTTGGATTATTGGAATTATTCTGGCAGTACTTACATTGGCAACATTAAAAATGCGATAAAAATAAATGATGAACAAGATTATCATATTAGGAGGAGGAGAGAGCGGCGTAGGCTCGGCTATACTGGCACAAGCAAAAGGATTTGATGTTTTTTTGTCTGACAGCGGGCCGTTAAAAGACCAGTACAAAGCCGAACTCGATCAGTATGGCATACCTTACGAGGAGAAAGGACATACCGAAGACCTCATACTGGCTGCAACCGAGATCATCAAAAGCCCGGGCATTCCTAATTATGCACCTCTTGTTCACAAAGCAGCAGAGAAGGGAATTCCTATCCTATCGGAGATGGAATTTGCCAAACGCTACACATCCGCAAAAATGATCTGTATTACAGGCAGTAATGGGAAGACAACCACTACCAGCCTCATCTACCATATACTGAAGTCAGCAGGACTAAATGTAGGTCTTGGAGGAAACATCGGAAGAAGTTTTGCCCGTCAGGTAGCAGAAGATAATTTCGACTATTATGTATTGGAACTAAGTAGTTTCCAGTTGGAAAACATGTACTCGTTTAAGGCAGATATCGCCATTCTTTTAAATATCACCCCCGATCATCTCGACAGATACGATCATGATATGCAAAAGTATGTTGATGCCAAAATGCGTATTGTACAAAACCAGACGGAAGAAGATGCTTTTATATTTTGGGAAGAAGACCCGATTGTAAGCAAAGAAATACAAAAGCTGATATCGAAAGGCAAACAATATACATTTGCCGACCACAAAGTGGGTAATGCTATTGCATACCCTGAAAACAATGAAATAAAAATAGATACTCCTAAATCGATTTTCATTATGAAAGAAGATTTACTAGCACTCGAAGGAACACATAACCTGTATAACTCGCTTGCATCAGGTATCACGGCAAAGTTGCTGGATATAACCGATGAAAACCTGCGCCACTCACTTAGTGATTTTCAGGGAGTAGAACATCGCCTTGAAAAAGTGGCCAAAGTGAGAGGTATACAGTTTATAAACGACTCCAAGGCGACTAATGTTAATTCGTGCTGGTATGCTTTACAAAGCATGAAAACGAAGGTTGTCCTTATTTTAGGAGGAACAGATAAGGGGAATGATTATACAGAGATCGAACAATTGGTTAAAGATAAAGTTCGCGCTTTGGTTTTCCTCGGAGTTGACAACAGTAAGCTGCATAAATTCTTTGATGGTAAAATAGACAATATTGTAGATACCTCATCAATGAAGGATGCAGTAGAAAAATCTTACGCATTGGCTCAAGAAGGAGATACGGTTTTACTATCGCCTTGCTGCGCCAGTTTCGACCTCTTCCAGAATTATGAGGATAGAGGTGATCAGTTTAAAGAATACGTCAGAAAACTGTAATCAAAAAATGGAATTCAATTTTTTAGGGCGGGCATTCAAAGGAGATAAAGTTATATGGTGTATATTTATCGCACTGTGTATTATCTCTTTGCTTGAAGTATTTAGTGCTACAAGTACAATTGCCTACCGTCAACATAGCCACTGGGCACCGATTCTGCGACATGCGGCATTCCTGCTTATTGGTTTTGCCCTCGTCATGTTTTTGCAGAGGGTTCCCAGCAAATATTTCTCAGTATTACTATTGGGAATACCGCTATCTGCTGTTCTGCTTGTTGTCACCATGTTTATGGGGCAAGATGTAAATGGGGCACAACGCTGGCTGGGTATCGGAGCATTTACGATACAACCTTCCGAGTTTGCTAAAATTTCAGCAATCGGCTTTGTCTCCTTCTTTTTAAGTAAGATGAAGCCTGATAATGAAGGTTGGATATTCAAGACTCTTATTATTGGTATTGGAGCTCTATGCTTACTTATTGCACCCGAAAACTTATCTACGGCATGTCTCCTTTTTGGCGTATGCTTTATGCTTATGTTTATCGGACAGGTCAGCCTCAGAAAGTTAGGATTGATTGCTTTTGTTGGGCTTGCTGCTGTAGCTATTTTGCTAGGCAGCCTTACGCTCCTACCCGACTCTTTTGCAAAAGAGTATTTACCGGGACGTTTGGCTACATGGAAAAACCGTATAGAAAGGCACTCGGAAGAAGATAAAGAGATGAGGAACGCCGACGGAACTATTGCTTATAAAATAACTGACGACAATTACCAGGTATCGCATGCCAAGATAGCTATAGCTAACGGCGGTATAATCGGTTTGCCGGGAAGCGGTGTTGAACGAGACTTTCTTCCACAAGCCTATTCCGACTTTATCTTTGCCATCATCCTTGAAGAAACAGGACTGCTTGGGGGGCTATTCGTCTTGCTTTTATATGTAGCTCTGATGTTCAGGTGTGGCGTTCTGGCTTCAAAATGCGAAAAGAAGTTCCCGAGATATCTTATACTCGGGTCTGCACTTATACTCACAATACAGGCTTTGGCTAATATGGCCGTAGCCGTCAATTTGATTCCTGTTACAGGACAACCTCTGCCTCTGGTAAGCCGGGGTGGAACGTCTACCATTATCACATGTGCCTATTTTGGCATTATCCTGGCATGCTCATCCCGACTCAACGATTCAGATCATGAAGATGTGGACGAAAGCATTGCCAATATAGATTTTGAACCCTATGTAAAAGATACAGAAGAACAATGAAAAATCTGAGAGTTATTATTAGCGGAGGTGGAACAGGAGGTCATATATTTCCGGCAATAGCTATTGCTAACACCATCAAAAAACGTTACGCTGACTCCGAAATACTTTTTGTGGGAGCCGAAGGACGCATGGAAATGGAAAAAGTTCCAAACGCAGGATACAAAATAGAAGGGTTAAATGTAGTCGGGATTAGCAGAAAAAATCCGATTAAGATATTTTCTACAATCTGGAAATTTCAGAAAAGCCTCAATCGGGCCAGCAAAATCATAAAAGGATTTAAGCCCGATATCGTGATTGGCGTGGGAGGATATGCCAGTGGCCCAACGTTGTATAAGGCAAGTAAACTTGGTATCCCTACCCTCATCCAAGAGCAAAATTCGTATGCCGGAATTACAAACAAGTTTTTAGGCAAGAAGGCTTCCAGTATCTGTGTTGCCTACGAAAATATGGAAAGATTCTTTCCGAAAGATAAAATAGTGATGACTGGCAACCCTTGTCGTGAAGAATTATTATCATCGAATATAACGAAAGAAGATGCCTATACAGAGTTTAACCTCGACCCGAATAAAAAAACGATTCTGGTTGTAGGTGGCAGCCTTGGTTCGAGAACAATAAACAAAAGTATATTTAACGGAATAGAAGCTTTGTCAGAGTCAGACATACAAATCATTTGGCAATGTGGGAAACTATACTTTTTCGAACTGAATATGGATCTGGCATCGAAAGGGAATCCACAGAATATTCATATCCATGAATTCATTTCCCGAATGGATTTAGCATATAAAGCAGCCGATTTGGTCATCTCAAGAGCAGGTGCAAGCTCTATCTCCGAACTATGCTTGTTGGGCAAACCGGTTATTCTTGTTCCTTCTCCAAATGTATCGGAAGATCATCAAACCAAAAATGCAATGGCACTGGTAAACAAAGATGCCGCTATCCTCATAAAGGATATTGAAGCAAACGATTTGCTAGTTAAAACAGCTTTGGAGACAATAAAGGATAAGGACAAATTAAAAACTCTGTCAGAAAATATTTTAAAATTGGCGCAACATGATTCGGCAAATCGGATTGTAGATGAAGCAATAGGACTAATAAAGCGAAAATAAAACATGAATAATATAAAAGCAGTATATTTCATCGGAATCGGTGGTATCGGGATGAGCAATCTGGCTCGCTACTTTATGTCGAAAGGTAAAAAGGTAGCAGGGTATGATCGTACCGAAACACCATTGACAAAAGAACTGGTAAAAGAAGGCGCAGAAATTCACTATTCGGATAGTGTAAGCCTGATACCGGAATACTGCAAAGACAAGGATACGACATTAGTGGTTTATACGCCGGCTGTTCCATCCGAGAACGAAGAAGTTATATATTTCCACGAGCAGAATTTTACGATACAGAAGCGTGCTCAGGTTTTAGGAACTATCACCAAATCGAGCAAAGCTCTTTGTTGTGCAGGAACACACGGAAAGACAACAACATCAAGTATGCTGGCTCACATCCTTAAACAATCGCACCTCGATTGTAATGCTTTCTTAGGCGGTATACTAAAAAATTATAGCAGCAATCTGATGCTTTCAGACAAGAGTGAGTTTACCGTTATCGAAGCTGATGAGTATGACCGCTCTTTCCACTGGCTGCACCCGTATATGGCTCTTATTACCTCTGTAGACCCAGATCATTTGGATATCTACGGAACGGAAGAAGAGTATCTCAAAAGCTTTGAGAAATTCACCACCCTCATTCAACAGGGAGGAGCGTTGGTTATGAAACACAATATAAAACTCTCACCCAAAGTTGGAGAAGGAGTTAAGGTATATACCTACTCTGAAGATAAAGGCGATTTCCATGCAAAGAACATAAAAATAGGCAACGGTGAAATTCGCTTCGACTTTGTTACTCCAAAGGAAGTAATAGACAACATACAACTTGGCGTTCCTGTAAGAATCAATATAGAGAATAGCATCGGAGCAATGGCTCTGGCATGGCTCAATGGTGCTACACCTGACGAACTGAGACATGCAATGCTCACATTTCAGGGGGCAAAACGTCGTTTCGATTTTATCCTTAAAACAGATAAGATCGTGATGATAGACGACTATGCGCACCACCCTCAGGAACTAGCTGCAAGCATTACTTCTGTGAAGGAGTTATATCCTGACCGCAAGGTTACAGGAGTTTTTCAGCCTCACCTCTATAGCCGGACAAAAGATTTTGCCGATGAGTTTGCAAAGAGTCTTTCTTTGCTTGACGAACTCATTTTACTGGATATATATCCTGCAAGGGAAAAACCGATAGAAGGTGTGACATCAAAAATAATTTTCGACAAGGTTACCTGTCCTAAAACATTGTGTAACAAGCAAGAATTATTACCTTTATTGGAAAATAAAAATGATATTGAGGTTCTATTAACAGTCGGAGCAGGAGATATCGATCAATTGTTGGAAGCAATAAAAGAAGTTTTAAAAGAGAAATGATAAAAAAAATATTAGTCATCGGAGGAATATGCCTTCTTGCAGGCTATCTTATTTTCTCGGCTTTTTATTTCGAAAAAAAGCCGCAGGATGACTTTTGTACAAGTTTTGAAGTAGAAATAAAAAATAGTGCCGAGGGCAATAAGTTTATCGAAACAAAAGATATTGTAAGTTACATCAAAGATAAAGGACTTGACCCTACAGGCAAACAATTAAAAAACATTAATACAAACAAGATAGAAGAGGCCATAATGGCCAATCAGCTGATAAAAGAAGCCAACGTATTTGTAACAAACAATAGAGCCGTAAAAGCCGTAATTGAAGAGCGGAAGCCGATTCTGCGTGTTATAAGCAGCCTTGGAGGAAACTATTATATAGATAATACGGGCAATAAAATGCCTCTTTCTAATCGCTCTACAGCATACCTCCCTATAGCAACAGGAGCAATAAAAGAAGAGTTTGCAAAGACCGACTTATATAAATTTGCATTATTTTTGCATAATGATGAGTTTTGGAATGCACAAATTGAACAAATAGTCGTACTACCTAACCAGGATATTAAATTAATACCCCGTGTCGGTGATCATCAGGTCATACTAGGCAGTGTGGACGGATGTAAAGAGAAGCTTGCCAAATTGCTCACCTTTTATCAAAACGGGCTTAACGAGACCGGGTGGAATAAATATTCAGTCATAAATCTGAAGTTTAACAAACAAGTTGTTTGTACAAAACGTTGAATAAAGAACAAGATCTGGACAATTCTTTCGAATTGGACTGTAAAGGAGAAGAAGATATATGGAACAATCAGGATTTATTGTAGGTATTGACCTTGGCACATCAAAAATTGTTGGTGTACTGGGACGTAAGAATGAACAAGGCGTTATTTCCATCTTGGCATCGGAATGTATACCTGCCGATTCATGTGTAAAATATGGGACAATATATAATATAGATGATGCCGCCGGCAAAATCAAAGGACTTATTCACCTGTTAGAAAACAAGACAGGGAAGAAAATAGGAAAAGCTTATGTTTCTGTTGCCGGAAAATCACTTCGGGCAATAGAACACAAAGAGACTAAATTGCTCGATAGCAACACTCCTATTACATTTGCCATACTCGACGGAATGGAACAGCAAGCTAAGCTGAACAAGCCCGATTTCTTTGCCAACTATAGCGTCCTTGCTCCTGAATACTACCTTGACGGACAATACGAAGAAGACCCGATTGATAAGGTTGCTTCTGTAATTGAAGGTCATTATCGTTTGGTTATCGGACGCCCTAATATAAAAAGCAATCTTGCAAAAAGCACAGAAAAGGCTCAGATCGATATTGCCGGATTTATTGTAGGTCCTGTAGCCGCAGGTGCTCTCGTTCTGGAAGAACAAGACAGACAAGCTGGATGTGCTCTGGTCGATTTTGGCGCAGGCACTACTACATTATCCATATATAAGGGCGGATTGCTTCGCTATATGGCAGTTGTTCCGTTCGGAGGACGTACGATTACGAAAGATGTTCAGGGATTAGGCTTTGTTTTCGAATCTGCCGAAACATACAAAATACGTTATGCCAAATTAGGTAAAGAAAAAGCAAGACCAACCAGTGATACCTCAGCCGATATAGACCTCCGAGAGTTGAACAAAGTGATACAACTACGTCAGGACGAAATTATCTTGAACGTGATTCATCAGATAAAAGAGTCAGGATTTGGAGATAAACTGGATGCCGGAATTATTATTATAGGTGGAGCATCGCAAATGACAGGGCTGGAAGAATACTTTGCAGACAAAGCACAACTTCCGGTAAAGCGGGCAACACCAAAACGTGTATATATTAATAATGCAGCCGAATTATTGCAAAATCCGGTATATACACAGGCTCTTAGCTTACTGCTTTTTGCAAATGAGAATTGCGAAAGGAAGGAAGCTTTCAGACCGGAACCTGTACCGGTTCAACAAACAACTCCTACTCCACCTGCTCCCGAAATTGAGGAAGAAGAGGATGAGGAAGAAGCTCCTAAGCCTAAAAAGGGAAAGAAAGATAAAAACAAAGGGCAAACATCGCTCTTTAGGTTCTTCGAAAAAGTACAAAACTTTGGAGGAACAGTATTCAACGATGAAGAATAATCGAAGTAAATCCCTTAAGTTATAACAAAACAAATACGCTAAGATATGGATGAAAAAATACTGGATTTTCAATTCCCAAGAAAAACTCAGACAATCATAAAGGTTATAGGTGTAGGTGGTGGTGGTGGTAACGCCGTAAATCACATGTTTAATGAAGGTATACATGATGTATCGTTTGCATTGTGCAATACCGATAATCAAGCATTGTGCGAATCTCCGGTAGAAACACGTGTCCAACTGGGAAGAAAAACCACGGAAGGACTTGGAGCAGGAAACCGCCCCGAAGTTGCAAAAGCTGCGGCAGAAGAGAGCCGTGAAGATTTGGAAAAACTATTGGGAGATGGAACCAAAATGGTATTTATCACTGCCGGAATGGGAGGTGGTACCGGAACAGGAGCAGCTCCTGTAGTAGCGCGTATTGCTAAAGATATGGGAATACTTACAGTTGGTATCGTTACTATACCATTTGTATTCGAAGGCCGTAAAAAGATTATACAAGCACTGAAAGGTGTAGAAAATATAGCACGCAACGTTGATGCACTGCTTGTGATCAACAATGAGAGACTGATTGATATCTATGCCGACCTGACTATCCCCAATGCTTTTGCAAAAGCTGATGATACACTCACAATCGCAGCTAAAGGTATTGCGGAGATAATCACAGTACACGGACATATAAATCTGGACTTTGCCGATGTGAAAACCATCTTGAAAGATGGCGGTGTAGCCATTATGAGTAGCGGACGAGGCGAAGGAGAAAACCGTGTGGAAGATGCTATTGTAAACGCACTTCACTCTCCATTATTGAATAACAATGATGTATTTGATGCCAAGAAGATTCTATTTAATATCTATTCGAGCGAAGAAGAACCGCTAATAGTAGAAGAGATGGAAGCTGTTGCCAACTTTATGAAGCGCTTTGGCCCAGAGATAGAAGTTATTTGGGGTACTGCTATAGATAAAAATCTAGGCAAGCAGGTAAAAATAACTTTACTGGCTACAGGATTCGGTATGTCGAGTATCCCGGGCATGGAAAGTGATCTTATCGAAATTGATGAGGAAGAAGAGGAAGAAAGAATCAGGCAGGAAGAAGAAGAAAAACGCCGTATCAACGAAATGATTGAAAAACATTACGGAAAAGATGGCGTGCAAACTGTAGCTGTCCGTTCTTCGTTTTTCGGACAAAAGCCGATTATCCTATCTACAGATGAATTGGATAATGATAAGATTATTGACGCTTTGGAAAATACTCCGGTATTCAAACGTGATGAGAAATTCAACCCAAGCGAATACAAACCGGAAATGAAGAAACAAGGTGGCCTTTTTAATGACTAAATCATAATAAAAAATACAACAATGAACTTATTTGATAAAGTAAGCGAAGATATCAAAGACGCAATGCGCGCAAAGGACAAAATAAGACTAGAGGCGTTGCGAGGAATCAAAAAAGAATTTCTTGAAGCAAAAACAGCGAAAGGAGCTAATGATGAATTATCTGACGAAGCAGCAACTCTTATCTTGCAAAAGATGGTGAAGCAACGTAAAGATAGCGCAGAAATATATAAGAATCAGGGTCGTGAAGACCTGGCCGGAGATGAATTAGCACAGATTGCTGTTATAGAAGCATATCTGCCAAAGCAATTATCACAAGAAGAACTGGATGCAAGAATCACCGAAATTATAGCTCAGGTAGGAGCTTCATCTCCTGCTGATATGGGTAAAGTGATGGGTGTAGCCACAAAAGCTCTTGCAGGTATTGCTGCCGGAAAAGCTATTTCTGAAACAGTAAAGAAGCTGTTGAATAAATAACACTGGTATAATTTTATTATAAATACAAAAAGCAGAATATTCGAATATTCTGCTTTTTGTATCTTATAGAGTATGAGAAATAACCGTCTCTAACATACTACTATTAAAAATAGATGCGGGGGAAATTACAACCTCATCTTTCGGTATTTTATCTCCGTATCGTTCTTTTAGTTTCTGTTGGACTTCTTCTCCTGTCAAGTCAAAGTCTCTTAAGTACTGGAGCTTGCCAACTTCAACTTCTGCTCCTCGCTTATATATTTTCCAGACAAGTTCAGAACAGTATATTTTTTCGTCCGACCAGTCAAATGCAGAGTCATAACTTTTTCCTAAAAATTTAGCCCCCTCCTCTTTCATTTTCTTCAACGTGTTAAAGGTTAATATCTGATTTGCAATCCTTAGCCGTTTGATTACATAATGACCATCCTTTCCCTTTGCTACCCACTCATCTAAAGGAGTCAGCTTTACAGTTTCAGCAGCCTCATAGACATAGAATCTACCATTATTCTTATAAATAATGCCACAGTGAGAATACTTTGAGTTTGTAGCTTGCTGAATAGCCTCACTCTGAGCCGAGAGTGAAGTCTGAAAGATTATATCGCCATCTTCTATCTGTTCTTCCCGAGTAGCCTTAGCCTTATCGGTAGAGACTGTCGTTGATGGATAAAAGTAGTAGGCACATAGCCCTAAAATAAAAAAGATACTAAAGATGAGAGAGATAATTTTCGCCTTTCTCATAGATAAATAGTTTAAGATTTACTTGAACATTTTCTCTATCGCATCATCTTCGAGCATAGAGATAATTGTTTTTCCATCAGGAGTATGTTTATATGCAGAGGAAGCAAAAAGCTGATCGACAATCTTATTCATCTCCTCTGTAGACAACGTATGCCCATAAGGGATTGATGCAGCATAAGCCATCGAAAGTGCTAGTGCTTCGCGTATTTCCTCTTTTACATCGCTACCGCTCTCTATACTCTTATTTATCATGTTGTGTACAAGCTGTACAGAGTCTATATTTGTTATTTCGGCAGGTGTACCATTTATAGCATAAGAATTATTCCCTAAATGACTCAGATCGAAGCCTACAGCCTCAAGATCGTCTGTCAGATAAGGCATCATAGCAGCCTCTGATGGAGACAGCTCGATAATCTCGGGGAATAGTGCCCGTTGTGAGATACCTCTTTTATGCTCTATCTGAGATAAAAACTGATCGAACAATATACGAATATGAGCACGATGCTGATCGATAAGCATTAGCCCCGATTTAACGGAGGTAAGGATATAGCGGTTCTTGTATTGATAATGTACCACCATTTCGGGAACTATCTTTTCAGAATCGCCTGTTTGTTGCTGACTAAAAATATCAACATCGGGGGCAACCTCTGTAGAAAAATCGGCAGTATTTTTATCACTTTCAAATCCTTTGTATAACTGATCCAAATCGAACTTTGGACGCTGATAGTTTGTCCTTGCGGGCGACTTGAATGGATTATATGACGGATCTACATTTACACGAGGCTGAGATATATTTTTTGAAGGATCGTGTATCGGTATATCTATAGCTCCTTCGGTATCAAAATCGATTGTAGGTACTTCATTAAACTTACCCAATGCCTCCTTGATGGCTGCGGTAAGAATTTGCCAGATAGGCTGTTCATTTTCAAACTTTATCTCTGTCTTTGTCGGATGTATATTTACATCAATAGTAGAAGGATCAACTTGAAAATAAATAAAATAGTTTGGATACTCGCCGTTCAGAATCAAAGGGTCGAATGCAGACTGTACAGCCTTATTAAAATATGCATGACGCATATACCTGTTATTCACAAAAAAGAACTGCTGGGCTCTGGCTTTTCGTGCCGATTCGGGCTTACCAATAAAGCCGGTTATCTTAGCCAGAGAAGTATCTATATCAATAGAGATAAGCTGCTGATTGAAGTTCTTACCTACAACATTAACGATACGCTGCCGTAAACCTCCAGCCGGGAATTTTAGTACCTCTACATCATTATCTATAAAAGTAAATTCAATGGAAGGGTTGACCAGAACAATACGCTCCAGTTCGGTAAGAATATTTCTACGTTCAGTATCGTTCGATTTCAAGAATTTACGACGGGCAGGAACATTATAGAATATGTTCTTTACAGAGAAATTACTCCCTACGGGACAAGCCACAGGCTCCTGACTTTCGACTCTCGACCCTGCTATTTGCAGCAAAGTACCGAGCTCATCTTCTGCCCTTCTTGTTTTAACTTCCACATGCGAGATAGCGGCAATAGAGGGCAAAGCCTCACCCCTGAACCCCATGGTGTGAAGATCAAACAAATCATCCGCCTTTCTTATCTTAGATGTAGCATGCCGTTCAAAGGCCATACGGGCATCTGTTGCCGACATTCCTTTTCCGTTATCTATCACCTGAATCAGTGTACGGCCGGCATCCTTAATGATAAGCTGTATACTTTCTGCACCGGCATCGATGGCATTTTCAACCAATTCCTTCACCACTGACGAAGGCCGTTGAATAACCTCTCCTGCCGCGATTTGATTGGCTATAGAATCGGGTAAAAGATGTATTATATCACTCATTATTATTCTATGGTTATTCTTCCCGATTAAAGACAGATGTTTTACTCCGTTGAGGTTTTACATCTGATGCTTTACGAGAAACTTTCCTGAATATATCATCTTTATCTAAAGGTCGTAAATAATCGTACCAATAGAAGTCTGTTAAACGCAATTGTTCGGGAGTAATCAGGTCGAAAGGTGTTGTTTTCCCTACAGATTTTGGCCAGGTAACAAGCTTCTCGAATGCTCCGTCCTTCATGAATATCTGTAGATAACTGCTTTCAAGCCAATTGAGAATACCTGACAGTTCCTTATTTTTCTCTTCGGGATACGATATTGTTTCCACATTTCCTTCTGCCAATACTCTTTGCAGTTGTTTATTCTGGAAGAAAAGCTTCATAGAACGCGATTTCAACTGATTGTAATGTAGCGAGTCTTTTTGCTCTATCGAGAAACTATATCGTTTGACATGCATATGATCGATTGTACTATCATTCATATAAATGTCTATCGTATCGCCATATAGTTGCCTGTTTGTATTCCACAGCACAGGGTCCTTATACATATGGAGTATAGAATCTCTTGAGTTGAACTGTAAAGAGTCACAAACCCCCTGCATGTCGGACCTATAAAAACGCACTCCGTAATATGCCTTTATCTCTCGGTAAGTAGTCACTTTAGGTTCTTCCTTTTTCGCGGGAGGTAATGCCGATGGCAAAGATTCGAGCGAAGAAGATATATTTACCGGCTGAGTATGCAAGGAATCGGAATGAAGCTTACCTATAGAATCGCTATGTAAAGAATCCACAGCGACTTTAGTATGCTTTTGTATCTTCTGATTGGTGGGTTTGATGCTATCTACTATTGCAATCAGCTTAAGAGTATCGGCATGGATATATAGTGTATCGCCTTGCGAATACTCGATACAGTAAGCCGAATCGGTAGCCAGCGCATAGTCTGTCAACTCATTATAGAAACCATAATGACCTCTTAGGATAACTTTTTTAGTCGTATCTTGCAAAAACATATTGCCAAATACCTCGCCATATCCTTTTGCCTTATGGTACGAGATGGAATCTCCTCTCAATATACGATTACCCTGCTTGTTTACAATCGTGGATTGATCCAACAAGAGGGACTCCTCGGTTGCAGTATTGTACCACCCTTTGCTGGAATAAATAATGCCACTGTCGGAAACAATTTTGGTAGGAGTATAGATTGTTGCAATCTTAGTATCCGTATTATACTTGAGACGATCGGAGTATAGCTTAAACTTATTGTTCACAAGAATCACGCTGTCCTTGAATGTTGCCAGCTTGAGTGCAGGCTCATATTGCCCCCAGTAGGACGTAAGCTCATTCAACGAATCGACAAGCATACCTCCATCAAAGTAATAACCGATATTCATCATACGGTCATAATTTAAACTGTCGGTAAAGAGTGTTCCGCTACCATGTTCGAGACGTACATTCTCTCTGAACATTACAACTCTTGTATTTCCATCATAATGCATATAGTTGCCGTAGAGAAATAGGGTATCGCCCTGTTCCATCCGTACGTTACTAAATGCATTAAAAGAGTTCATCTTTTCGTCATAGTAGGCACTATCGCAATACAGATACGCCCCATCGTGAAAGAATATAACACTATCTTTCAATATCTTAACATCTGAACCCGCTCGGGTAAAGAGCTCCTTGCTAAATACAATGTCTATTACTTTCTGCTTTCCTTTTGCCTGTTGAGGTTTTTGCTGACTCTGAGGCTTTTGAGGCACCTGAGAAATATCCACATTCATATGTGGAGAAATCATCATTTGTGCCGATGCATAAATAGCAATCAGGCATAAAACACTGATTGCAGATATTCTATGCCTTTGAGTTATGTATGTAATAAATTTCTTAAACACTTGTTATATTTACTTGCTAGCCTGATCTTTTTTAATCCAGTCGGGATATTGGAAATCACAGTTTTCCCAATCCTTATCTATTCTTACATAAGTACTCTTTATTTTTGTTTGGAGCCACTTTTTCAGAACCTCTTCATGCTTTTTGTTTTCTACAATCGCTTTCAATGTCTGATAGTCGTCAGAAACATTTGCGACATGTCCTTCGGTTTTGCTTTTCAACTTTATAATGGCAACAACTTCTTTACCGCTATTCTGCTTCATTGTGAATGCAGGCGATATATCTCCTACTTTCATATTGTTTACAATCTTGCCTATTTCGGTCGGTAGTTCTTCCATTGTAAAGCGAGGAGTACCATAGTTTGTACTCTCTTTGTAGTTTACCATCAAACCGTTATTCTTTCTTGTATTTTTATCGAAAGATAGGACTGTAGCATCTTCGAAAGTAAACTTGTTTGCCCTTATATCATTTGCAATAGAGTCTAGTCTGAATTTTGCTTTATTCATATCTTCTGTCGATACCTTCGGACGAAGTAGTATATGGCGGAAGTTAGCCCTATCACCTCTTCTTTCTATCAATTGAATAATATGGAAGCCGTATTCAGTCTCTACAATATTTGATACTTTTTTAGGATCAGACAAAGAAAATCCTACACTTGAGAACTCCGGCAATAACTCGGCACGTCCCATAAAGCCCAGTTCACCACCATTTGGAGCCGAACCCGGATCTTCGGAATACATAATTGCTAAAGTAGCGAAGTCGGCAGTTCCCGAGTTTATTCTGTTTGTATAATCTCTCAGTCGATCTTTTACCTGATCAATATCTTTTAATGGAATCACAGGTTCATTCGTAATAATCTGCACTTCAACCATTGTAGGGATATAAGGCAAACTATCTTTTGGCAGCTGAGCGTAATATTTTCGAACTTCGGAAGGAGTCAGATTCGTCTTTTTACCCACCAAGCTCTTCTTTACTTCTGAAACCAGATATTCATTACGAATTTGTTCGCGCCATTCGTCCCTGAGCTGTGCCATAGTAGAGCCTAGGTATTCTTCGGCTTTCTCTTTTGAACCCAGATTGGCAATAACATTATTCTCGTATCTCGATAGCTGGCTGTTAACTGCTGATGCCGGCACTTCTATACTATCTATCTTTGCCTGATCGAGGAACAGCTTTTGAACAGCGAGTTGCTCCGGAATCAAACAATAAGGGTCTCCCTCGATGCGTTCTCCGCGGGACAACATCCCCAAGCGAACTTTTTCCACATCCGATTTCAGGATAGCTTCATCCCCTACTACCCATATTATTTCATCTATAACATTATTCTGAGCGTAGGATAAAATACCCGACCCCAATAGTATTATTAATAAAATTAATTTTCTTGCCTTTTGCATCATTTTTGTCTGTTTATTAAAAAGTGGCGTAAATATAGTGATAATGTATCACTTTTTCTTAACGTAAAAAAAGAAGTTATAGTCTACTTATTATAAAACTTAATTTCATTATCCGAAATGGCCTTATTATACAAGTCCTGTTGCACCTTATTGAGGTAATCACTTTTCCTTTGTTCTGTATAAATTTCCATCAATTGATTTTTTATATACTCATAAGGAGCCTCACTTCCCACAGTCCTGTACTCTTTCACATTCAAAAGATATACGAATGAAGAATCCCGGGCTTCTATATTCTTGTTGATTTTCAAGAAGTCTGCCCCATTATCCACAGACAGTGGCATATTATCTATAATCTCGTTGAAGCTAACCCACCTATTGTAGAAATATTCGTATCCAACTGCATTCTTCAATGTATTCTTTTCTATATTTTCTACAGCTGCATCGGTCGGTTGTTTATACCACTTCAGAAAATTATTGAGTTCTTTTGAGTCAATCGGAACTTTCAGATATAGCCCCTTTATTATATTTTCTTTCAGCTTCAACTTTTCTTTATTCTGTTCATAAAAAGATTGCAATTCCCCATCGGATACGGATTTTGATAAATGCTCCGTCAACAATTGCTCTTGATATAAATTCGAAATAAGAGTTTTCCGATAATTTTCTATCAATCGTTCTATCTCCTCTTTATTTACTATATTTTTTTTCGCCTTGTCATACAGCAACTGATCATTTATCCACATTTTTATGTATGCATCTGCAGCGGCAGTACTATCTTGCGAAGAGAGTGTGCGAGGAACCGTATTGTTGAGCTCGTCCATATACAAGGTTTTATCCCCGACAGTAACTACAGGAACTTGGCTCAGATCAGGTGCATCAGTACTTCCTTTACTGCATGACAGCATAGATATCAAAATTGATGCAGATATTATAATAATATTATAGATTCTCATTTTATTGTATTCAATACAGAATTATTTATCTCCACTTTATATTTCTTGCGTAAATCAGCCTTCCATTGTTGTTCGAGCTGAGCTTGATAATCAGACTCAACAGCATGTCTCACATCATTATAGTCTATTGGCTTTGAAACAAAGTCACCCAAAACAATAAAGTACGGATACCCTATTTTTGCTTTTACTTCTTTTCCCTCAAAGACCTTATTATCTACATACGGGTTTTCGCCCTTAGCCCATATTCCGGGTTCCATCAGCACCCTAAGAGAATCTTTATTCAGAGCATGTCTTATTTTTTCAATAAGAACATCTCTGTTCTTCTCACTCTTGAACAATGATGTAGCAACAGTTAGTGCTTTTTCATCTTTTGCATAAACAATCAGCCCTCTATACTTTGTTCCGCCAAGAGAATATTTACTTTTATTTTTCTTGAAATATTCCGACAAACCTTTTTCATCAGTAGCGGCACGTTCCCATATATTCTTATTCATTACGCCAAAAGATAAAAGTCCATTTGAAATTTCATCTAATCGCTTCTTATATTCAGATTCTCTATCTGGTAGAGATAAGTAATAATAATCAGTCAGGCAACGTGAATAATATGCATTAAAATATTCTTTCAACACATCTGTGGATAACGAATTATTGATAGCCTCAGTATATACTACCGTTTCAGGAGCATCGGTCGGCTTATTAACCATCAAGTTTTGCCTCAATCGAATATATTCAACAAAGTTAGCAACAGTATACATCTTCTTATCTCCAAACGAAAATAAAATATCGTTATTATTATCAACATTTTTCAAAAAAGAAGAATCTTTAGGAGATATCTTATTTGCTATTTCATTCAGTCTGTCATAAGCCACACGATTGAAGTTAAAACCTAATTCTTGTGACATTCTTTTCCGTTTCTCAATAGTCATTTCTTCCGACTTGTCACTTTCTAGTATGCGAGCTTTCAGCGAACTCTTCATATCAGCATAAGACGGAACCGGAATTTTTTTCAGCAGCCGGATAATATGATATCCATATTCCGATTGTACAGGTTCGCTCACATCTCCTTCTTTCTTGAGATTAAATGCTGCTTCTATAAAAGCTGGAGATAGACGGGATTCCAAATTTAGAACTCCAAAATGGCACCCTTTTTCACCCATTTGCATTACACGAGTAAACTCATGACACAACGATTGATAATCTGAAGCTGTACGCATATTCCGATATTCTCTCCAAGCAACCTTCCCCACACTGTCTATTTGATTGAGGTCGGCAGGGATACGGGAAAAATTAAATAATACTTGCTCGATATCCACCGAACCTACAGCAGGGCGTTTATTTAAGACCTGTATAATATGATATCCATCCGAACATCTTATTGGCATACTGACCTCGTTAACAGGAAGAGAGTAAATCGCCTCCTCTACTTTAGCATTAAACATAAAAGGAGCAACCCAGCCAATATAGCCGTTTTGTTGATTATAATCCAAAACAGTAGAAGACGACAATACTTTATTATACCCTTCGGCAGCGAATCCATTTTTAGACAATCTGCGTTGCAGCTCTATCGCTTTTTGGTATAGAACGACTGTATCGGCAGGATATATTATTTTTTCTTCGAATGGGACAAGCACGTGATTTATTTCCACGTTTTGCTGCATCCTATTATATATCTTCAACAAATAATCATTTTCGTAAATCGTATCTTGCATATATTTACGAGACATGCCTACTCTTGCCGCAGATAAATCTCTTATATAATTTCCGGTTGTATCCACTCGCTGAGCTTTAGCCTCTGCAATATTCAACCTAAAATCTATATAAGATTGAACAAAGTCGGCAAGAGATTCTTTTTCAGCAGCAGGTCTTGAGGCATTACTTTCTCTGTAAGCTTTCTCCAATTCCGATTTCAATACAGGTTTTCCGTCAATCTGAATAGCGACAGGGTCTACCTGCTGTGCATGCAGATAGAAAGTAGCATGTAGTGTGATAAGAAAGAATATAAGTCGTCTTTTATTCATATATCAAGCTGATAAACTGTATAAAAAGCAAAGATACAAGAAATAAAGGCTCACAATGTTTTAAAATATTCTAAAATAAAGGAATACCAATAGTTTTTTTTAGTCTGAGTAACGATTAGTTAGCAGAAGTAATACCATCGAACAAGATGATAGAATATCAATAAATAGGAATGGCTACCGATTGGTAGCCATTCCTATTATAATAAATTTTGTCGAATCAAATTTTATTCTCCTCTGCTGTAATTTGGAGCTTCGCTTGTAATAGCAACATCGTGAGGATGACTTTCTGCAACACCAGCATTCGTGATACGAGTAAACTTAGCATTGTGCAGTTCATCAATATTCTTTGCTCCGCAATATCCCATTCCGGCACGAAGACCGCCGGTCATCTGGTAAACAACCTCAAACAACGACCCTTTGAAAGGAACGCGGGCAGCAATACCTTCTGGCACAAGCTTTTTAATATCAGCTTCCATATCTTGGAAATAACGGTCTTTTGAGCCTTTTTCCATTGCTTCCAAAGAACCCATACCACGATATGACTTAAACTTACGTCCATTGAAAATAATTGTTTCGCCCGGAGACTCTTCTACTCCGGCAAGCAACGACCCCATCATAACAGAGTAGCCTCCTGCAGCAAGAGCTTTCACAATATCTCCCGAATAGCGCAAACCTCCATCCGCAATCAACGGAACATTTGTCCCTTTCAGCGCTTTAGCAACATCATAGATAGCCGATAACTGAGGAACTCCGATACCTGCAACTACACGAGTAGTACAGATTGAACCCGGACCGATTCCCACCTTTACTGCATCTGCTCCGGCATCAACCAGATATTTTGCAGCATCGCCTGTTGCTATATTACCCACAACAATATCGATGTTGGAATAAGTAGCTTTTACTTTTTTCAACATTTCAACCACACCTCTTGAGTGTCCATGTGCAGTATCAATAACAATTGCATCCACTCCGGCCTGTACAAGAGCATCAACACGCTCTAAAGTATCATAGGTTACTCCTACACCGGCAGCAACACGCAAACGTCCGTTTTCGTCTTTGCAGGCAAATGGTTTATCTTTTGCCTTTGTAATATCTTTGTATGTGATTAGTCCGATTAGTTTATTATCGGCATCAACTACAGGTAGTTTTTCTATCTTATGTTGTTGAAGAATATCTGCTGCCGCTTCAAGGTCTGTAGTCTGGCGTGTTGTAATGATATTTTCTTTTGTCATCACATCATCGATCAACTCATTCATATCACGTCTGAAGCGCAGGTCACGATTGGTCACAATACCAACCAAACGGTTGTTTGTGTCCACAACAGGAATCCCCCCGATTTTGTATTCAGCCATCATTGCCAAGGCATGACCAACTGTTTTGTCTCGAAGAATACTTACAGGATTTGAGATCATTCCGTTTTCTGCACGTTTAACAAATCGAACCTGCTGCGCTTGAGCTTCTATAGACATGTTTTTATGTATAACGCCTATACCACCTTCACGAGCTATTGCGATAGCAAGCTTAGCCTCGGTAACAGTATCCATTGCAGCCGAAACGAACGGAATATTTAATTTGATATTGCGTGAGAAATTTGTCGACAAATCGACTTCGCGGGGGAGAACTTCTGAATAAGCGGGGATCAACAATACATCATCGAATGTCAATCCATCCATTACAACTTTATCTGCAATAAACGACATATATTAAAGAGCTTTTGAAATTTATTGCGCGCAAATATACATATTTTTGACGAATTATTAGCAACAAACTTTCAAAAAACGATACTTTTTTAACTTAAAAGGTTATTTCAATCTTAAAATAGGCTTATCTAACTTCCACATTAGATAAGCCTATTTAATATAACCTGAAAAGATTGTCAGGGAAATATATATTTATTTGTCAAATCATTTTTTTCTTATCAGTCTAATCAATTCGCCAATCCAGAGAACAACAGATGTGCCGCCTATAATAATGCCCCAATCTTGAATGGTTAGCGGCATAGTACGAAATACATCGCCGCCAAAAGTAACGATCAATATCTGTCCTACAAGAATAATTAAAGCTACCAACTCAAAGCCTGCGCTTTTATTTAATCCGGCAAAAGCGGATTTGCCTGTTGCATAAGCTTTGGCATTAAACATATTCCAGAATTGTAGTAGAACGAAGACTGTAAAGAAATACGACAAGAAGTAACGCTCCCTGTCTCCTTCGGCAACATAGCTAAAGAATGAATTCAAGTGAACAGTATCTGAAAAATAATACATCATTCCGAGAAGTAATATAACAAACATTACGCCTGTAAAAAGAATATGTTTAGCAATGGAAGGCGTCACGATAAAATCACTGTTCTTCCTAGGCTTAGTTTTCATCACATTCGGGTCAGGTGGTAATGAAGCTAATGCTCCGGCCGCAAAAGTATCCATAATCAGGTTTACCCAAAGCATCTGCGTTACGGTTAACGGCAATTGTTGTCCAAACACAGAACCCAAAAACACGATCAAAAGTGCAGCCACGTTGATAGTCAACTGGAACAGCATAAAGCGCTGTATGTTCTTATAGAGCGAACGTCCCCACATCACAGCAGTAGCAATACTACTGAACGAATCGTCAAGCAGGGTTATATCACTCGCCTCTTTGGCAACTGAAGTCCCCGAGCCCATAGACAAGCCTACATCAGCATAATTGAGAGCAGGAGCATCGTTTGTCCCGTCACCGGTAACAGCAACGATCTCCCCTTTCTGTTTCAGGAGATGCACAAGCCGTTGCTTATCTGTCGGACGAGCACGACACATTATCTTCAAGCCTTGCACTCTATTGAGCGCTTCCTCATCTGAGAGTTTTTCGAAATCAACACCGCCAATAATATTCAGATCGGTATCCTCATCATCCTTCCAAATACCAATCTGACGTCCTATTTCTTTAGCCGTACCATACGTGTCGCCTGTAACAATTTTTACGCCGACACCCGCACTCAAGCAATGTTGCACAGCCTCAGGAACATCAGAACGTACAGGATCGGAAATACCTGCTATTCCAAGAAATATTAATTCTCCTTTAATCAAATCTTCCACAGCCGCTTTTGCATCATCTACATACTGATATGCAAAACCGAGAGTCCGCATTGCCTGATTCTGATATTGCAATAGCTGACTATTAATTTTTTCTTTGTACTCACTTACAGGAACGAGACCTTCGGTAGTAATTACGTGCTTACATTTACTCAAAACTACTTCTGGTGCACCTTTTACATACAAAACTTTCTTTCTGAGTTTTGGAGAGTCTACAAAAGTTGCCATAAACTTACGTTCGGTAGAGAATGGCAATTGCTCTATGATAGCTTCTTTGTTACGAATATTACTATATAGTATTTTACTATTGTTGAGCCAAAGCAGCAAAGCTCCTTCGGTAGGATTTCCTAAAGCCGCCACTTTCTTAGGGTCTGAGAAATCTAAAAACGCAGTAGAGTTTACCGAAATATTTCCTATCACAAGACGGCTGATCTCGCTGTCGGTTAATCGCTGATCTTCCAATCCGTAGAAATTAGTGCTGGCAACCTGCATTTGGTTTTGAGTAAGTGTTCCTGTCTTATCTGTACAGATAACAGTGGTAGCTCCCATTGTTTCCACAGCATGCATTTTGCGCACAAGATTATTCATCTTCAACATACGACGCATACTAAGCGCAAGACTAAGCGTAACACTCATCGGCAAACCTTCGGGAACAGCAACAACAACCAATGTAACCGCCACCATAAAGGCCTGTAAGATCTCTGTGGCCGTATCCAGATTTATCCACGAACTACTATTCAGCGGATCTACGCCAAAAATATATCCGATCGATGAAATGGCAACCGTCAACAATGCTCCTGTAAAAAGCCACCTCAACCATCCTCCTTCTTTCACAGACTTAGGAAGTTTAGAGTCTTTACCGAGCAATTCGAGACCTCCATATATAATAGGCAACCATACTTTTATCATGCCCACTGCTACCCCCAACATTACACCGGCAAGCAAAGCAAGTTGTCTTTTTTGCATAGGTACAATAGGATCGAAAACAACATCCTTAAGGACAAGTACTAAAAATGTGAAAAGGGCTAATATAAGACCAACAACACCGATAAACTTAGCCAAAGAGTCTAACTGACGGTTTAATGGTGTTTCACCTTCAACTTTTTCGGTCGCCTTCACCGCTACTTTTCCAAATTCGGTATTATCTCCAATACGATGTACTTCAAAAACACCATGCCCATTTATAACCTTCGTTCCTCGAAGTACCCAGTTTGAAGGATAAGTAACTCCTTCTTCGAAATGTTCAGGGTCTGTAGTTTTATCTATACTCAGCTCTCCTGTAAGGCAGGACTCATCTATCTGCATTGATACAGCTTCGAGCAATTCGCCATCAGCCGGAACCTCGTTGCCTATCTCAAGCAAAACGATATCACCAACTACAATATCTTTTTTTGCAACCTGCTTTACATTTCCGTTGCGCATCACCATAATCTGGTCTTCGTCGTTCACCTGATTGAGGACGTCAAACTTTTTGTTGGCATCCATTTCGAACCAAAAAGAGACGCCCGTTGCCAGAAGAATAGCACAAAAAATACCGATAGTCTCTATATACTCATTATGTATAATAGAAATCCCTAAGGACAAGAATGCGGCAATAAGCAATATACGAATGATCGGATCTTCAAACTTTTTCAAAAAAAGTTTCCAAAGAGGTTCTTTTTTTGGGGGAGTGAGGATATTTGCACCATGCTTCTGCCTGCTTACTTTCACTTCACTATCGGAGAGACCTATGTATTTTTTTCTACCTTCCATTATTTATTGGTTATTTATCTTTAACGTCTTTAAAACCTTATTGGTTATTCAAAACCGACAAAGTTACGTTCATTTAACATAAGATGGAATATCTATCGGTTAAATTATTGTTACAAAATCATCTCCCCCATCATTCAATCATCATATAAACCGGGATTTAGAATCATATTTTTATTTACTTTACCTTATATTAGCACAAATGTAAATTTGATATTTTCTTATATTTACTCAACAAAGTAGAATGTTAATGTAGATGAAAAAAATTATCTTATATAAAAGGGGCTAATATGATTTGGAGAGAAAAGTTACAATCAAAGATGAACTAAACCTGTTACTTTTGTCACCTTTTTATATTTATCCAATTCTTTTATATTCCTTATATTTGCAAATAAGATTCAATAACATGATTAAAGAGCTATTAAATAAGAATCCTTTGTACGTTTTTGCACTGGAGAGTGAAGCCTCAGATAAGTTTGTAAATGAAAGTCCGCTTTTTATTGGTGTGGGAAAAGTAAATGCAGCGTATCATTTAACAAAACAGATAGCACAAAATAAACCAAGTATTATTATCAACCTCGGATCGGCAGGCAGCAACTTTTTTGAAAGAGGGGCAGTAATCTGCTGCACCCAGTTTATACAACGTGATATGAATGTAACAACACTCGGTTGTGAGTTATATGAAACACCTTTTTCTAACACAAAACCGATTCTGAAGTATGGAATCCGGGTCGACGGTCTGCAAGAAGGCATCTGCGGAACCGGAGACAGTTTCGAGGTGAGCCACAATACATCAGATTACAATATCGTGGATATGGAAGCATATCCATTGGCATATATTGCGAAAAAAGAGGACATTCCATTCCTATGTCTTAAATATATTTCGGATGGTGCTGATGACAATGCCGCCGAAGATTGGAATATTACAGTAAAAAAAGCCGCGGAGGCACTCAGACAAGCAATAGACGAACTAAAAAGATAGTAGTATTCAATCGTATAATAGCATTGAGGGGTTTCATTTTTTAAGTTAATAAGGTGGATGAAAAGAATCACTCTTTCTCATCATCAAACAAAAAATCATCGGAACATAGTTCTTCTATAGCAAGTGCGAGTTGCACATTTGAACTATCTTTCCTGTCAAGAGATTCGATTTCTTTCTTAGGAGCGTATTTCAAATTCTCCTTCTTGTTCTTGTCATCTTTCATATCCAACGTTCTTATTAGTGTATTTATCTAATTAGACGATTTAGATTTAAAAATATTTCAATTTACTTCTTTTTTTTCTTTTTTTATGATTTTACCTTTATTACGGCTTCAAAGGGAATATATTTGCTAATTTTACATCTTCAATAAGCCAAATCATGCTGAATAAGATTAAATCGTACATGATGCCTATAGCTATGCTTACCGGCATTCTGTTACACAAATATATGGGCGAACTTTCGTTCCTTACCCCTTACCTCATAGCATTAATGCTATTGATCACCTATTGCAATATTTCCTTTAAGGAGATACATTTTTCCCGACTGCATTTTTGGCTTATTGCGATACAGATATTGGGGAGCATTGGCGTTTACCTATTACTTCGCCCTTTAAATCCCATTGTCGCTCAAGGGGCAATGATTTGCGTTTTAGCCCCCACAGCCACATCTGCGCCTGTAATAACAGGCATGCTTGGAGGGAATGTTCCTAGCCTGATGGCTTATAGTTTACTCTGCAACATGGTTATTGTTATTGTTGCACCCATCCTGTTTTCATATACGGGAGAAATAGAGTCTAGTTCATTTCTTCAATCATTCTGGATTGTATTTCAAAAAGTCTCAATATTATTATTTCTTCCTCTGTTTGGCGCATTCTTACTCAAGAGGTTGTTACCCAGAGTACATCATGAGATTCAGAAAGCAAAAGGATTGTCTTTCTATCTTTGGTCGATAGCGTTGGTTATTATTACAGGAAAAACCGTACAGTTTATAATCGACCAAGAAAGTCCCAATTTTATAGTAGAACTATCGGTCGCTTTCTCGGCTTTAGCTATTTGTATAGCTCAATTTCTTGTAGGACGCCGTTTAGGCACTTATTACAACGACACGATAGCCGGAGGACAGGGATTAGGACAAAAAAATACCATCCTTGCTATCTGGATGGCTCAAACATATCTAAATCCTATATCATCTTTAGGACCCGGAGCTTATGTATTGTGGCAAAATGTGGTTAATTCTTATCAGGTATGGAGAAAGAGAAAAACCCTATAAAGAGAGTTTTTTATACTGATTGGCTCGCTTGATTCTCTGGAGATAGCAATACCATATTTTTAAGGTACTCAAATTCCAGTTCAAAACATTCACTAAAGATTTCATCGGCAAAACCCGCCTCTAATTGTTTTATAGTCCAGAACTTTCCATTCAATTTTCCGGTTCTCTTTATACTAAACTCATCGTCAACATTGGCTACAAACAAGAAATTCAAACGCTTTGTATCGTCATTCTCAAATACGTATTTGAGAACAAATTTCAAAGGAATATTTGTTTCTTCACCAAGCATTCGCCTTATACTGTTTCGTGCCGATAGGTTGATCTCATGATTAAAGAGCATATATTTTTCGAACGGATAATCCAGTTTCGAAGGGTTCAGCAAATCATTCTTGGGACGTTCCTGTAAATATATTTTCGATCCTGAAATGAGAGCTACCCGAACAACAGGATGCATAAATCGGTTCTTCATATTCAAGGATACGCTCTTGGCTATTTTACCTGTCACCTCCCCTTTCTCTGTAACGATAGGAATCCAATCTTCTTGTTTAAGTTTAGAGACCAAATTGCCTACTTTCACCGTTTGATATATTCCTATCAGAGAGATAATAAAGACCGGCGTAGCAACGAATATAACGATATCCGATGAGCGCAAAAAGTTATAATTAAAAGAGAACTGTCGATATAATAATATGGCAAAAATATGCAAAGTCAAGCCATACTGAACGAGTGTTGCACAACCATAAAACTCGCTCATGAGTGCCTTCTGAAGATGGTTTCTATGTCGAAAAAATCGTGTAGCAATATATGTCTTGCTTACTCTTAAAAGCATAAAGAGACATATTATTACAATTTCGCATATCACCAGATAGGTATTTAATTGCCAACTATATTTATGAGTTAGCAACCAGATAAACAAGGTAATAAAAATAGCTATTGCTGAAATATAGAACGTAATACTAAAGCCTCGGGTTTTGCAACACAGACGGACAAGAAACTCTCCAACTATAGCTGAGAAAAGACTGATAATTAGCGCTAATCCCTCTTCCACATTTGCTATATGAAGTATTACATATAAGAGAAATGGTAAAAGCCCGATTACCGGGTTGGACACATATTTTTTTATACCTTTGTTAAGCATTCCACATTAAAAATTCAAAAAAAAAATCTAGCTGAAATAAACAATAAACACTACTGAATATCCCTTCTTACCGGTAGTTCATTGTAAAATTTTAGAATACAAAATAAGTAAGGTTATCGTTATTCTTAATAGAACAATTAATATGGAATTTTGTTTTTAGTTGCTCGTGTAATTATTGCATTTATAATGTTAAAATATTACGTCTTACCTAGCCTCACTTTTGCTTGAAAGTAAAAAACTTATTGATTATAAATTGAATAGCAGCCACAATACATATAGCAAATGCTTTTGCCAACATATCATCCATCTTCATGACCCCAATAAACAATGTAAGCAACATGGAGCTTATAACCATGCCTACCAAAGCTATACCGGCAAAAGAAGTAAAGCGCTTCAGCTTGTTATCAGTTACCTTAAATGTAAAATAGCTGTTTAGTATAAAATTATTAATCACAGCCAGAGTGGAACTTATAATATTGGAAATAAGAATATCAAGCATCCCAACAGACATCTTTCCAGCTAAAAGAGTACTGATATGATTTGAAAAGGGGTAATGCACAGAATATTTAGTAACCAGTAAGTAGTAAATACCCATATCAATAACAAGTCCCACCACACCAACGAGACCATATTTTATCAATTGTTTTATCGAATCACTTTTAATCAGGTTACTAATTTGTTGCTTCATGTGTGTCTAATCGTTTGCTAAGGCTGAGTTAATTCCTCGATTTTATTCTATAAAATAACATCGAGGTTCTGTACTCGTTTAACTTATCACTTTTTTCTAAAAGTTCAAACTCGTATTTATTTCCATATTCTTGACGAATACTATCTGAATATTTCTCTAAGGTTACAAAATAACCTTCTTTTGGGGATTCTAAATCTATGTTCTTAAAGTTATTGTGCAGATAAAAATTTAACGCATAGAGATTGAAATACTTTTTCAGATTATTCGTAACGTATATCTCTCCATCGGGCTTATATTTCTCAGAAATCATTTCAGCAAATGGGCGAGCCGAATAAGTATCTTTAAAATTAGACAGTAAATAAGAATCCATGAAAACATTGATGGAGAACATAATTCCAAAACCTGCCATCAATATCTTTATATTGATTTTTTTGCGTAACAAATAAATGCTATTAATCGTAGCACATAGCAAAATCGAAATTCCAAATATGCCTAACCAACCTGGGGACTTGAACATGTCCGAGAAGATTTTGAAATCCTGAAGGGTTCTCTCTCTCTTAGAAAAATGTCCTGCAATAGATTCTATATCAATAATTCGTGTATATGTGAGTCCTATTATCAGAAGAGCGATAATTGAAATTCCTAACAGAATAGAGGTTGAAATACGAACCGCTTTCGGTTTTGCATCAACAAGATAGATAAAAAAGCGAGCGATAAATATTGCTATAAACGGATACACGGGCATTATATATACGCTCCTTTTCGACACAGGAATAGAATAGAACAATAGCGAAACAACAATAACTATAAGGCTATACAAAAGCGCTTTGTCCATAGTCATTATTTTACCGGCAATATTATTTATGATTTGTTTTACCGAGCCACTCATTCTTTTATACTTCAAGAAGAAAAGAGATATCACAAGCAAAATAGTCCAAGGTAAAAAGCCTGAAACCAGATATACGATGTAAATCCAAAACGGTCCTTCATGCCCCAGCTCATAGCTTGCATCCATATCAGCAGCCTTCAGATGAAGAAATCTGCCAAAATTCTCATAGAACACACGGTCGAAGAATGCCTCTCCTTTTACCTTATAAGCAGCATAATACCAAATCAGAGGTATAATAAACGCAGGGAGTGCAATCAAAATACATTTTACTGTTGCTTTGAAAAAGTTTTCTTTTTGGAACAACAAAAACACGCCGAATATCATGCATGGCAGTAAGACCCCTATAGGCCCCTTGGTGAGGGTAGCCATACTAAGAAGCAGCCAGATGGAAATAAGCTGATACGCCCGCCGCTTTTGATACCAAGCATACATTTGAATAATCGCTGCCACGAGGAGAAATGTAAGTACCATATCTACCCGAGTAGTCATGGCAGCCCTGTGTATTTCGAAGCAGGTAATCAAGATAAGACACGAAACAAAAGCCTCTATAACAGGCCTGCGACGAGCAAAAAACATAAAGCAGACCCCAATCATAGCAATAAATGCAATTGTAGATGGCAGACGCGATGTAAAAGGGGTAACTTCGCCATGCGTCAGAGCTAAAGAAAAGCCGGCTATAAGCCAATGATTAAATGGCGGTTTATATGCAAATTCATCTGCATAACTGGAAGGAATAACCCACTCTCCTTTCTCTATCATCGATACGGCCAATGCAGCCTCACGAGGTTCACCTTTGGTGTAAAAATCTCCTAATCCTATCCAAGGAAGAGTAGATAAGGTCGCTATAAGAAGAATCAGGAAGAGAGGTTTTTGCAAGTATAATGTTTGCAGAAAATGGGATTTCTTCATAGATAGTTATGACTGAATATTTCTGCAAATATAAGTTTTTATTTTTTTAATTACAGGTACTTGCTACAGTTATAATTTTGATATTGGACAAAATAGCATACTAAAATATTGTTTCTGAATAAAGAAAAATTTTAAGGTCTAGAACTATTTTCTCCGTTCAGAAACAACATATATGAATTTACGAAGCTGTGAGACAACTGGTCATCATATCATAAAATGCAGGCGATTTTGCAAGTTCACCTCTGCAATACCTCCATCGATATCCAGATACAAAATATTCATATTCGGATATATTTCCTTTATCCGTTTTTCTACCCCCTTGGCTACAATATGATTTGCAATACACCCGAACGGTTGCAGACAAACAACTTTATTTACACCCTTACGAGCATAATGAGCAATTTCTCCGGGGATAAGCCAACCTTCCCCAAACTGATTGGAGAGGTCTAAAACTTCTGAAGCTGCTTCCGCTTTCGCATAGATAGACTCTGAGGGCTCGTAAAATTTAAACTTGCTCAATATCATCTCCGACCTTTTCACTTTACTATTTATATACCACCAAATAAGGGGTTTTAGAGTCTTCGAAAAAATTGTTTCTTCACTAAGCCCATTTTCTACATTTACCTTACTGTTGACAAAAAACTGCATAAGGAAATCTAACAATGGAGGAGTAGAAACTTCTACATTACGAGACCGTAACCATTCCGATATATTTGACTGTGCATAATTATTGTACTTCACAAATATTTCTCCGATAAGTCCCACTTTAGAATATTCTTTATCGTATATAGGCACATTATTAAAATCCTCAACAGCCTCTTTCAGTAATCTATACAATGTTTTCGCATCCTTTGCCCGAACAGCATCAATGCCTCGTTCTATATAGAAATCAAATATCTGCTGCGACGACCCTTCCTTTTTTTCACGCACAGAAATAGCACTATGCATTTGTTGCAAGCCATCGCCATACAATACAATTGGAACTGCGATCTTTGCTATTTTTTTCCATTCCAACGTAAATTCACTCTCGTCATTCTGATACGTTTCTCCCGAACTGAGTGCTATTACAGGAATATCATTAAAGCCTGCATTTTGCAATCCGGCCTTGATCTGTGCTATATAATTTGTAGCACGGCATTGACCTCCTGTTTGTGTAATTGCCAGCACAATATCTTTCGCATCATGGTTCCCCGACTGGAGTGCATTGATAATATCTCCCAAAATGAGGGTAGACGGATAGCACACTTCATTGTTTCCATACATCAAACCAAGATCAGCAGATACTTTATTTGATTTAGGAAGATTCTCTACCTTCAACCCAAGAATTTCACCTAATGCCGGAGCAAATGGCGAGATAAAATCACAAAGCCAAGGAATAAGAACGGTTTTATTTTTGTCTTTCTCTTTTTTATATGGAGCAGAATAGCCTTTATATGAATCGCTTACTACCAGATCATAAGACTTTACAGCTTTGAGCGACTCTACCAATGAGCGCAAACGCAAACGAATAGAGCCCGGACTGGCTATCTCATCGATACGAAGAACGGTTATATTTTTGCCGGCAGCCTTCAATATATCTCGCGTCTCGTCCATAAAGAAGGAGTCGGGACCACAACCAAATGAGTTGAGCTGTACCAATTGTATATTTTGTGGCAACTTGGCTACTTCCATCGCTGCCTGTACGACACGGTTGGGGTAAGACCATTGCGAAATAATATTCAACTTACTAAAGCCTTGACTTTCGGGTTTGCGAAATACATCATCGGTGAGTACTATAACCCCGAGGTCTGAAAATATCTGACCTACCTTCTGATGAATCAATGGGTCTGTATGATATGGACGACCTGCAACGATAAATGTCAACTCCCCTGTCTCTAAGGCTTTATCCAACAACTCTTTCTGATAGCCATAAAGTTCTTGTTTTAAACTATCCTTTACAGCTAATGCTTGTTGGAATGCCTGATTAAAAACCTCTTTAGATACTCCCAAGCCCGAAAGATAGTTATAACAGCCTTTGGCCAAAGCCTTATCACTGCTGAATGTTATCACCGGCTCATCATAAGGGATACCGTGTCTGCCTGATGGATCTATAGAACTTTGTATAACGTCAGGATATCCACTAACTACAGGACAATTGAAAGAGTTAGACGATTGCCCGAATTCTTTTTCTTCTTTAGGTACAATCGGATAAAAAATCCTGTCTACCTTTTGCTCTATAAGAGCGAGTACATGTCCGTGTACAAGCTTGGCAGGAAAACAAATATTATCAGACATCACCCCTCCCACTCCTTTTTGATATAGCGGGAACGTTGATTCGGGAGATAATCTCACATTAAATCCACATGCTGTAAATAAAGTATGCCAGAATGGATAATTATCGAACATATTCAGCACACGAGGGATGCCTATCGTTTTTCCTTTTTCTATATTATCAGCTTTTACAGGACGATTGAAAAGGATTTCATTTTTCCTGTCAAAAGCATTATAGCCTTCCTTACGATCATTATTTTTATTATAGAAAACTTTCTCACATTTATTTCCGGCATAGCTGATATTCCCGTTGTTAAACTTGAATCGTAATACCGAGCATAGGTTTGTACAGCCTTTACAGGTCAACTCCTTAGAGTTAATTGTAGACAGATCAAACAAAGCCTCTTCTCCCGAGAAAGTTGTTGCGTTTTGGTTTTTCTCCCATAATCGTTGAGAATATAATGCGGCACCCAAAGCTCCCATCAATTCGGGATGATCGGTAGAACTCACAGTCTTACCCGACAGCATTTCTAATGCACGATAAACGGCATCGTTCCTGAATGTACCACCTTGTACAACGATATGGTCTCCAAGCTGTTTCAGGTTAGAGATTTTGAGAACCTTAAACAAACAGTTCTTAACCACAGAGTAAGCTAAACCTGCTGCAATATCATCATTTCCGGCATTCTCCCTTAAAGACTGCTTTACCTTTGAGTTCATAAACACCGTACAACGAGAACCCAAATCACTTGGATACTTAGCCAAACAAGCAGCATGAGCAAAATCAGAAAGTTCCATGCTCATTGTAGATGCAAAGTTTTGCAAGAAAGAACCACAACCCGCAGAGCAGGCTTCATTCAGCTCTATATTCGAAATCAACCCATTATTTATGAAGATTGACTTAATATCTTGCCCTCCTATGTCGAGCACAAACGATACATCGGGATCAACATATTGTGCTCCTGACAGGTGCGCTATGGTTTCTACAATTCCATAATCGAGCCCGAGAGCAGACTTCATCAAATCTTCTCCGTAGCCTGTGGCTGCTGATGAAAGGAATTTCACAGTTACATCTTTCTCTTGAGCCTCTTTATAGAATAAGGATAACCCCTCCATCACTTTTCTCAGAGGATTTCCTTCGTTATTACCGTAAAACTTATATATGATATTGGCATCTGTATCCATCACCACTACTTTGGATGTAGTAGATCCAGAATCTATACCCAAAAAACATTCTACATACTTTTCCTCACCCAGAGGTTTAAACTTAAGAGCTTTTACATTGCGGTTCGCATCCCACTCAATATATTCAAGTTCGTCTTTGAAAAGTGGTTCGAGTGCATCACTATGATTTGATGACGTAGATTCCGAAAGTTTATCCACCAGTTCGTGCAAATCAAACGTTTTTGCATCAGCTTCGTGATAAAGAGCAGAACCCCATGCAGGGAAGTACTCCCCATTCTCGGGAACAATTATATCTTCACTCTGTATTTTAAGAACCTCGCTAAAAGCATTTCGCAACGCAGGAATAAAAGTCAACGGTCCCCCGATACAAATTATCTTAGGGATAATCTCGCACCCACGTGCAAGGGTAGTAACCGATTGTAAGGCAACAGCATGAAGTATAGAAGCGGAGATATCCGCAACAGGGATATTCCGGCTAATAAGATTCTGCACGTCAGTCTTAGCAAACACACCACAACGCGAAGCTATCGGATATATTTTGTCAAAATCCAGCGCCGTTACCCCTAGCTCTTCGATGGTAATATTCATAAGACTTGCCATCTGATCTATAAAAGCACCTGTCCCTCCGGCACAACTCCCATTCATCCGTATATCAGGGTGACGACCCTCGCTGAAGAATACCATTTTAGCATCTTCTCCTCCCAAGTCGATTAATGTATGAGCAGCAGGGTAAACATTCTTTACCACCTCCACGGCAGCAACAACTTCCTGTACAAATGAAATACCGACACGTTCGCCAATACCCATTCCCGCTGATCCTGATATATTTATTGTAAACTTTGCTTGGGGATATACTTCAATCACCTTTTGCAGTTCGGCTATCAGAGTCTGCTGTATATTCGCCTGATGCCTACAGTATGATTTGTAAATAATTGTATTATTATCATCCAAAACTACAATCTTGACGGTTGTTGACCCAACATCAATTCCCATTTTATATTGTTGTTCCTTATTCATAATTATTGTGTTAATTTATTTCGTTTGATCTCATTATCGCACGGTTTTAGTGCGTTTATAGTAAATTCTATCACATATTTTTCATGATTGGCTATCAGCTCATTGTAAACGCCTGACGGAATCTCCATCAATGTTTTGGCCAGATTTCCAAACATAAAAGGGAACATGCATAAAGACAATATATTCAATAAGAAATCAGCTGCCGGCGTTTCTCTTATTGTTCCTTTCTCCACTTCTTCTGCTATACGCTTTTCTATTTTACTGAAAGAACTATAAGGATTTTTATTTTTTATACGCTGGGTAAGTCCCTCCGGATTGAGGCTCACTTCATTTAGAATAAATGCTGCAATTTCGGGATATTGGAAAAGAATTTCATAGTAAGTGTGTATCCATGTTTCGATTAACTCAAAAAATGGAAGATCGGAGGTTACAGTCTCGAATATTCTTTTAGTAAGCACATCCAATGCGTCTTCGAATATAATCTCAAATAAATTATATTTCGACTGAAAATAATAATTCACCATTGCCACATTCGTACCCGAAGCCTTAGCTATATCCCTGACACTGGTACCTTTGTAGCCATTTTTTATGAAAAGGATTTGTGCTTCACTCAGAATCCGTTTCCTTACTTCCGAAGAATCTTCATTATTAAACATGTGTTCTAAACGATTGTTTAAGAAGCAAAAATAAAAAATAAAATCAACTTAAACAAGGGTTTAGCTCATAAACAGAAATCTATATTGTTGTTTAAGGCTTACTTATTTCAGCAGCTTTATCGCTCTTTCCATATCTTCGGGAGTATCGATGCCTATTGTTTCCACATCTGTATAACCCACTCGTATACGGTAGCCGTTTTCTATCCAACGGAGTTGCTCCAGCGATTCGGCTTTCTCGAGTGAAGATTGCGGCAGTTGAGTGATTTCTTTTAACACATCCACACGATAAGCATACATCCCTATATGCTTATAAAACATATGTTTATCAAGCCATTCTGTATGATGGGCATCTCGTATATATGGAACAATGGAACGACTAAAATAGATTGCTTCGTTCTCCTTATTTATAACTACCTTTGGAGAATTAGGATTGAACAAAACATCAAAGCCATCTTCTTTTTTGAAAGGTTTTACCAACGTTGCCAACTCCACATCTTTGCTATCAAAACACTCTTTCAGAGATTCGATTTGCTCGGGCTGAATGAACGGCTCATCCCCTTGCACATTGATAACCACATCAAAATCTTCCCCAATCTTAGAATAGGCTTCTTGAATACGGTCGGTTCCACTCCGATGCTCTGTTGAAGTCATAACAGCTTTCCCCCCGAACGCCTTTACAGTTTCGAAGATGCGGGAATCATCTGTTGCAACCCATACATCGTGAACCGCTCGCTTCACCTGTTCATATACACGTTGTATCATCGGTTTACCTCCCATATCCGCCAATGGCTTTCCGGGAAAACGAGTAGAGGCATATCGAGCCGGAATGATTGCTATAAACTTCATATTTTTACTATTATCCTACAAATGTATAAAAATGCCTCAGAAATAAAGTTTCGCCGTTCATCCTATTTCGAAAATGCAGCGTATATTTGCACCTATTATGAACAAAGCGCTTCTCTGCATAGGAACAAATGAAGATACAGAAACAAATTTAAGACTCTGTCATCAACTGCTCAACAGCTCTTTTGGAGAGATATCTTACTCCGACACTTCTGTCACTACTCCTTATGGAGCACACTATAAGAATGACTTCTTAAACCAACTGGCTGTTATATATACCGATCAAGACAAAGCGGAAGTCCACCTCCAACTTAAGTCTATAGAGCGACAAATGGGACGCCATCCTCAGGACAAAGAAAAAGGGATTGTAAAAATCGACATCGACCTTGTTATCTGGAATGACGAAGTTCTGAAGCCTGCCGATGTAAGTCGCAAGTACATTGTAGACCTACTACCCAGCTTAAAAAAATAAGCATCTGAGACAATCTAGTATACTTTTGTGACACACCTCCAATTTGTTCTTTAACAAATACATATAGATTATACAAACAAAGTATTTTTACATAAGGATTTTTTTATCCATAAAACATTTGTTATCACCATAATCTATTAACACATGAATAAATTCAATCTAATTATTATTAGTCTATTATTGGTTGCAACCGGTTGTGCCCAAAGACAACAAATAAGGTATACAGACTATGTAAACCCGTTTTTAGGAACAGCCACACTATGGGATAGTATCGACTTAGGCTACAAGCCAACTCGCAGAACCTGGGGAGCCGAAGTATTTCCCGGATCATCCCTTCCCAATGCAATGGTTCAGGTAAGCCCGGTAACATTGTTCAGAAGTGGCTCCGGTTACCAATATGAAGACACTGTTATATATGCCTTTACACATACCAACAAAGGTCATTGGAATCTTTGCCATATTCCGATTCTTCCTGCAACAGGGAATTTTACAGCAGATGATTATTGTTCGACATACAGTCACAACAACGAATCTGCCCATCCCGGCTATTATCAGGTTTTCCTCCAGCGATATGGGATAAATGCAGAAATGACATCAACCCTGCGCTGTGCATATCACAGGTTTACATTTGAAGCCGGAAAGGATAAAAAGCTGATACTAGACCTTTCTACATCAAACGAAAGGATTAAGGATTGGCAAATAACACAAGAAAGCGAAAACGTATTCTCAGGCTTTCAGGAGAATAGCGAAAAGATGTACTTCTACGCAGTTTCGAATCATGCAATAAAAAATATAGATTCGATAAGGAGTGAAAGCAAAAGCCTGTCAATAGTTAACTTTGCGAATAGCAAAGAACCTCTGGAATTAAAAATAGGATTCTCTTTTGTTAGTATCAAGAATGCAAAAGAAAACCTAGAAAAAGAAATAGGGAATAAAGACTTCGCCGAAATAAGGAATGAAGCTACAGAAACATGGGAAAACCTTTTATCAAAAATAAAAGTCTCGGGTGGCACTGAAAAGCAAAGATGGGTATTCTATTCCTCACTATATCGTTCCTTCTTATGGCCGGCACTAAGAAGTGATGCAAATGGAGAGTTTACCGATGCGAAAGGCGAAGTTGTAAACAAGGGCTTCCGCTATTATACCGATCCTTCGTTTTGGGACGACTATCGGAATAAACTTATCTTGCTCGGAATGATTTCGCCCAATGTTGCAGCAGATGTAATTAACTCCATCACCGACAAAGGAGAAAAGACAGGATTTATGCCTACGTTCTTTCATGGCGATCATGCCTCCACATTCGTTACTGGCTCTTATCTGAGAGGGCTAAGAGGATTTGATGTCAACAAAGCATATCATCTCATCCTGAAAAATGCCACAGTAGAAGGAGGTCGTCCTCATCTGATGGAATATATAGCAAAAGGATATATTTCTGAGATGGATATTAAAAATCCGAAGATAGAAACCGTAGCGAAAGCAGCTGTTACAAAAACGCTAGAATATGCCTACGACGACTACGCTGTTGCTCTATTAGCTAAAGAGTTGGGAGACGAGGAGAACTACAATATGCTAATGAAAAGAACCGGCAATTACAAGAACCTCTTCGACCCTTCCACCGAACTGATGAGAGGTCGACTCGAAAACGGTGAATGGGTTACCCCTTTCGACCCTGAATTCCCTTACTATGAATACCTGTATCGTGAAGCGAATGCCTGGCAATCATCTTTCTTTGCACCACAAGATACCAAAGGGTTGATAAATCTTTATAAAAGCAAAGATGACTTCGAAAAGAAAGTCGACTCTCTATTTACCATTCCATGGGGAGGATATGAGGCACATAACCTGTCGGGATTTATCGGACAATATTGCCACGGCAATCAACCCGATCATAGTTTCCCTTTCCTCTATTATTTTGTGGACAAACAAGAGAAATCACAAGTCATATTAGATAGCTGCCTCAATCACTTCTACGGAATGGGCAAACATCAACTGGCTCTTGCCGGAATGGACGATGCCGGAGAAATGTCTTCATGGTACGTATTTAACGCCATCGGGCTTTATACATATTCCCCTGCCGACCCTTCGTACATCATATCAGCTCCTCTTTTCGACAAGATAGAATTCACGTTCGGTGATGGCACTCAGTTTTCTATAAGCAAGAGAAACTCAGGCAAGAAAATTACTGATATTACTTACGGAGGTAAGAAAGTTGATGGTTACTTTATATCACATAGCGATTTGAAGAAAGGGAAAGAACTGGTAATTACCACCAATCAATAACGACTTAGATTATATATATTTTTAGAAGAGGATTCTGCTGGACTAATCTTGTTTCCAAAGTGCGGTACGAATCCTCTCTATAATGCTTTCACTATCATCATTAAACTTACGAGCAAAATAAGGGAATCGCCGCCCAAACTCATCATTGAATTCCATGCGAGTTTCTAACAGATCAATATGACGCTGCTCTATTATAGCAGGAGGATTAGGTACATCCCAATCGGTATATGTAAGGTTTGCATGTGTTCTATCTCTATAGCGAGAGTTACCTATAATTGTCTGGAAGAAAGCTTCATCCGGCACTAAGGTATGACTGAAAAAATCAAAATACCTTCTATCATCCTTTACGGTATTCAGAATATATCCCACGCATTCACGGGTAAGAGCAAACCATTGTGAACCGGCATATATCTTAAAAGGAGCTTTCCTTTTTATCTTCAGCTTTTTAAGCAACACCTCAATTAAGAACTTCGGATTGTAATGTTTCAGATTGCGCCGATTATAATCGAAGTAATAATACTCGTAACGTTCCGCAGGCTTGTAAGGCACAGGGAGAGGTGCAATATCTATATACTCTTTCCCCTTTTCTAATAGGTGATGCAAAAAAGCCTTCGAACGGATAGGATAATCTACACCACTAAGCAATATATAATAGTCGGCATCAGAGGAATGTTGCACTCCAAATTCCAAGAGAGCCAATGTGGCCTCTACCATAGAAATCCCTCCCCAGTTTATATCAATGGAGGTGGGAATAATTGTAGCGTTACTCTTTTTAGGAATATAGTCCTGCCCTGCCTTCTTGTCTAAATGAATATAGAAAGTGCTATCTGCATCATCCAAAGCATCAATCAAGCAATCTAAATGCCTGAAATTATTATGAGCTAATATAATGTAGCAGATCTTCATCAAACTATATTTTTTAATGATATCAATACAAATGTACTGAAAAAGGTTATTCCTTTCGAAATAACCTTTTTTATATTTCGTGAATGTCTGATCAAAATACAATCTGCATTTGCCCTAATACAGCATTCGAATTTTTCTCACCCCAACTCTTTGAATAATTTGAGTAAGTATAATTTATCTGAAAACGGCATGCTCCGTAAAAATAATAGTTCAAGCCCAGTGTATAATCAATCACCTCCTTGCTTGTATCTCTATTCTGATTCAGATAGTCTACCTTTGCAAAAGCATTGAACTTTTTAGGAACAAAATAATAGAGCCCCATTCCGTGAAGACCTTCTTTGCTGATACCTCCATCATTGCCTCTTATCCATTCGGCACGAGCATATACTCTCTCTGAACGATAATCGGAGCTTGCAATCCAACGGTTACGAACATGATCATTCTTTTCTGTTTCTCCGGGTTTTATATACTTAGCTTCTCCAAGATATACTCCTCCACCGATTCTAAAATTCTTTATGGGTTGAAGCATCAAGTTTGCAGCGAAGTCTTTTGAGTTATTATTTTCTGTGGTATTAATACCTGTCCCCTGAAACAAACCTACCTTATATTCGAGTAGGTCGTGCGTTTGCGTTTTTAACAAGTTTCCGTATGCCATCACACCGGCATCACGTCCTGTATTATTCTTATTATTTTGTTGTCTCTGTACATCATCGCCCATTCCGATAAGAGCAGAAATAGAACGAGTGTTGAAAACCCCTTCAATATCGGTTAATGATATTTGATTTTCGAGTGAAAGAGGCGTTTTCATCTGTCCTAGCCTGATATTAAACTCTTTAGCCGGAGTCCATTCTCCCCAAAATTCGTACGGCATTGGGTTAACAAACTCTGCCAAAATAAAATATTTCAGATTTTTGGTCAGTTCGCCACGCATCGATAAGAATATTACTCTCGGTTCAAAATCATGCTTAACATTCGCTACGTCGCTATATCTGTACATGAATAATCCATATCCTCCGAAACGCATGTATGGAGTATTAAAAGCCTGCCTGATTTTTTCGGTAGTACCGTTTCCCAATGCACTTTTAGCTGGTGCATTTCCTCGTATCGAGTCGGCTTCACTTTGAGTCAATATATTTTTCTCTACTAACTTTTTTAACAGTTCACTATTTGAGTCCTGAGCATACACAAGGGTACATGCTACACATAAAGAGAGCACGAATAAGAGCTTTTTCATTAATATAATTTATTATTGTTTAAATTAACCTTATTTAAAGAAGCGACAAAATTAGTGTTTCCATCTAATATCAGCAAGACCCTAATTCTTAAAAGATTTCAGATTTTAATCTTTTCTCCCAGATACTTTGGCTCTTTGCCTGTAGCGATATCCACAAAGACTTTTACCCTTGCAAACAACTCCCTTATTTTTGTTCTGTATGACGATCGGTTAAGCGATAAATCTTTTGCATTATATCCATAGGCTGTCATCCCGTAATTCTGAGCCAAAAACACAGCCCTTTCGTTATGAAACTCTTGCGACACGATAATAAACGAATCCTGTCCAAATATTTCATTCATCCTCACCACCGAATCGAGTGTGCGCAAGCCCGCATAATCGCAATGTATAATACTGTCGGGCACGCCGGCATCGACAAGAGCGGCACGCATATCGTCTGCCTCATTATAATCTTTGCGGCTATTGTCTCCGCTTACAACAAAGACCTGCACTTTACCGGCATCATATAATTCTTTCGCAGCCTGAATGCGGTAGGTGAAATATAAGTTGGGCCGATTGCCTATATTCTTAGCAGCACCCAAAACCAACGCCGCTTTCTGTGCGGGTATGCTATCTACTTCATTGTATACAAAACCTTTGGAATCGTGGGGAATCTTCCAGTTAGCAAAAAGGATTGCTAAAACAGATAAAATCAGTCCGATTGATAATACCCAAAACATCCGCTTGAGCCTCTTTTTTGTTTGTGCCTTCATTAAATACGCTCTAATACCTTCTTTATTAAATCTTCTATCGAACCCTTATAGTTTGAGTTTGATTCTCCTGCCAAACGATTGGCTATTATTGTGCATACAGTCATGGCCTTATGTCCCATCAACCGGCTCATTCCTGCCAACGGTGCGCTTTCCATCTCGTAGTTGGTAATCGAATCTTCACCAAACCTGAACAACTCTATTTTACTATTCAGATCGGGATTAGCCAACGGCATACGGACATATCGCCCCTGTGGCCCATAAAAGCCAATGGCAGATATGGTAACTCCTTTTATCATGTCATGCCCTATACGTTCTACCAATTCCTCATCGGCCTTTACAACATACGGAGCGCAGTGCTGGGGATTCCAGCCAACATGTATCTTAAAGGTATCCTCAAAGTCAGCCAATGTCACTTTATCACGATTTGCATAATAGTTGAGTACTCCGTCGAAACCGATCGACTTTGCTGCAACCACATACGAACCGATTGGGCAATGAGGCTGCAATCCTCCTGATGTTCCTACACGCACCATTGTGAGCTGTTTGAAGTCTTTCTTTACTTCACGTGTCTTGAAATCGACATTAGCCAACGCATCCAATTCTGTAATTACAATATCTATATTGTCGGGGCCGATACCATGCGAAAGCGCAGTAATGCGTTTCCCTTTATACGTTCCGGTAATCGTATGAAATTCCCGGCTTTGGATATCACATTCTATACTATCAAAAAAAGATGCGGTAAGGCTCACTCTGTCGGGGTCGCCCATCATTATTATTTTGTCCGATAATTGTTCCGGCTTTAGATGTAAGTGAAAAACACTGCCATCACTATTTATAATCAGTTCTGAATCGGGAATTATTCTCATATCGTTTATTTGTGTTTATTTACAAAGATATAAATTGTTTTACTTGGTTCTATTCTTTAGTTACTATTCATATAAAAAGTGACAAAATCCGAAAAGAACGAAACACTATATATCAATACTTTACAGCCAAAAGGTGACAAAAGTGACACTTTTTGAAATGTTTTTTGTTGTTACCTTTTTCTTTGATTTTGTATATCAGAGTCTACTCTATTAGATAATTTTATTCTTAGAAAGCGAATTGCTATAAAGGAATTTATTCGATAGTCAACTCTTCAGTAGGGTCCCAGAATACTTTCTTCCAATTGATGATTCTATCATTTACAACACCAACTCCTTCCTCTTCTAAGAGCTTCTGCATTTCGTTCGAGTTTCCGAATGCTTCTTTGGCCGAGAGTACTCCCTGACTATTTACTACCCTATGTGCCGGAATACCCGAAATGACAGAATTGCACTCTCCCATCAACCGACCTACCAAACGTGACATATTGGGATAGCCGATAGCCTTAGCAATTGCGCCATAACTTGTAGCCCGTCCGTACGGAATACTCCTCACAACGTCATACACTCCTCGTCTGAAATCTTCTTTATCCAAATGTGCCATTCTTCTTTTATTATAAGCTCTATTTTATAAAATATAAAGATATAAGCTTTAACTATAAGGATATATTATTCTATGAGAATTGTTATATTTGTACACCGTGATGATCTAAAATAAAAATCTAAATATCTAAAAAAGTAACCCATGAGTAAAACACTAAGATTATTTCTACTTTTAGTGTGCGCGCACACAACAATTCTTTTTGCCAATGAACCCGAGAAAACGCAACGAGATGATGGCGAATTATTTAAGGTAGCCATAGCCGGATATACATTTGTAAATTTCAATCTGGATGAGACCCTCAAAATGATGCAAGAGGTAGATGTTCACTATCTTTGTATCAAAGATTTCCATCTTCCGCTGAATAGCACAGACGAAGAAATTGCCGCATTCCATGCTAAACTGGCAAAGTATGATGTTACAGGTTATGCTGTAGGCCCTATCTACATGAAGACCAAAGAAGAAGTGGACAAAGCGTTTGATTATGCCAAACGTGTTGGCGTAAAACTTATCGTAGGTGTTCCCAATCATGAACTACTGCCTTATGTAGACAAGAAAGTAAAAGAATATGATTTCAAATATGCCATTCATCTTCATGGTCCCGACATCGAACTATATCCGCATGCAGCTGATATCTATGAACATGTAAAAGACCTAGACCCTCGTATCGGAATGTGTCTCGACATTGGTCATGATGCACGTGCAGGACATGATCCGATTGCCGACCTAAAAAAGTACAGCGACAGAGTGTTCGACATCCATATGAAGAATACAACCGCAGCAACTAAAGCCGGAAAGACAGGTGAAATCGGTCGGGGCATAATAGACATTCCTGCTTTTGTGAGAATGCTTCGCGAAGTGAAATACTCAGGAGCTTGCAGCCTCGAATACGAGCGAAATATGAAAGCCCCTTTAGCGGGAATAGCCGAATCTATAGGTTATTTCAGAGGTGTGATTGATGCAACGAAATAAGGAAAAAACTTATTTTTTATATAACAGGATAGGCAGCAAGAAATTGTTGCCTATTTTTGTAATGAAAAACTAGAAAATATGAAAATCATTCTTCTCGCTATAGGCAAAACCGATGCAGGCTATTTTGTAGAGGCTATCAACGAATACCAGAAAAGGTTAGAGCATTATATCCCTTTCGAAATACAAATTATACCTGATATAAAAAACACCAAAAGCCTTACGATGGAACAGCAAAAAGAGAAGGAAGGTGAGTTGATATTAAAAAACATACAGGCGGGAGATTATCTCGTTCTGCTCGATGATAAGGGAAAAGAATATACCTCGATGCAGTTTGCCTCCTATATAGAAAAGAAAACACATACGGTAAGCAAGCGGCTCATATTTGCCATCGGAGGCCCTTATGGTTTCTCGGAAGCAGTATATCAAAAGGCGAATGAAAAACTAACACTATCACGCATGACTTTTTCGCACCAAATGGTACGCCTTATATTTGTGGAACAGTTGTATAGAGCAATGACAATCTTAAACAACGAACCTTACCATCACGAATAATCTCTTATTCGAAACGAAGTGATTTTGCAGGAGATATTTTTGCTATCAGATAAGAAGGCCCAACCATAGCCAATACCGACAAGGTTAAGGTAGCAATGTTGATAAGAATAATGTGTAATATATTTATATCCACCGGCATTTCGGATACATAGTAAGTATTGGGATCTAGCTTTATCAAGCCAAAATACCGTTGAAGCAACAGCACAGTTAGGGCTATAATATTTCCCCACAACATACCTTTCAATATCAGGAATGAAGACACATAGAGAAATGTTTTACGAATATTAAAATTTCGTGCACCTAAGGTTTTAAGTATACCAATCATATTGGTGCGCTCCAAGATTATAATAAGCAATCCCGATATCATCGTAAAAACGGAAATAGCAAACATCAAGATCATGATTACCCATACATTCATATCCAACAAATCGAGCCAACTGAATATCATCGGGTTCATTTCTTTAATAGAGCGGGTCAGAAAAGTATTCCCATCCACATCCCGATAAGTCATCATATCTAAATAGATATTTTGTGTAAGCTGGTCAAGTTGCTCAAAATCGTTTACAAGCAGCTCTATACCGCTTACCTGATCGGGTTGCCACTTATTAAGCCTTTGTATAAGTCTGATATCTGTTATAACAAATAGTTTGTCGTAATCTTCAAAATTGGTACTGTATATCCCCGTGATGTTAAACTTACGGGCACTGCGTTCCTGAACAAAATACGAAATAAAACTATCGCCTGTCTTCAGATTAAGTTTATTCGCTATATTCTTGGAGATAATAACCTGATTGGTGATTGTGGTATCATCAGGGTTGATGATCTTACCGTCAATCATATTCTTCTTGAAAAAGTCCCAATCGTAGTCTTTCCCTACCCCTTTTAGAATTATCCCCTGAAATGCACTATCTGTTTTTATGATACCCGGTTTTGTAGCATATACCTGTGCATGTGCTATACCCGTCTCATGGCTCAATGTATCTAAAAGACCGGGAGTAACAGCTACCGGCAATGTTTCGTAAGACGTGGTGTTATTCAGATTGGTAATCTGAATATGAGAGCCGAAGCCAACAACCTTGTTGCGTACCTCTTTCTTAAAGCCGATAACAATAGACAATGCCAGAATCATAGCTGCCAATCCTATTGCAACACCTGCAATAGCTATTTTAATAGCAGGTGAAGACGCTTTTTTCTCTCCTTCGCCTTTACTAAAATGGATCCGCTTGGCTATAAATAATTCTAAGTTCAATGTTTTATTCTTTTAAAATAGAAATCCTTGCTCACTCTCTCTTTTCCTTCCCAGATGTTTATAGGCAAGGTCTGTCACTTCACGTCCACGGGGAGTACGCTTCATAAAACCTTCCTTAATAAGGAACGGCTCATATACCTCTTCGATCGTCCCCCCGTCTTCTCCCAATGCGGTTGCTATTGTAGAAATTCCTACCGGCCCCCCTTTGAATTTATCGATCAGGATAAGCAATATTTTATTATCTATCTCATCCAATCCATACTTATCTATATTCAATGCTTCGAGAGCATAAGAAGCGATATCTTTGTCTATCTTACCCGATCCTTTTACCTGAGCAAAGTCACGCACACGGCGCAGCAAGGCATTCGCAATACGGGGCGTACCACGACTACGTGAAGCAATTTCTATAGCAGAATCTTTCGAAGCAGGTACATTCAAGATATCTGCCGATCGTAAGATAATATGCACAAGGGTATCTATATCGTAATATTCGAGATGCATGTTTATCCCAAAACGGGCACGCAGAGGGCTTGTAAGCAGACCACTACGAGTCGTTGCACCAACAAGGGTAAACGGATTGAGTTCTATCTGTACAGAACGAGCGCTAGGCCCTTTATCTATCATTATATCGATGCGATAGTCTTCCATCGCACTATACAGATATTCTTCCACAACGGGCGATAGGCGGTGTATTTCATCTATGAAAAGAACATCGTTCGGTTCGAGCGAAGTAAGCAGTCCGGCCAAGTCTCCGGGCTTATCTAATACAGGGCCTGATGTGATCTTAAACCCTACACCAAGCTCATTGGCTATAATATTCGACAGGGTTGTTTTACCAAGTCCGGGAGGGCCATGCAACAGAGTATGGTCGAGCGATTCGCCACGCATTTTTGCAGCTGTCACAAAGACTTGTAAATTTTCTACAACTTTACTCTGTCCACGAAAACTCTGGAAGGTGAGAGGGCGCAACGCATTCTCAAACTCCTTCTCATTTTCATTTATATTCTCCCTGTGTATATTAAATGTTCCTTCCATAATGTATGGTTGCAAATTTACATCAATATATTCAATTTACAGACAGATACCGATTGATTTGCAATTACTAAAAATATAAAAGATTTAAATATTCTTCATTTTAATCGTAAAATAATATTTCTTTGTGGTTCATTTTCAAGATATACGCCAATGCTTCGCAAAATTATAGAATGGGATAAAGAACTCTTTTTGTATCTGAACAGTAAACATATGGGTTGGCTCGACCCTGTTATGTTATTTTTCAGTTCGTACCATTTTTGGATAATTATGTGTATCCTGATGGCTGTGTTTATCTATTACAGATTAGAGGTTTGGAAGAAAACGAGTGTTATATTTTTCTTGCTTTCTATCGGTGCAAGTGCATTATTAACCAATATTATTAAGATGATGGTAGAACGTCCACGTCCGATACATAATCAAGATTGGACAGGTGTTATACATGCAATAGAAAGGTACAGTTCGAGTACAAGCTTCTTCTCATCGCATTCTGCAACAACGTTTACGATGGCTACTTTTTTCCTTTTATTATTCCGTAAGACCGGCTCTAAGTATTACGGTTATCTGGCAATAATTTGGGCTACAATTGTCGCATATAGCCGCATCTATCTTGCCAAGCATTATCCTATCGATGTTGCTTGCGGTATATTATTTGGAATCACAATAGGGATTATAGGATACAAGCTCCTTGAATATTATAAAAACAAGAAGAAGGGATTAAACCCTTAAAATATCTCTACCGATGGTTGATAAAAATGAATACAAATGTAACTAAAGAAGAAGCTATCACAACAAACAAAAATGATAAAACCATACTTACCAACGTCTTACATACAGTCTTGATAGGTGAATTCTTTCCAAACAATTGTATATATACCCAAAATTGATATAAATAGCAAAATAAGAACGTCAGCAATACGCCCCATATGGAGAGGGTGAAATAATAAATAGGATAAGTCAAAATAAGAATTAGGATCTGCATTCCTACTATATATGAGTTTATAACCAGAAACTCCACGAAATTGTAACCTGACTTCTTAAATACTATATAGGATGCTAATGCATAAAATGGAATAAAAGCCAGCATAACAAAAGAATAATGCCCATACATCCAATCGAAAACCAATTGACTGTAATTATTGGCTGCAGCATCTGTCTGGAGATAGGCAAATGAGTTTTCAGGATATACTTTTAGGAAAAAACATATAAATCCGTATATAGTCCCTAAAATAAGAATAAATGAAAACGGTTTGAAATGGGTGATTCTTTTACCCGATAAGTATTCGCGAATAGAGTCACCGGGTCTCGTAATGAGTTCTTTTATTGTGTGTAAAATTCCTCTATCTACATGAAAAATACTATGTTGTATTTCGTGTATAATATAATGGAAATTAATACGTGCAGTAGCTGTTGATTGTCCACAGTTTGAACAATATTTTCCAGAGACAGGAGTACTACAATTTTTACATATATCTGACATATTATTATTTACTCTATTAGATTTAAATTCTGTAATTACAACCATTTCCCAACTTTCCGCTTTTCCAATCCGGAATATATTTTCAGGAAAATAGGGAAAGCTCTTCCAATAGGAAAAAAGAAACGAAACAACAAGGATGGGTAAACATTCTCCTTCCCTTTCTCGATCCCTCTGATAATTTTTTTTGCTACTGTTTGCGAGTTTTGTGTAGGAAATGGCAAAGGCGTACTATTTTCTCCGGTTGCTTTATCAAAAAACTCTGTGCGAGTGGCAACAGGATAAACTGCTGTTATCTGTAAGTTTTCAGACTGCTCGTACCTATAGGTTTGCACAAAATGGTGCAGTGCGGCTTTTGTAGAACAATAGAGTGAGTAAGCAGGCAAAGAAACCAAGCCTGCGCCCGATATAGTACAAGCAAATACAACTCTTTTATTATTAGTGCCAGCGAGGAGTTTCTCCAGTGAATAGATAGGAGAAAATACGTTCAGATTGAAAATATTCTCTATATGCTGCCAATCGGGATTATTTATTTTTTCGAGGTAAGCAAAACCGGCATTAGCGATAAAGACATCAACTCCCCCGTCAAATATTTCCTGAGCATAATTGAATACATTATCAACTCCATCTTTACTGCTTACATCAGCAGCATAAGGGTATACAACCCCTTCTTTTTGAGGGATACGGTCAGCATGACGGGCAACAGCTACAATTCTGACATTCGGATATAAGGCTAAAATATCGAGCATATCTCTCCCAATTCCTGAAGAGGCGCCCGTGAGAATGATATTTTTACCTTTTAAATCCATGATTTTATGTCCTTATCTTATCGAAGCCCTCGCCGTAAACTCCCCGAACAGTACTTTGTGAGATAAAAGCTTTCTCGTCAATACTTTTAATCAGGCGGAATATCTCCAGAGCTTCGTTGCGTTTAGCTAAGACAATCAGAACCTTTGTAGGCTTCTTCGTATACCACCCCATACCATCCAAAACGGTACAGCCCCGATGCAATTCATGATTTATGGCAGTGGCTATAATCTCATATTTCTCGGAGAAAACAAGTATCTGAACCGACTGACGGAATCCGTTGATAACCATATCTATACTATATGTCATCACCCCCATCACAATAAGTCCGTATATAATGGTCTGATAATTCTGGAATACAAAATACGAACAACTGATTATCACAAAGTCGCACAGAAGCATTCCTCGCCCAAAAGCTATATTTTTATACTTATTGATAAGTGCTACAACGATATCTGTCCCCCCCGTACTACCATTCGAACTGAATACCAAGCCTATCCCGACTCCGCACATCATCCCTCCGATAACACCTGAAAGAAGCGGCTCATTTTTTACAATAGGTTCGGTTATCATGGACTGACAAATAGTAAGCAAAAAAGTGAGCACAACAACTCCATAGATGGTCTTTATCATAAACTTAAGACCAAGCACTTTAAGAGCCACAAACAACAATCCACAGTTTACAAGAAAATAGGTATACTGCAAAGGAATCTTCGCATTTGTAGCGTATTCCACAAGCAGGGCTATCCCTGTTAACCCTCCGGTAACGATACCTCCGGGTTTTATAAATCCAATAAGCCCTACGGCATACAGAGCCAGTCCAACAAATATAGTTGCGTAATCCTTCCAGTAAAACTCCTTTAAATATCTTTTAGGCATGGATTGTTATTGATTACAATACGACATTTATCATTTTCTTGGGAACAAAGACGACCTTCTTCGGTGTTTTTCCGTCAAGCCATTTCTGAGCTAGCTCATGACTTAACACCGCTTTCTCCACATCTGCCTGTACGGCATCTGCCGAAAACTCAAGCTCGAAACGTACCTTACCGTTAAAAGCGACTCCATATTTGAATGAATCTTCTGCAAGATATTCTTCATTAAAAGCAGGCCATTTTGCATCACAAACAGATGTTGTATTACCCAATGCAGACCAAAGTTCTTCGGAAACGAACGGAGCAAAAGGAGCAAGCAAGGTAACCAACTCTTGCAAAATCGCTTTTTTACTGCATTTTAAAGAAGTCAATTCATTCACACAAATCATAAACGCTGAAACAGATGTATTGAATGAGAATGATTCGATATCAGCAGATACTTTCTTTATGAGCTTATGCAATGATTTTAGCTCTTCTTTTGTCGGTTCTTCATCGATAACAACAAACTCTTCACCCTTATAGAACAGACTCCATACTTTACGTAAGAAGCGGTGAACACCATCGATACCATTCATATCCCAAGGCTTGGACTGCTCCAATGGCCCAAGGAACATTTCGTACATACGCAGTGTGTCTGCTCCGTACTTTTCAGCAACATCGTCAGGATTTACGACATTGTGATATCGTTTACCCATTTTCTCGATATTCCATCCGCAAACGTACTTCCCATCTTCAAGTATAAATTCGGCAGTCTCGTATTCAGGTCTCCATGCTTTGAATCTATCTATATCAAGCACATCATTATGCACAATATTTACATCCACATGGATTTCTGAAGTTTCATATTTGTCCTTCAGGTTATAAGATACAAATGTATTTGTTCCATTGATACGATATACTAAGCTGCTACGCCCTTGTATCATACCCTGATTGATAAGCTTTTTGAATGGCTCATCTTCACATGAAACGCCTATGTCGAATAAAAATTTATCCCAGAAACGGCTATATATCAAGTGACCTGTAGCATGCTCTGTACCACCGATATACAAATCAACATTGCGCCAGTATTCATCTTTCTCTTTCGAAACCAGTTCCTGATCATTATACGGATCCATATAATGCAGATAGTACGCCGATGAACCGGCAAATCCCGGCATTGTATTCAGCTCGAGAGGGAATATTGTTTTGTGATCTATCTTAGATGTATCTACAACCTTTTCATTGGCTTCATCCCATGCCCATTTAGTTGCACGTCCTAATGGTGGTTCTCCCGATTCGGTAGGCAAATACTTATCTACTTCAGGTAACTCAAGGGGAAGTTTATCTAATGGCAACATGTAAGGAAGACCCTCTTTGTAGTACACAGGGAATGGCTCTCCCCAGTAACGTTGGCGGGAGAAGATAGCATCACGAAGACGGTAATTTACTTTTACACGTCCTAGTTTGTTTTCTCTTACATATTCTTTTGTTTTCTCAATCGCTTCCTTAACAGTCATCCCATTCAGGAATCCTGAATTCATCATGATTCCTTCTTTTGCATCAAAACTTTCTTCCGAAACATCACATCCTTCAATCAAAGGTATAATCGGCAAATTGAAATGTTTAGCAAAAGCATAGTCACGGCTATCGTGTGCAGGAACAGCCATAATTGCACCTGTACCGTAACCGGCAAGTACATAGTCAGAAACCCAGATCGGTATTTCTTTGCCATTAAGAGGATTGATAGCATACGAGCCGGTGAATACTCCTGATATTTTTTTATCCATCAGGCGGTCACGCTCAGTACGGCGTTTTGTAGCATCCAGATATTTTTCTATTTCGGCTTTTTGCTCGGCAGTTGTCACCTGAGGAACGTATTCGCTTTCGGGAGCAAGTACCATAAACGTAACTCCAAAGATAGTATCGGCACGGGTAGTAAAGATTTCGAATTCAACATCCGAATCTTTTACTTTAAATTTCATTTCAGCACCTTCGCTACGTCCAATCCAGTTGCGTTGTGTTTCTTTGATAGAATCACTCCAGTCTATTTTATCCAGACCTTCGAGCAAACGCTGTGCATAAGCCGACACACGCAAGCTCCACTGGCGCATCAAGCGTTGTTCTACCGGGTATCCCCCACGCTCCGACAAGCCATTTATAACCTCATCGTTAGCCAATACAGTCCCTAAAGCCTGACACCAGTTTACAGTTGTTTCGCTGCGGTAGGCTATACGGTAGTTGAGCAATATTTCTTGTTTTTGTTTTTCAGAATATGACTTCCAGTCGGCAGCGCTAAATTGCAATTCTTCGCTGCAAGCTATATTTAAACCTTCTGTGCCAACTTGTTCGAAAGCTGCGATCAGTTCGGCAATCGGGCGTGCCTGGTTCTCATCATAGCAATAGTAGCTGTTGAACATTTGGATAAATGCCCATTGCGTCCATTTATAATATCTGGGGTCGCAGGTCTGAATCTCACGGCTCCAATCGTATGAAAAGCCAATCTTATCCAACTGCTCACGATAACGGTTTATATTCTGAGCCGTAGTAATGGCTGGATGCTGCCCTGTCTGTATAGCATATTGTTCGGCAGGAAGTCCGTAAGCATCATAACCCATTGGATGGAGAACATTAAAACCTTTTAGCCTTTTGTAGCGAGAATATATATCGGATGCGATATATCCGAGCGGATGCCCTACATGCAGCCCTGCTCCTGATGGATAAGGGAACATATCAAGGACATAATATTTAGGTTTGCTTTTATCCTCTTTTACTTTGTAAGTTTTATTATCAATCCAATATTGATGCCAACGTTTTTCTATTTCTTTAAAGTTGTATTCCATAGCCGAATATCTTGCAATTTTTTATTGGCGCAAATATAGTTATTTCTTCAGATTTAAACGAATTAATAACGATGCTTTCAGAGCATAATTTGTTCGAACTGCAAGTCTTAGATAAAGATAAAGCAATTAAACATGCCTATTGGCTATTGTTTAATTGCTTTACGAAGCATGATACTTATTTTGAAATTATTATAAAAACTTCTTGCGCAACCACTCCCGAATAGGCAGATCATAAAACCTCATAGCAAGATACGCTGTAGCAACAGCAGCTATTACAACAAGTAAACCATAATGCCATGACTGTTCTAAAGTTAGATTATTATTTGTTACCCATGCCATGTATACATATGCAATAGGGAAATGAGTAATATAAATCGGATATGAGATATCACCGAGGAATTTGCATACTTTAGAAGCCTTATATCCTTGTACTTTGCCTCCTGCTCCTAGCCAAATTATAAAAGGAAACATTATGATAAGACAGAAACATTCGTATAGCCCGTTTAGCCAAAGACTATCCGCATCGCCCAAACGTGGAACGGAAAGCAAAACAACCAACAATAGAGCCGCAGATAGAAAAGCATTTTTCGTATAACGAAGTTTACCCATTCTGGCCAACAGAAGCCCTGCTAAGAAAGGGAATGCCAAACGAATAAACCCGATTTTCAATTGAGTAGAATCATCGATAGACCATCCTCCTATAATATCTCCATTGGGATTGGTTAAGGCGTAGTGAATGGTAAATCCGGCAGCAACCACCACTAAAATAGCGAGTACAATTTTTGATACCCGACGCAAAACAAGCGCATAAACAATATTAGCGATATATTCGAAGAAGAGAGACCATGCCGGTCCATTGAGCGGATGCATTTCATTCCAACCTCTTATATCCAAACCTTTTCCTACTGGTATTAGGGTGAAACCAATCAGCATCACTAACAACATCTTCCAAACCGGAACTTCGTTTATTCCACCCCATCCTAATGTCGGTGAATCCTGAAAATAAAACAATAATGCTCCAATAATAGACCCTATAATAATCATAGGCTGCAAACGAATAATACGACGCTTAAAGAAATCTTTCAATGTCATTTTCCCCCAGCGATCGTCATATGCATACCCAAGCACAAAACCCGAGAGCAGGAAAAAGAAATCGACCGCTAAATAACCATGATTGATAATCTGTTTACTATGGTCGCCATGTGAATGAATCTCAAAAACATGAAACAAAACCACTAACAACGCAGCAACGCCTCTTAAGCCATCAAGTATTTCATAATGGGGCTTGGAGCTTTTAATATCTATTGCTTCTTTCATTCACCTTTACAAATTAAAATTCTATTATAGGCAACAAAAATATACCAAAAACGACATACTCAATTGTTTTATATTTTATTATACTTGTCTTATATTTGCCTTTTGTAAACCGAATACATTAAAAATGCTCGAAAAAGTAAAATATGCTCATATACCTGCACAACGTGAATATTCATTTCATTTTGACCATGTAAAAATCAAATGGAATGAACAAATAACACTTCACCAACAAAAAACATGGGAACTCTCTTATGTTATAGTCGGAAGTGGAACACGCATTATAGGGGATACCATAGAGCCATTTTCAAGAAATGAAATCATACTGATACCACCGAATATCCCTCATTGCTGGTCATTCGACGAATTAGATGCTAATAAAAACGGAGAAATAGAAAACATAACCGTCACTTTCTCCGAACAGTTATTGGAGAAATGTTCTTCTGCTTTTCCTGAACTGGAGACCTATATAAAAAAAATTCAAAAAAATACTGAAGCCCTTTCTTTCAAGGGGGAAACATTAGTTCGATTGCAGAGCATTTTAATACAAATGGCAAAAGAGACAACAATAGACCGACTGTCTTCTTTCATCAAACTATTATCAATAATCTCATCTGTAGAAAATACGAGTGCAGTAGGCAGACCCATAGTTGAAGACAAGAAAACAAAAAGGATGCAAAAAATATTACTTTATGTAATGAATAATTATCAGAATACCATAACATTGGAAGAAATGGCTCAATTGGTGCAGCTTGATAAATCTTCTTTTTGTATTTTCTTTAAAAAAATGACAGGGAAAACATTTTTTTCATACCTGACAGAATACCGCATCGAGTCTTCGTGCCAAATGCTAACAAAAACAAATATGGCAATTGCCGAAATATGTTTCGCTTCGGGATTCAAAGATATCCCCTATTATAACCGGGTCTTTAAGAAAATCAAAGCAGTTACCCCAACTGAATATAGGGAAAGAATTTAGGTATATGGAATGTGATTTTTATTAATATATTATTCTGTTCAACCAGACAAAACAATAGGCATCACATTCCATATATTCAATATTTTTTTAGTTTTCGGGCTCTACCCAATCACCATTCTCTTTTATAAGCTGAACAAGACGTTCTACAGCTTCCGCTGAAGAAATATTTTTCTCTATAAGGTTCTTCTTTTTGTAAAGAGAAATTTTTCCTTTTTCTGCGCCTACATAGCCATAGTCAGCATCAGCCATTTCTCCGGGACCATTGACAATACATCCCATTACGCCAATTTTAAGATGTTTCAGGTGCGAAGTTGCCCCCTTTACCAATGCAACAGTTGTCTGTAGATCAAATAAGGTACGTCCGCAGCTCGGACACGAAATATATTCAGTTTTGCTTGTACGCACTCGTGATGCCTGCAAAATACCAAACATATAAGCATCAATATTCTTTAGAGGAATTGTACCTTCGTTCTGCAACATAATACCGTTCCCAAATCCATCGAGATACAATGTCCCGAAGTCTGCTGCGGCTTTTATCTGAATATCTTCCGACTCATTTTCTGTATAGTGGCGATTAAGGACAACAGGCGTATCACAATCGTTATTCATCAATGTATGAATAAAAGCCCGCTGTTCGCCTACTCCGTTAATATGATCGGTAGAAACAATAATAACGATAGACTTATCATTCTTCAACAAAGCTAAAATATCTTTATCCAACTCAGGATAAGACAAGCGGAGGAATTTTATAGCCGAATCTGTTTCTTTGATTTTATTCCAATTCGATTTATCAAACAACGGATAAGTATTTCTCTCACCTTTCCAGCCCTCAACGTCTATAATAGAAGGAATTGCCCGAGGTGCAGCAGCAGGAAGTTCCTTGCCTACATATAAATAGTCGGGCAAGAAGTGACTATTTAGCTCAAAATTACCTTGCGAACGATCTGAAATGACAACAGGAACACTATCACCTCCTATATTTCCTACTACATACGTCTCACGTCTGTCAGTAGAAAAAGGAGAGAACTTATCACTTGCTGTGGCTACTATTTCAGGATGATTTTCTTTTTGCTTAATATATGCTATCAGCTTACGGGCAACCGGCACTTCATATTCTGGATCTTCACTCAACGATACACGAATCGTGTCTCCGATTCCATCCGACAGAAGCGAGCCTATACCAACCGCTGACTTGATGCGCCCGTCTTCACCGTCTCCGGCTTCGGTTACACCCAAATGCAGAGGAAAATTAAGACCTTCTTTTTCCATACGAGCAATCAGCAGACGTACAGCCTTCGACATAACCACCGTGTTTGATGTCTTCATCGAAATGGCAATATCCTTAAATCCTTCTTCGAGGCAGATATGTAAAAATTCCATGCAGGATTCTACCATTCCTTCAGGTGTATCACCATAGCGGCTCATAATACGATCGGAGAGAGAACCATGATTTACCCCGATACGGATAGCCGTCTTATGTTCTTTACAGATATCCAGTAAAGGAACTAGTTTAGCTCGTATTTTATCTATTTCCTGAGCATATTCTTCGTCGGTATATTCAAAGGTTTCGAACGTTTTTACCCTATCTACAAAGTTTCCCGGATTGATCCGCACTTTTTCTACAACCTTAGCTGCTGCTTCGGCTGCACGGGGGTTGAAGTGTATATCGGCAATGAGCGGAGTATTATATCCTCGCCCACGCACCACTTCTTTTATATTTTTCAGATTATCGGCTTCACGAACCCCCTGTGCGGTCAGGCGCACATAATCGGCTCCGGCTTCTACTATTCTTATTACCTGTTCGGCACTTGCTTCTGTATCGTTCGTATTGGTGTTTGTCATCGACTGCACCCTGATAGGGTTATTTCCGCCCAGTGGAGTATTCCCTATTCTGGTTTCGGATGACAGACGTCTTTTATAATTAAAGTAATTCATATGAATTTTATGTTGTTTTTTAGTTGGGATCCGAATATTATAACAAAGATAAACTTTTTTTGTTTCACTGATAATGAATCCCTGTGAGCCTTAATAAGGCAAGAGAAAAATACTTGTTTCTCATTTGCTTTAAAAATAAATTTTTAATGTTTATTTTTACAAAAAATATTTAATACCATGACAAAAAGAACATTACTCTTACTCTTTTTCTGCCTTTTGTGCTTTGCTTCAGCACTTCACGCAGAAGTAAAACTAGCTAACATCTTCTCCAACAACATGGTTCTTCAGCGTGACAAACCTATCAAAATATGGGGTTGGGCAGACAAGAATGAAGCTATTGAAGTACATTTTCTGAATCAAATAAAGAAAGTAAAAGCCGACAAAACAGGCGCTTGGATTGCAACACTCAATCCTGTATCGCATGGCGGTCCTTACACAATGGAAGTAAAAGGAAAAAAGAATAGTATTACATTGAATGATATCCTTATCGGTGAAGTATGGCTATGTTCGGGACAATCGAACATGGAAATGGCTGTGCACGGATGGGGATCAGTATATAACTATGAGCAGGAAATAAAGGATGCCAATTATCCTCAGATCCGTGCATTCAACGTAGTGAAAGATATCAGCATGAAACCCAAAGACAATTTAAGCGGAACATGGCAGGTATGTTCTCCACAAACCGTATCGGAGTTCTCTGCCGTTGCATACTTTTTTGCTCGCAAATTGAATAAAGAATTAAATATCCCTGTAGGCATTATCAACTCCTCGTGGGGAGGGACAGATATAGAAACATGGACAAGCAGCGATGCATTTAACAGCCTTCCCGAGAAATTCAGAGAAAGATACAAAGATTTTAAGGTTGACAACTTTGATGAGTTTGCCAAAACCAATGAAGAAAACAAAGCCAAATATCTGAATGCACTGAATAACGATCCGGGCATCAGTGAAAAATGGTACGAACCTTCATTCAACACCTCAGCGTGGAACAAGATGCAATTGCCACAGATGTGGGAAAATGTAATTGGCAATGTTGATGGTATTATATGGTTCAAATATAACATTTCACTGCCAAAAGAAAGTGAAGGAAAAGCTGCAACAATAGATTTAAGCGTAATAGACGATAATGACATTGTATGGATAAACGGTATAAAAATTGGAGAAACAGAAGGTTATGCAGTGAAGAGGAGCTACAAGATACCGGAAAATGTACTAAAAAGTGGAAACAATACCATTGTTGTAAAAATCACCGATAACGGCGGCGGCGGGGGTATATATGGAAAAGCAGAACAAATGTATCTGCAAGTGCAAGGGAAGCAATACCCTTTGGCCGGAGAATGGCAATACAAAGAAGCCGTAACCAACAAAATGTATCAGTTTATCGATATTTCTCCGAATATGTATTATTCGCTGCTATACAACGGCATGATAAGCCCTATAACCCGATTGGCGATCAAAGGAGCTATTTGGTATCAGGGAGAAAATAATGCATCGCAGGCTTACAATTACCGTACCCTATTTCCTACAATGATAAACAACTGGCGTACAAAATGGGGCTACGAATTCCCATTCTACTGGGTACAGCTGGCTAGTTATACGGCAAAGGACGACAAGCCGGTGAATAGCGAATGGGCAGAATTGCGTGAAGCCCAAACAATGACACTCTCTCTTCCTCAAACAGGTGAAGCTGTGATTACAGATATAGGCGATGCAGATGATATTCACCCTCGCAACAAACAGGATGTTGGTCTTCGCCTTGCTCTTATCGCACTCAATAAAGATTATGACAAGAAGGATATCGTATATTCAGGTCCTACATTTAAGGAAATGAATATTGAAGGTAATAAAGCAGTCATTTCGTACAACAACACAGGCAAAGGGCTATGCGTAAAGAATAAGTACGGATACGTTGACGGTTTTGCCATTGCAGGAGCAGACCAAAAATTTGAATGGGCAAAGGCTTATATCGACGGAGATAAAGTAGTGGTTTACTCAGAGAAGATAGCTAACCCTGTGGCTGTACGTTATTCTTGGGCAAATAATCCGGATGTGAATCTGTTTAATCAAGAAGGATTGCCTGCCGCACCTTTCAGAACCGATAATTGGAAAGGAATTACACAGCACGATTAAAAAACAGAAAAAATAGAATAGGCTGTCCTAAAAGTAGAAATTACGTTTAGGACAGCCTATTTTATATAAGTCACTATCGTCTATTACGTGGGTGATGCTCTATGATCTCCTGACGCAGATACTCTCTGTCCATATGCGTGTAAATCTCGGTAGTGGTGATCTTTTCGTGTCCGAGCATCAATTGAATGGCTCTGATATTTGCACCACCTTCAAGCAAGTGTGTCGCAAACGAATGGCGGAATGTATGCGGACTGATCGTTTTCTTTATACCTGCCTGTATAGCGTATTCTTTAATAAAATGAAATACCATAATACGGGATATCGCAGTACCTCTGTTGCTCAGAAAGAGGGCATCCTCCGAACCTTTCTTTACATTTATTTCCTTGCGGTATATCAAATATTTCTCTATTTCGTTGATTGCCGTATGCGATATAGGGACAAGACGCTGCTTACTTCCCTTACCTTGCACTTTGATAAAACCTTCATCAAAAAACAGATCGGAGAATTTGAGTGTAGTAAGTTCTGATATACGCAAACCACAACTATAAAGAGTTTCTAAGATTGCACGATTGCGTTGTCCTTCTTTTGTTGACAGATCGATCACCGACATTAATTTTTCTATTTCGTCCAGAGCAAGTACGGTTGGCAACTTCAATCCAATCTTCGGGCTATCGAGTAATTCGGTCGGGTCGTTTTGAATATAGCCATCCAATACTAAGAAATCATAAAAGGACTTTATTCCTGAGATTATCCTTGCTACAGAACGTGCATTTACCCCTATATCATACAATTGGGCTACAAACTGTTGCAGATTATCGAGCGTAACATCTTCTACTTTCAGATTCTCATTTTGCAGAAACCCCGATAGTTTAGCCAAATCAGTCATATATGCATCAATGGAGTTGGGCGATAATGATTTCTCCAACAATAGATAATTCTTGTATTTTCTGACTATATTATCTTCTTTTGCCATCCTGCTATATTGATAAGCCGATATCCATAAAGAATATCTTTTAACCTTATTTCATTTATTTATAACTACAAATATATATCTTTGTAGACGGAGTATAGTACATCCGGATTATCTTAATTGTTTTTAGTTTTTATGAAGATTTTCAAATCTATATTCAACTATCTTATTACCAGATATACAAAAGTACAATTACTTATTATGCTGGTAATCATATTTTTTGCATTCTTCATCAGCGATAGTAATATATTTGCTCGCTTTGGATACGATGCAAAAATAATGGAGTTGAATAGCCAGATAGATTATTACCGTGAAAAAACGGAACAAGATAAGGAAAAATTGAAGTTGCTGGAATCAGATAAAGACCAGATCGAAAAATTTGCACGCGAAAACTACCTGCTTAAAAAAGACGATGAAGATGTCTTTGTGGTAGAATAACATATCTAACTTTGTAATGAAGCAAAATCCTAAGCTTAAAAACATCCTGTTTCAAGTATCAGCTATCCTAATTCTCTTAGCTGCAATTATTTATTATTTTCAGCCCGAAATAGCCAAATATATACTGATAGCCGGAGCTGTGGGGTATACAGCTATTACCTTCACAACGCCTTATCCGGGAAAGAGCATTCGCGGAAAGCGACTCTTCAATATAATGGTGTTTGCAGCACTGCTGATGTGTGTATCTGCCTATCTGATGTTTGTAAATATTACAGGATGGGTAGTCACCATACTTATTGCCGCTATACTTACTTTGTATAGTACCATTGCCATGTCGATGGAGTATAAAAAAGAACAAAAAGACGAGAAATAAAAATGAAAGGGATTACTAACACTACTATAACGTAATCCCTTTCCCAATCTCTATTTACAATAAATGCTTAATCACTAAGCGAGGAGATTATATTTTCAGCTTCAACATCAGGGCTTCATACCCAATGCGGAAATGTATCCTGCGTTCTTGGTGCAATGTTTAAATTTCATATTTTCCAGCAAATCAGTCATCGCTTTTTTCACTACCTCTTGGTTGGGTCTTGCTGCTCGTATTTTTGCAAAATTTCCCCTGTCTTGCTTAGTATACTCAACTATCAAATCCCAATTTTCGGGTTTAGGTATCGTTACCATACAGCTATTAGGAACCATTTTCTTATATGGCCAGTAATGCCATCCTATATTGTTACGCTCCATCAGGCGTGTCCATCCGGCAATCCATTGATCTGTATTTTCGCCCGTTTCACCCATATATATCGGTAAATTTACGCTATCTCTAAACTGTACAAAATCCTGAATATTAGACTGCAATGTGTCGCACCAATAGCGATGGCAGGTATACATCAGTTTATCATCAAATTTAGAGTCTTTAAACACCTTGAAGTTTCCATTCCACTGTGCTCCGCCAAGTAACACAATATGATTCTTATCTACCATGCGGATAGTATCTACACATCTTTTGTATAGCGGCTCTAACGAATCATTCAGATGAGCATATTCTTCTAGAAAATAATGTGCTATGGGCTCATTCAGTAGATCATAACCCAGTATAATCGTGTCATTCGCATAATGCTCTGCTACTTTTTTCCATATATTACAAAACAATTCTTTGCTCGGCTCACTTTCCATCAGCCAAGGATATCCGTAGCTATCATCAATATTATCTCCTGTTTGCCCCCCCGGAGCATCATGCATATCCAGTATAACATACAAACCTTCTTGGCGACACCACTCTACAACCTGATCTATCATTCCAAAGCCGTTATGATCGGAAGCCTGTCCCATATAATCCTCATTCGTAAAGAGCTTATAATGAAATGGTATCCTCACGGAATTCATACCGGTTTGTTTGATATATTTTATATCTTCTTCGGTTATATAATTCTTTTTAAATTCATTCCAAAACCAATTTGTAAAATCAGGCCCTACCATTTCACAAAAAGCCTCATTGATCAGGCGATACGAGCTTGCATCCTGAAAGAAAAACATATATCCTTCGGGATTGAGCCAGTTACCCAAATTGATCCCTTGAATAAGAAATTTTTTACCATCGGGCTTTATCAAATTAGGTCCCTCTACACGGATGAAACGATCGGAAGATTGTTTCTCTTCCATCTTCGATTGACAGGATAGAAAGATTATAAGCAAGGGCAATAAGTAAAATAATTTTCTCATAGTTTTTATATTATAATTGCGTTTTGACATAAGAAGAGGCTGTCTTAAAATCAGTAACTATTCTTATATAAGACAGCCTCTTGTTGTACTTTATTCTGTCACAGAGAAAGTACCCTTTAGGGTAGCGTTGCTATGACCGCCTACCCAAACATTAAAATCACCTTTTTCAGCCTTCTTCACTAAATCTCGACCGTAGAATGCTAAATCATCTGTTGTAAGTTTAAATTCAATTGTCTTTGCTTCTCCTGCTTTCAGAGCTACTCGTTGAAAGCCTTTCAATTCTTTCACAGGGCGCACAACCGAGCCTACAATATCCTGTACATACAGTTGGGCAACTTCTGTTCCATCTACACTTCCTGTATTTTTAAGAGTTGCTTTTACTGTCAGTGTACCATTCATAGGAACAGTTGAAGCGGAGAGCGTTATATTTGAATATTCGAATGTCGTATAAGAAAGTCCATATCCGAAAGGAAATAGCGGATCTTTACCCGAATCTAAGTAAAAGGATGTATTACCAAGAGAGGTCTGCCCTGCTTCGAGTGCAATATCATCAAGTGTCATCACCTTCTCAGGAGCCGGACGCCCCGTATTATTATGGTTGTAATACATCGGTATCTGTCCCACCTCACGTACAAACGTAGCTGGAAGCTTTCCACTTGGATTGGCTTTTCCGAATAATAGATCGAGAATAGCAGGGCCTCCCATGGTTCCGGGATGGAAGTTAAATAACACGGCATCGGCATATGGAAGATCCCGCTCTATTGTCAGCGGACGACCTGCCATAATAACTAATACTACAGGTTTACCTGCACTTTTTACCGCCTTCAGCAAATCTGATTGTAATCCTATCAGATTAATATTGGACAAAGAGTGTGCTTCACCCGAAAGGATAGCTTCTTCTCCCAAGAAAACTACAGCCACATCTGCCGAGGCTGCAGCTTGTTTTGCCTTCTCAAAATTAGCAGTACTCTTATCACGGGAATATGCTAATCCTTGCTCGTATACATAATTAACATCTTTATATTCGCCTTTCAGTGCAGCAAGAGGAGTTACCGTGTAATTCTTATCACCATCAAAAACCCATGTCCCCATTTGATCGTGTGGCGCATCTGCCATCGGCCCTATAATAGCCACCTTTTTGCCTCGTGACAATGGTAATGTATTATTATCATTCTTCAACAAAATAGCAGACTCTATAGCAGCCTGTCTTGCCGCTTTTAGATGTGCATCAGCATATAAGACAGATTCCTTTTTGGTATCTACATAAGGATTTTCGAACAGCCCCATCCGGAATTTGATACGGAGTATATTACGAACCGCGTTGTCAATAGTTTCTATTGAAACTTTTCCTTCTTTTACCAATTGGGGCAGATACTGAACATACGAACCACTAACCATTTCCATATCCAAACCCGCATTGGCTGATATTTCAGCTACCTGCTTGCCATCCTTAGCAAATCCGTGAGCGATCATCTCCGTCATGGAGGCCCAATCGGAAACGACAAACCCATCAAACTTCCATTCGTCACGCAAAATCTTTTTCAGTATATAATTATTCCCAGAAGCAGGAATACCATCATTATCGTTGAATGAAGTCATAAGTGTTGCAGCGCCTGCCTTAATTGCCTGTTGGAATGGAGACAGATATACATTATGCAACAAAATCAGAGGTATATTTGTACTGTTATAGTCACGTCCACCTTCGGCTGCGCCATATCCCACAAAATGTTTTACACATGCAGCTACAGAATTAGGATCATTGAGATTTCCATTTCCCTGAAACCCCTTTACCATAGCAGCACCAAGCACACCTGCCAGATATGGGTCTTCTCCCAAACTTTCGGCTATACGCCCCCAACGTGCATCACGAGATATATCAAGCATCGGAGCAAATGTCCATGTCACTCCTGTAGAACGAGCTTCTACGGCAGCAACACGTGCCCCCTCTTCCACTATTTGCGGACTGAAAGAAGCTGCCTGACCTAATGGAATAGGAAATATTGTTTTAAATCCGTGAATTACATCACGTCCTATAATCAGAGGAATACCCAGCCGGCTGTTTTCCATCGCTTCTTTCTGAAGCTTGTTAACCATTTCCGGATCGATAACATTCAGCAAGGAACCTATTCCTCCCGCCTTAACTGGCTGAATGATGCTGTTATCTAACATCTGTGCCGCAGCTTGCCGGATGAGAGCAACCTTTTCAGCCTTGGTCATTTGCGAAGGCTTTTTCTGCCCCTGACCACCGGCAATGCCCATCCTTTCGAGGAAGGTATTCATATCATCTTCGCTATATTGAGCGATAGCCTTATCGTCTACAGCGAAGAAGCTAACCTGATTCATTTGCCCTATTTTTTCTTCAAGGGTCATTTTTGAAATAAGGTTTTCAATACGCTTCTCTACATCGTCTTGAGCCAAACATGTTGAATACAAACCAAACAATACGGATATACCTAACAATCCTAATTTTTTAATTATCATATATTTTATTCTTTTTGATATACTCTTACATAATCAATCTCATAAGTAGCCGGCAAAGCTGATTCGTCAACACCCTGAGCTCCTCCCCAGTTGCCTCCCCATGCAAGGTTTAGCTTGAGGTAAAACGGAGCATTAAACGGCCAGGTATCTTTGTTTCCTTTTTTATCATTTTCAAAAGTAAAAACAACTTTACCATCTATATATGTCGTTATTTTATCTGCCGTCCATTCAAGGGCATATACATGAAACTCAGTCTCAAGATCTGGAACCGCTTTTTCTGCCTCTTTTTGGGTATTTATACTATGGTTATAAGATTTAGTATGAATCGCAGAGTGTGTCACATCTTTTTGATAACCTACATATTCCATAATATCAATTTCGCCATCATCGGGCCAAGCCGTGAAATTTTTTGGCATCATCCAGAAAGCGGGCCAAGTGCCTTTTCCTCCGGGAAGCTTCAGCCGTGCTTCAAAATAGCCGTACTGCCAGCTTTTATTTGTATTCACACGAGCAGATAATATCTCTTTTCCAATCTTTTTAGCAATTATTTTCAGTGAGCCATCGTATATCATGGCACATGTATCTGTTCCTCTATGACCTGCAATATAAGTTTGCAACTCATTGTTTACCCAACCCGGAGCAGCCGTTTCATAAAACCATTCGGTTGAATTGGGTAATACTGCTTTTCCTTCATTTGTTCTTGGGTCATTAAATTCATCTTGCCAAACAAGGGTGTATCCCGAAGGAACATAGTTGACCTCTTTTCCTGCCTCTTGCTTGATGATGTATTCTTTTTTGTCAGCACCTCTACTAAAGGTTAAGGTAGCTGTACGTTCTGATGTTGTGTTATTGGTCGTTACATTTACTTTTATCGTTGTAGTTTCATCGGCATAGCCTACCGTAGGTGTTATTGTACACCACGATTGGTTAGATGAAATTGTATAGTACCGATTCGATTTTATTATTATTTCCTTCTCTCCAACATCACTTGTAAAAGTCAATTGAGCCGGCTCAAATGTTATATCAAAGACAGTAACCGGTGTGGGATCTTTCTCTGAATCTCCACAAGCAAAAAGAAATATGGGTATTATTGCTAGTAGTGTAATATAATATCTTATCATCATTATTCGCTTTTTCTAAAAAAATAGGAAGATCTCAGAGTTAGAATATATAAAGAATAAGAAGCCTGCTTTCAAGCTATACCCGAAAACAGGCTTCTATCAACTTATTCTCATTCCACTCTTATCTTAAAAGTCTGAGACTTATTTGTTCTCTTGTGGTTTAAAGACCCATATCCAACCGAACTCATCTTTACCTGGTACATTTTTATAAACTACAGGCACATACAAGATCAATTCATTATCTGTAAGTTTAATAATTTGATATTCTCTGTGAGATCCGGCATCCGGGTCATTTGATCCTAATAAATTAGCATCTCCTGAGATAGAGAATTTTTTAAAGTCTTTACTGAAAGAGAATTCTCCTTTTTTAGGGTTTTTATCATCTTTAGAAGAATATGTTCTAAAATTCAATGCAGCATTCTCAACATCGAATGCCATATAAGCATCCTCTCCAAAAGCAGGACAGCAACGACCTTTATCCCACCACATAGAACCTGACGACTCGGGGGCTGTCATAGCATACCATACACTTGCATCTCTGTTAAACACCCAGTTTTTCCCCTCCATATTTTTTCCCACTAAAGCATAAAAATAATCATGAAGCTTTGTATCAAGCTGCGTTATTTTAACCTTTATTGTTTTCTTGACATACTCTACTTGACCAACGTTACTGCCATCAGATAAATAAGGAGTAGTCACATAAAAAGTTAATGGCACTTCACCTCTAAATGGATATACAATATCATCAACCTGATCTGTAAACACCTTCTTTTCAAGAACATAATCCCAATACCCGGTAACTCCTTTCGTTGCCATTTTTATAGATACTTTGTTGCCTCCAGGAGTAGATTGAGTTGCCTCCAAAACAATATTGTCCGCAGAGAAACTATTCTTTAACTCATCTCTATCTTCAATTGGAGAGCAAGCATATATGAAAATCAACAAAAAAAGTATAGAAGTTGATTTAATTATTTTTGAAATATTCATATTCATCTCTTTTTAAATTGTATTAAAAATCACCATCCTGGATTTTGTGTATAAACCCCGTTAGATAAACGGATTTCAGACTCAGGTAAAGCAACCAGACCTTTAGTTTCAGGACGGTACGACACCTTATATTTTCCTGTACTTCCTGAATTATTTACGTCAATTTGTATACCGAAATAATTCTTATTTTCATTATTTACATCTCCCCAACGAACAAGGTCAAACCAGCGAAGTCCTTCGAATGCAAATTCATATTTACGCTCATTTTTAAGAGCATCTAGAGAATAAGCAACAGGAGGTAAACTCACGCGAGCACGCACCTTGTTTATACCATCAGCTGTTTCAGTAAGTTCAGAGTGCATTAAATAAATGTCTGAAAATCTAAGGTAATAAAAGTCCTGAGCCGCCCATAACTGCATAGGATCACCATTAACCATTTTATAGAGATAGAAGAACAGTCCTTTGACTCCATCTTTTCCATTATGTTGAAGTGTCGTATATTTTCTGTTTACAAGACCTGTTTCCTGATCACCCTTACTGCTCTGCCAATTAGAAGTTCCTTCATCTGCACTTTTCTTTGTCAAATCAATAACAGAAGCTTCTTTTCGCAAATCATCTTTTGTCCATGAATCATAGAAGGCGGTATGTACAGTTCCCCATCCCCATCCTTCTCCGAATGGTACCATAGAATTTCCACGAATACCGAAGAATAAAGGATAGCGATTATTATATTTTTGACCAATAGACCAATTTGCCAAACCAAAACGTAAAGCAAACATTACCTCTTTGTTTCCTGTTCCTATTGTTGATTTTGGTCCATCTTGTCCAACCCATTTCAGCCCAAGTTTATCAGCCCAAGGCAATGGAGGTTTTGCCGGATCATAATTTGCATCAAAATTCTTTGCATTTTCATTTACGTAAGCATACGGCCACAAGTTTCTATAATTTGGAGTTAGTTCATAACCACTATTATCTCTTACATCTTCAAGTTCTTTTACCACTTGAGCTTTTGTCAAACTTCCTTCAGTAAGAGGGATCTCTGCAGTAGCAGTACCTTCAAGATTGGTCATATAACCTGTATAGAAGAGATAGGTTCGAGCTAGATAGGCTTTGGCTACCCAAAGGTTAGCGTGCCCATACTCATCCAACTGAAGATCAGCCCCTTTGATGCGAGGCAAATGCTCGATAGCTTTAAGGAAATTTTCAGCAATAAAAGAAAATGTTTCGGTAAAAGATGCTCGCGGCACTTTACGATCAGCATTTGCAGCAGGAATTATAGGCATACCTCCAAAAAAGCGAGCAGCTCTATACATTAAAAATCCTCTCATAAAGTAAGCTTCTCCTAAAGTATTATTTAGGAATTCCTCTGTTTGTTCTTTTGTCTCGAAATAGGAAGAAAAATCTTTAGTCTGAACAGCTTCAATAATAGCATTCGCTCTATAAACACCATTATATGTTTCAATCCATAAAGAACGATAAGTATCCTCTGCCGGGTCTAAAAATTGATCTACATTTTTTGCACCTACATCATCAGGACCACCACCGCCTAACATACAATCGTCCATTAAGCCGGCAGAACAAAACTCTTCACTAAAAATTCCATCCACATAAAGTGCACTATAAACACCATTCATCGCTTCATCAATATCCTTGGGCGAACTATAAAAACTATCCAAATCTTTTTCATAAAGATTTTTTGTGTCGAGCTCATTTTCGCAACCACTAATCAGAAAAGGTAATAAAGCGTATATGATTGTATATACTATTTTTTTCATATTCAATAATTATAAAGTTATACTAACACCAAACATTACTGTACGAGGAAGCGGGTAAAGGCCTAAATCTACACCTCCAGCCCAGCCATAATCATCATATATGCCGTTACTTCTTGCATCACTACCACTCCAACCTCTTTCAGGATCCATCCCGTCATAATTAGTAAATGTATACAAGTTATTAATAGAGATATAAGCTGAAGCTCTTTTTATAAAATTAGATTTCTTTAATAATTTATCAAAATTATATCCGATAGTCAAGTTGCTTACTCTCAAATAATCTGCATCATGCATATATATATCTGAAATCAAAGTATAATTTGCATTTGTAGTATACGTCAAGCGTGGCAATCTGTTAGAAGTTCCTTCCCCATGCCAACGGTCAAAAATTTGAGTTGTATAGTTTTGCCATGGACTATCAGCAAACGAACGATAAGATTGCATTACCTGCATACCAAATTTCCCAACCAGGGTTGAGTTTACATAAAAACCTTTATATTCGGCATTTAATTGTATCCCCATTTCAAAATCAGGCTGATACTTACCTAACATAACTTTATCATCTTCATTTATCACTCCATCTCCATTTTGGTCAACAAAACGTACATCTCCGGGTTTGCGAGCTATACCATCTTCAATTCCTATTTTTATAGGATTTCCATTTTTATCGACATACGCATCCACTTCTTGTTGATTCTGTAAGATACCGTCAGTTTTATAACCATAGAAATATCCCATAGGATAACCAACTTTTAAGCGTGAAATATAAGGAGTCCCTTGTGACAGTACATCAGGAAGACCCGTCATTATACCTTCTGCATTAGCTATGCGAATAATCTTATTCTTGTTATGAGCACCACTTAGCGTAACTCCATATTTAAAATCATTGTAAGAGTCATTCCAGTTTAATGCAATCTCATATCCCGAGTTACGCACATCTCCCCCATTTACAAAAGGAGCACCAGCACCATATGTACCTAAAATTGGAGGTTTAACGAGCCAATCCTTAGTAGTCTTAACATAGTAATCAAATGTCAACCCAAGTCGAGAGGCCAAAAATCTAGCGTCAAGTCCAACATTGACCTGTTCTGAAGTTTCCCATTTTACATCAGGATTAGGAACATTAGCAGGAAGAGCACCAGCAGATGGAACCTCTTTGTTGGAACCAAAATAATATCCTTGATTCACATACCTGATATTCGAAGAATAAACAAAATTTGATATACTTTCATTTCCATTTTGCCCCCAGCTAGCTCTTAACTTACCATAATTAAGCCACGTAGATGTTGGTTGCATGAAACTTTCTTCAGTAAAATTCCATCCGGCAGAAATCGATGGAAAATATCCCCAACGGTTACCTTTTGCAAAGTTAGAAGACCCATCGGCACGGAATGTGAAATCTACCATATATCGTTCTTTGAAATTATAATTCAAACGACCAATGTAAGAGAGTAATCCCCCTCCTTGAGCTGCCCAATCAGCTCCTGTTGTAGATATTTGTGACACAGACAAAGGGTTTTCTGCATTATTTAAATATGCATGATCAAATGAGCCCGGATATTTTGAATCAGACTTATGTCCGCTAAGTTCAGAGTTAGTCATTTGATTTTCCCATTCTGTTCCCAATAATCCACTAATTTTGTGATCATTTATTTTTCTTTCATAGGACACGGTATTTGTCCATGTTGTTGTAGCCCCCATATTCATTGATTGGTCAATTCCGTCTGTGGTATTCTCTTGGAACTTACCTAATTTATAAATAGGTGCATATGATCTACTTTTACCGAACCATGAGTTAACACCATAAGAAGATCTCAACTTTAATCCTTCTATTGGCTCAAATAAAGCATAAACATTTCCCACTATTGTATTACCGCTTCCCGAATTGTATTGGTGGCGGAAATACATTCTTGCCAAAGGATTTATAAGGTTAGAAGAAACTCCCTCAAGAGCAGGTCCATAGCCCCATGTTTTCGGCAATATATTCTCATTATCTCTCCAGTATGCAGGTATCAATGGAGTAGAAACTAATGCATCGTGCAAATCATTCCAGTAGATATTACCATTAGCTACAGCTCTGTTTATAGTATTTGTATAAGTTACATTTTCTCCTATCGTTAACATAGGCTTGCTACCTCTTTTCAATACTGTAAACTCAGTATTCATCCTACCTGTAATACGTCTGTAACCTGCATCTGTTACATTTCCACCAATAATACTTTTTTGATCATAATATGAGAATCCAAGTGCATAAACTACATCTGTACCCGATCCGGTAATATTGATCGTATGACTTTGAACTGGGGCATCCTTTTGGGATATTTCGTCCACCCAATCAGTCCCCTTCCATCCTGACTGTAATTTATCCCAAATATATTGACCATATTGCTGACCTACTTTTCCCACAAAAGATTCATCCAAATAAAGATTGTCATTAATTATTTTATTTTTCCAATCGAAAAGAGGAAGACCTTCGTTAGAACGAGCCTCATCAATAATATACATATATTCCTGAGCATTCAAAGTTGGCAACTTTTTATATATATTTTGAACTCCGAAATATCCATCATAATTTATTGTAGGAGATGCACCCTTCTCTCCTTTTTTTGTAGTGACTAGGATCACACCATTAGCAGCTCGCGAACCGTAAATAGCAGTAGAGGCCCCATCCTTCAAAACATCAATAGATTGTATATCTGCAGGGTTCAAATAATCTATACCTCCAACAGCAATACCATCCACGATGTAGAGAGGATCAGATTTACCAATGGTACCCATCCCACGAATAGTAACTTTTGTACCCGATCCTGGTGCCCCACTATTACGTGTAATGCTAACACCTGGTGCAACACCCTGAAGAGCCTCCATCGCTGTAGTAGGTTTGACTTCAGCTATTTTATCTCCTTTTATGTTTGTATTTGCTCCCGTTAAAAGAGCTTTCTTCTGTACACCATATCCAACAACAACAACTTCATCAAGTTCTTTTGCGGATTCGATCAGAACAACATTTATTTGTTTCTGATTTCCTACTTTTATTTCCTGACGGATATACCCTACATAGGAAAATACAAGTACATCGTTGCTATTGTCAACTTTGATTGAATATTTTCCGTCAATATCGGTCAATGACCCAACCGCTTTACCCTTAAGGGCAACAGTGGCTCCGATGATCGGTTCTCCTGTATTGTCAGAAACTACTCCTGTAATCTCTTGTGAAAACAATTGAATGTAACAGGATAATGTTAATAATAATAACAAAATTTTTCTCATGCTTAATTAATTTTGCTGAATTCAATTTGCTGATTAATGCTACTAAATTCTGTTTTGTTTATAAATTCTTTGACTGAAGTGAGATGATTCGTATTTTTCTAGAGTCTTGTATATAGACTTATGCTATCGGTAAATAAGTTCTCTAGTAAAATTAGGTAAATTGTATTTATCTTATGATATAATGAAATAAGTTTGTTTGTTTTTCTCACTCTTATGCAATCGGTTAATGTTTTTCATACTAGATTTTCGTTAGCCATGTCTATAAGGTTTTTTGTTTAGTTACAATGAGTTAAATATATAAGAATCATAACCTCTTTATTCTTTCAGTAAAAGGGCGGCTTCTTTTCCCTTGAAAACCAAAAGGCTTAAATATTTACGATTCTGTATCATTTGATTATGAAAATTTTAAACTGTTTGAGAACAATTCAGGAAAAAACATCCTTCATATTTGCTAGGTCTCTATAAAATTTTATATATAAAAATATGTATTCTGGGAATTGGTATTTATAAATAAGGTAATTAGATTAATTGGAAAACGGTATAAAGGATAATCTTCTTCTCTCCTTTTACCACATAGATATTCTTAAATTATTCTACCATGATCAGATTTAGGATTAAGTTAACATGTAAGAGAAATAGGTAACTCTTGTTTTTATTTGTTAACACAAAAATAGGGTTGATGTTTTTGTTTTTACATATTTTCACTACAACAAAAACTCAAAAAAGAACTAAATTAAACACTACATCAGTACTACACATAAAATATAATTATCTATATATAAGATATATATAAAATTTAATAAGATTTGTATAATTTCCACATAGATCAAAAAAGTATATCCAAGTCGTCCGAAAATAATATAAATAATAACTCCTTGCCCAATTTTAAAAATCTAAAATAGTAGTAGTATTAGAAATATATTGGTTATTTTTCTAATCGATTTAAGCTAAATATATAGCACTTTCACTACTACAAACAGAAGATATATCATCTGTATATCAAACCATTAAAACAAAAAAAAACTTTACACCCATTTTTTATAATTATATTTGTATATTTGATACCAATAGGAATATAAATGTAGAGATCCAGAAGAAAACATTAACGTCATATGATATCAACTGCCCATTTGAAATTTCGATAGTTAACCATATTTTATAAAAAAATATAACAATAAAAATTAAATTCAAATATATAAGAGGATTTATCTAGTAGTAGCACAACTCGATTGATCATATGATAAACACATCGTTGGGAAAATGAATAAACACATATTATCTTTTATATTTTCAGTAATAATTGGAGTATCACTGATTGTTCCTGCACATTCCACGTCTATCTGGCAGCGTAAAATCACAAATTATGAACGAAGCCAATACAAAGCCGGATTTCAGAACTGGATGATAACACAATCTGACAAAGGATGGATATATTCGGCAAACTCAAATGGCTTGTTAGAGTTCGATGGAGTAAACTGGACATCATATCCAATAAGAAATAATGTGATACGGATTATTAAAATTATTGATAACAATATATATATTGGCGGGAGTTCCGAATTTGGCCTTTTTAAACCAAATGCAATCGGTCAGCTAACATACCGCTCCCTATCAGACAAAACAAAAAATTGGGGAGGAGAAGTTTGGAATATAGAGGATGGGGGAGATGTGATTTACTTTATAAGTGAACGTTATATCCATATATACCATAAAAAGGCAGGAAATGTCAGCATGATAGATTCCGATACAAAAATAGACTGTTCTCTTTTACATGAAGGAACATTGTATCTGGCAACACCTAATGGAATCTTTTATCTAAACTCGAATAACAAACTAACATTACTGGAAGCATCCGAACCATTGAGTGGGCATAAAATTGTAAGTCTATTATCATACAATAAAGATATATTAGTAACATCGGCGAAGAAAGGTTTATATCTGTTAAATAAAAACAACATACAACAAATTAACTCCATAGCTGATAGCTTCATACAGAAGAATCAATTATTTAGCACAGCCATATCAGGATCAAAAATCGCTATTGGATCAGTCCAAAACGGCGTCATCATATTCGACCTAAAAGATCCGTTCTACAAAGAAGAGTTTAATATTAATAATGGCTTAAAAAATAATACAGTTTTAGGGTGTTTTTTTGATAGTAACCAAAACTTATGGCTCGGACTTGATAAAGGGATAAGCTATATAAGCCTCAACTCTCCCATCAGGCCATTATTTGCAACAGTATCACCGATCGGCACAGGATACAGTAGCGCCATGTACAATAATGAACTATATTTTGGGACTAACCAGGCTCTTTATAAGCTCGATAAAGATAATCGCTATCAATTAATAAAAGGCTCGGAAGGGCAAATCTGGTCTACCAACATAATAGATAATACACTCTTTAGTTCGGGGGATAATGGTATAATGGTAATAACCCCCACAGAGACGTACAAAATAGACCTTTTGGGAGCTTGGGAAACTCATGCCCTAAGTGAAGACAAGAATAAGCTTATGGTTGCCACCTATTCGGGATTCTGTATTCTGAAGAGAGAAAATGGACGTTGGATGTTTTCACATAAAATTCCCGAATTTAGAGACTCATTCCGAGGATTTATAGAAGATGACGAGCCCTATAATTTTTGGGTGGCAAATGCGAATGGTACCATGCGCCGACTAACCTTCGATAAAAATTTTGAGAAAATAATCCGATACAAGACCTATACGCTAAATAATAATGCTTTCGATTCCAATATTATTATCAGAAAGATAGAGAACAATCTGGTTATATGTACCCGCAACGGAATACTCCAATATAGCCGGATAACCGACTCGTTCGATCATTATACACAACTCGAGTTGATGCTGGAAGGACCAAAGTATTATGAATTTCTCTATGTAGATAAATACAAAAATATTTGGTTTGTTGCCGATCGCAATCTAAAAGTTTTACCATATAGCGAAGGTAAATACCAAGAATATATACACAACTGGGGGCTTTCGAACGAACTGATAGACAGCTATGAAAATATAAACATGATCGATCCCGAAACGGCTATTGTAGCCGTCGATAATGCCTTTGCAAGAATAGACATGTCAAGAAAAAATGGTAAATTCTCAACTATAAATACTTACATCCGAGAAATAACTTGTAGTAAAAACGACAGTATCTTAAGCTATGGCAGCAGCGAAAAAAGACTTTCATTGCCATACTCATTAAATTCTATAAAAATAAATTTTGCAGCAACCTTCTACGATCATTCCTCAGATATATTATATAGCTTCAGGCTGAAAGGAATAGATGACGATTGGAGTATCCCCTCGACCAATACTGTTAAAGAATACACAGGTCTTCACGAGGGTAAATATGTTTTCGAGGTAAAAGCATTTATTGATGGCAACCCCGATTCTTCGAGCATTACATCATTTAGTTTTACAGTCCACCCTCCTTGGTACAGATCGGTACTAGCTTATTTGCTTTATTCATTAGCTATAGTGATTTTAATACTTATCATCTATAAAAAAACAATCAGTAAACAAAAGAAAATTATACATCAGAAGGGCGAGGAACTAATTGCTCAAACCAGACGCTATGAAGAAGAAACAAAGCTGAAAGATGAAGCGATATATGAGCTACAAAACGAGAATCTGAAAAATGAATTGAAATATAAGACGCAAGAGCTGAATGGTTATATGCTGAATGTGATCCGTAAAAATGAGATGCTCGAAAATGTGAAACGAAATGCATTAAATATATCCAAAGCCATTGATGAAGAAAAACAAATAAGCACAATCAAACAAAAGGTGATGAGTCTAATCAGCCAGATCAATACCAATATTGAGCATGACACAGACTTCGAAATATTCCAATCAAACTTTGACCTGATACATCAGGATTTCTTCAAGCTACTTGACGAACGGTTCCCTAATTTGACACGCAATGATAAAATACTGTGTGCATACCTCAATATGAACCTTTCCTCGAAGGAAATAGCACCATTGCTCAACATATCTATACGGGGTGTAGAAGTAAACAGATACAGATTACGAAAGAAGATGGATCTGGATAGAGATGTGAATTTATCTGACTTCCTGCAAAGTTTGAAGCAATACGTCTGACATTTTGATAACAACAGGTAGACTAACAGACGCTGAGAATATTCAGACCTATTCGATTTTCACTATTTAACTTACAGATATTGATATTTTGTCGTAAAACATATTGAGAAATATACTCAATATATTTTAGGATAAAAATATAAATCTTATCTTCGAGAGATGTAACCAAGAATCAAACATCATGGACATCAGACTTGATAATAGATTACCCGAATATCCGTCTTTTGTTGAAGGGATACGCCGTGCACCCGATAGAGGCTTTAGGCTCAGTGCTGCTCAGACAATAACAGCACTTAAAAATGCTTTACGATATATTCCCGTCGAATTACATGAAACCTTAGCTCCTGAGTTTCTCAAAGAGCTTAAAACCCGGGGACGCATCTATGGATACCGTTTCCGTCCACAGGGAGACATCTTCCCGAAGTCTATCGACCAATATAAAGGAAACTGTATCGAAGGAAAAGCCTTTCAAGTAATGATAGATAATAACCTTTGCTTCGATATCGCATTATATCCGTACGAGTTGGTTACGTATGGCGAGACAGGGCAAGTTTGTCAAAACTGGATGCAATATCAATTGATAAAAAAGTACCTTGAAGTACTTACGAGGGATCAGACCTTAGTTATTGAGTCCGGACATCCTCTTGGTCTGTTCAAATCGAAGCCTGATGCTCCGCGAGTCATTATCACAAATTCTATGATGGTGGGCATGTTCGACAATCAGGCTGATTGGGAAATTGCTGCGCAGATGGGTGTTGCCAATTATGGACAAATGACAGCCGGAGGATGGATGTATATAGGACCACAAGGTATAGTACATGGTACATTCAATACTCTATTAAATGCCGGACGGAAAAAACTAGGCATTCCTCAAGATAAAAACTTAGCAGGCTATCTGTTTGTTTCGTCAGGCCTGGGAGGCATGAGTGGAGCACAACCCAAGGCTGCCGATATAGCGGGTGCTGTTTCTATTGTAGCGGAAGTAGATCACTCTCGCATCGAAACACGTTTCAGACAAGGATGGGTACATCATATCATATCCGAAGCAAAAGAGGCTTTTGATATGGCTAAACAGGCCCAAAAAGATAAAAAGCCTTGTTCCATAGCTTATCATGGCAATATTATTGATCTGCTGGAGTATGCAGAAATAAATCAAATTCACATAGACCTACTTTCAGATCAGACCTCCTGCCATGCAGTATACGAAGGCGGCTATTGCCCTGTTGGGATATCATTTGAAGAGAGGACAAGATTATTAAAAGAAGATAGGCAAACATTTCACAAGCTAGTAAACGATTCTCTTAGACGTCATTTTGAAGTTATCCGCAAGCTAGTTGCTAAAGGCATATATTTCTTCGATTATGGTAATTCTTTCATGAAAGCAATATACGATTCAGGTATAAAAGAAATATCTAAAAATGGCGTCGACGAAAAAGATGGCTTTATCTGGCCTTCGTATGTGGAAGACATTATGGGACCCGAATTGTTCGATTATGGATATGGACCTTTCCGTTGGGTTTGCCTCAGCGGAAAACATGAAGACCTCATCAAAACAGACCATGCGGCAATGGAATGCATCGACCCTACACGGAGGGGACAAGATAAAGACAATTACGAATGGATCCGCGAAGCTGAAAAAAATCAACTTGTGGTTGGTACACAGGCACGTATCTTATATCAAGATGCGCTGGGAAGAATGAATATTGCCTTACGTTTCAATAAACTGGTTAGGGATGGAGAAGTCGGCCCGATAATGTTGGGGCGCGATCATCATGATGTAAGCGGTACAGATTCTCCTTTTCGGGAAACAGCAAACATAAAAGATGGCAGCAATGTAATGGCAGACATGGCTGTACAATGTTTTGCCGGAAATGCGGCAAGGGGAATGAGCCTCGTTGCGCTTCACAATGGAGGAGGCGTTGGCATTAGCAAAGCTATTAACGGAGGATTTGGATTAGTTTGCGATGGTAGTGAACGAATTGACGAAATTATACGTTCATCTATGTTATGGGACGTGATGGGAGGAGTAGCACGCCGTTCGTGGGCACGAAACGAACATGCAATCGAAACTTGCGAGTCTTTTAATGAGACTCACAACGATGGTTATCACATCACTATACCCTATATTGCAGATGATGAATTAGTAAAGAATATTATAGAAAATAATTAATGAAGAAACTTATCACAATTATACTTCTGCTTTTATCAGCTAATGTTTTTAGTCAGAATATAGACCTAAAAAAGATAGCCGATCAAATTACCGAAGAAGGAAAATACCTTTACCGTCTCGAAATTACAGCATGGCATGGGACAGATATTTTTACAAAAAGCTTCAAAGAGAAAGAGCGGATCGGTGGATATTTCTCCTATATTGATAATGGAACTGCAAAGTGTTTGTTCTTTTCAAGAAGTGCAAATCCAAAAGTAATCGGGGTAGTTTCGTTCGGAGATATCAAAATAGTAGAAACAGCAACTATAGACTTCAAGGAACGAGACTTCAGGGAAGATGAAAAGCAGCTGTTTACTATACGGCAAAAAGCTTTAGCCGAAATACAGGAAGACAGCGTCTTATTCAAGACATATAGCAATACAAACTTCAATCTTATCCCCTATATCCGCAACGGAGAAAAGAGAGTATATGTATTAACCGCTCCAAAGGTTACCGGAGTAATGCTCTTCGGAAACGATTATCTGCTAACGTTTGACGAACAAAACAATGTGAAAGAGAAAAAAGAAATTCACAGGAATCTAATTCCTATCGACTTTGACGGAGGAAAAGAAGCTGTAGTCTCAGTTCACTCTCATGCTCCTGAGACAGGTGACTTTATTACGCCTACTGATATTTGTACGTTGATGCTTTATGCACAGTATGCCGGATGGGACACACATATCGTACTTTCCGACAATTATGTGAGTATATGGGATTGTGATACAGAATCACTTACCTTGGAGACAAGAGCAGATTATGATAAAACGAAATAAGCAGGATAATAAATAAAATTAAAATCTGTCTATCATCATGAGTTACGAAGGTTCTCCAAAAATATCTGCACGCTATAAAAAAGGTAGTAACAAGTCTTAATAAAATAATATCATGAGCTCAAACAAAATCGTTGAATGCGTACCAAATTTTAGCGAAGGACGCGATCTTGAGAAAGTAGAAAAGATTGTAAATGCTTTCCGTGCAAAAGAAGGCGTAAAACTGTTGGACTACAGCACAGACAAAGACCACAATCGTATGGTAGTAACCGTTGTAGGCGAACCAGATGCTCTAAAAAAAGCAGTGATAGAAGCTATAGGCATAGCAGTACAAGTAATAGACCTTAACCACCACAAAGGACAACATCCCCGTATGGGCGCTGTTGATGTAGTTCCTTTCATTCCTATCCGCAATGTAAGTATGGAAGAAGCCGTCAATCTCTCGAAAGAAGTAGGACAGGAAGTCGCAGAACGCTATGGATTGCCGGTATTCCTTTACGAAAAAGCAGCATCTGCTCCTCATCGCGAAAATCTGGCTACAATCCGGAAAGGAGAGTTTGAAGGACTGAAAGAAAAGATGACTCTACCCGAATGGAAGCCCGATTTTGGACCCGATCAGCCACACCCAACAGCCGGAGGTGTTGTTATAGGGGCACGCATGCCGTTGGTAGCATACAATGTAAACCTGAATACCAACAAGCTCGAGATAGCAGACACGATAGCAAAGAAGGTGCGATTTCTAGGTGGTGGATTACGCTTCTGTAAGGCTATGGGTGTGGAACTGACAGAAAGAGGAATCGTACAAGTCTCGATGAACCTGACAGATTTTACTAAAACAGCTATCTACCGTGCCCACGAGTTAGTAAGAATAGAAGCAAATCGCTACGGAGTATCTGTTGTAGGAGCAGAAATCATCGGTCTTGTTCCGATGGATGCCCTGATAGATACGGCAGCTTACTATCTGGGGCTTGAAGATTTTTCGACAAAGCAGGTACTGGAAACACATTTGATGGAGTAGACTTTCCCTGTCATTCTGACCAAAGGGAAGAATCTTTTGTCTCAATAGAGTCGAGATGTTTCGTTACACTCAATATGACAATAATGGATAACACATGAAAAAAGGAAACATCATTATAAAAAATGCAGCACAATTAGTTACTTGTTCCGGCTTTTCGGCAAAGAAGGGAAGAGAAATGTCTAACCTATCGATCATCGAAAACGGATCAATTATTGTCACAGGAGGTATAATCACATTCGTTGGCAAAAGTGCAAATTGCCCTCCGCTGTCAGATTTTCCCGAACATACAATCATTGATGCTACAGGAAAAGCTGTACTCCCCGGATTTGTGGACTCTCATACACATTTTGTTTTCGGAGGCTATCGTGAAGAAGAATTCTCATGGCGTATGCGTGGCGACAGCTATATGTCTATCATGGAGCGTGGAGGAGGTATCCACAATACAATGACAGCAACTCGCAATACTTCTTTTGAAGAACTGAAAGAAGCCGGGCGCAAAAGACTCGACAAAATGTTCGCTATGGGTGTAACCACTGTAGAAGGTAAGAGCGGTTATGGAATGGACAAAGAGACAGAGCTTAAACAACTTGAAGTGATGAAAGCTCTGAACGAAGAGCATCCTATAGATATCGTAAGCACTTTTATGGGAGCACACGCCACACCAGAGGAATATAAAGGCAGAGAAGATGCCTTCTTAGACTACCTGATAAAGGAAGTGATACCTTTAGTAAAGGACAAGAATCTGGCAGAGTGCTGCGACATATTTTGCGAAAAGAATGTATTTGACATACAACAATCACGAAGATACTTAACAGCAGCAAAAAATCTTGGCTTTAAACTAAAAATACATGCAGACGAGATCGTGACACTCGGTGGAGCTGAACTGGCTGTAGAATTAGGTGCATTATCGGCAGACCATCTGCTACAGGCATCAGACAAAGGAATTGCAGATTTAGCAAATAGCAATACTGTCGCTACCTTATTGCCATGCACCGCATTTTCTCTGAAAGAAGATTATGCACGAGGCCGATATATGATAGACACGGGCTGTGCTGTCGCTTTAGCCACAGACCTCAATCCGGGAAGCAGTTTTACGAATTCCATACCTCTTTTATTTGCTTTGGCATGCATTTATATGCAGCTTTCGCCCGAAGAAGCTGTTACTGCGCTCACTATAAACGGGGCGGCAGCTTTGGGAATAGCGGACAAGATTGGTAGTATTGATGTGGGCAAGCAAGGCGATTTAGTGATATTGGAATATCCTTCTTACAAGTTTCTGCCTTACCATATAGGAATGAATATTGTAGAAAAAACAATTAAAAATGGAGTTATTTTTAATTAACAATTAATTTTCGGGCTTAAATTTATCTATTATAGAGTATTTTATATTAAGTTAGAGGGATAAAAAAGTAACAACCGAAAACATCAAAAAACTGTTACTTTTGTTACTTTTTAACAATTAAGCGTTTTACTATGCAGAAACAATAAAATCTATTATAAAAACTATCTTGGTTCTTGTTTTAATATGTTTTATCATACTGCCGGTAAGAGACATTCCATATACTAATGGAAAAGGAAATGACAAAAAGAAAGAAAAACATATTGCTAATAATTTTTATCTTTCCGATAACTATCATTATTGGTATGCTTTATTTTGTCAAACTGGGAGGATACTTTATTCTAAATAAAGCAGAGACAGGCATATATATAAATGATATTAAGAATAGTCCGGAGTTGCCAAATAGATTCTATGAGATATACAATATAATCTATCCGGATGCTTTAGATAACAACGCTTGGGAGCATTTCTTAAATAAAACGTTAGAGAAAAATGATTCCCCGTGTGCATGTGAGAAAGTGATCTCCATAAGCTGGTATCCCCTACACACAAAGACATCTGAAGTAATATTACTCACATCTTTGACAGAAGATTACGCATCGCAAAAAGAGTGCTTGAGATATTATGCCTCAAAATTTGTATTCCCTAATAAAATAATAGGAGTGCGGAATGCTGCTATACAATATTTTCATAAACAAATTTATTTCTTGAGTGATTCAGAGTTTACAGAACTCATATTAATAATGAAAAATCCATTCATTTATAATAAAAAACGCTATCCGAATAGAGTGCGAGCAGACATAAATAATATTCTTAAGAAATTACATAATTCTTAACCTTTTAAATTGTAGTACCATGCTAGTAAACCTATCAGTTAAAGATTTTTTAGCAAAGACAGCAGGAAATGACCCTGTACCCGGAGGAGGTAGCATTGCAGCATTAAATGCAGCAATAGCATCAGCATTGACAGAAATGGTAGCCAATCTTACCATTGGTAAAAAAAAGTATGAAGACAAAGAAGGATTGATGAAAAAAATTGTCGCTATAACAGAAAACTATAGGGCAAGCTTTATGAAAGATATAGATGCCGATTCGGAAGCATACAATAATGTTTTCGCCGCATTCAAACTCCCCAAAGAAACAGACGAAGAGAAAACAGAACGCAACAATCAGATACAGGAAGCAACCAAAATTGCAGCAGAAATACCAATGGAAGTAGCACGCAAAGCCGTGGACATAATGGATGTCATAACACAGGTAGCTGACCAAGGCAATCAGAATGCTATAACGGATGCCTGTGTAGCTATAATGACAGCCCGCACTGCTGCGATAAGTGCTATATTGAATGTAAAAATAAATCTTTCCTCAATCAAAGACATAGAATATGTAGCGCTAATGACACAGGAGGCAAACTACCTGGAGAGCGAAGCCATCATGAAAGAGCAGGAGTTATTGAGTAGAGTAAGTAAAATACTATAAGTTTATGAAGAATGTCTATTATATCGGTTCCGGAGAGTTGGACTTCGAGATCATTGAACAAATAATCAACAAAAACCTTAAACTAGAATTAGCTGCTGATGCTAAAGAACGTATACAAAAGTGCAGGGATTATCTGGATCAAAAAATAGAGTCGCAAAAAACACCGATGTATGGCATTACCACAGGTTTCGGTTCGCTCTGCAACAAGAACATATCTCCGGATGAGCTTACACGTTTGCAGGAGAACCTTGTTAAATCGCATGCTTGCAGCGTAGGTGAAGAAATCTCTCCTGTTATTGTCAAGTTGATGATGCTTCTCAAAGCTCATGCCTTATCATTGGGGTATAGCGGAGTACAAGTTATTACTGTTCAGCGTATAATCGACTTTTTCAATAATGATATTATTCCCATCGTTTGCGATCGTGGTTCACTGGGTGCATCAGGCGATTTAGCGCCACTGGCAAATCTATTCTTACCCCTTATTGGTGTCGGCGACGTTTATTATCAGGGGCGTAAACGTGAAGCGATGAGCGTTCTCGATGAGTTTGGATGGAAGCCAATCCGCCTGATGAGCAAAGAAGGGCTGGCACTGCTGAACGGAACGCAGTTTATGAGTGCGAATGGCGTATTCGCTATGTTGAGAGCATTCAAACTATCTAAAAAAGCGGACTTAATAGCTGCCGTTTCACTCGAAGCTTTTGACGGCTGCCTCGATCCGTTTTTAGATTGCCTCCACCAGATGCGTCCGCATAAAGGACAAATAGAAACCGCCGATAATTTCAGAAAACTACTTGAGGGAAGTGAGCTTATCGCCAGGGAAAAAGATCATGTACAAGACCCTTACTCTTTCAGATGTATTCCTCAGGTACATGGAGCAACAAAAGACGCTATAAGATATGTGGCTTCGGTACTGTTGACAGAGATAAACTCAGTAACGGATAATCCGACCATCTTCCCCGATGAGGATAAAATTATATCAGGAGGAAACTTCCACGGACAACCCCTCGCTATTTCGTACGATTTTTTGGCAATTGCCTTAGCCGAATTAGGAAACATTTCGGAAAGACGTGTAGCCCAACTAATTATGGGACTACGAGGACTACCTGAATTTCTCGTGGCTAATCCGGGTGTAAATTCGGGGTTTATGATACCTCAGTATGCTTCGGCTTCGATGGTTAGCCAGAATAAGATGTATTGTTATGCTGCATCAAGCGACTCTATTGTTTCATCCAATGGACAAGAAGACCACGTGAGTATGGGAGCCAATGCTGCGATTAAGATATTCAAAGTAATGGATAACTTAAATCATATACTCGCCATCGAATTAATGAATGCGGCTCAGGGAATAGATTTTCGCCGTCCTGCAAAAACATCACCTATACTCGAAAACTTCCTGAAAGAGTATCGCAAAGAAGTAGCCTTCGTAAACGACGATATCGTTATGTATAAGGAAATACACAAGACTGTAGCTTTTCTGAATAGAATATCACTTGAGTTTATGGACTGAGAATTTGTCGTTTAATATAAAACCGATAAAAAATATAGTAAAGTAAATATTTGCATTACAGCACTGTCAAGATCAATAAGTTAAAATAACTTCATAAAAATCTCTTTAGTATGTGATTTTTAATTGGAAAGATTGTCTTATTAATATAACATATTACAATCTAATATTTGATACTTAATCTTCTCAAACTATGCGCAGATATGACATTGACAGTTTACGAGTAATCGCCTTTGCTCTATTGATTTTCTACCATGTGGGAATGTTTTTCGTTCCGTGGAGTTTTCACATAAAAAACTCAGTGATATATGAAGGAACTGTTTTCCCGATGCTTTTTCTCAACCAATGGCGGTTGGCTTTGCTCTTTGTAATATCAGGAATGGGAACTTACTATGCTCTGACAAAGCGAAGTGCTATCCAGTTTGCGATAGAGCGTCACAAAAGGCTTCTAATTCCACTTATCGTAGGTATGATCTTTGTCGTTCCACCACAAGTTTATTTCGAACGATTAGACAAAGGGCAGTTTAGCGGCAGCTATTTTGATTTCTGGCCTAAAGAAGCATTCATCGGATCATATCCCGAAGGGAATATATCGTGGCATCACCTATGGTTTATACTTTACCTACTGATATTCTCTATGGTAATGCTTCCGGCTTTTCTTTATCTGCGGAAGCATCCCGAAGCATGGCTGATAAGAAAACTGAAAGCCATCGTATCAAAAGCTTTTGGACTCTATATATTCATCATACCACTCTTCTTATGGCAGTTATTTCTAGCACCTTACTTTCCGCAGACAAACGGGCTAATAAATGACTGGTACAATCTTGTTAATTATTGTACATTCTTTTTCTTTGGTTATCTGTTAATTTCATTGAAGGATTCTTTTTGGGATGCAGTAACTAAAAACAGACTGAAATTTCTGATTAGTGGTGTTATTGGGTTTCCTCTGTTGATGTGCCTTTGGTATGTGATCGGCGATTTTCCCTTCAAGGGCGAGGTGCAAGCTTTGGTGAAGGTTTTTAATGCCTGGTCGTGGATTTTAACGTTGATTGGCTATGCCGCTATATATCTCAACAAACCAAGTAAAATAGTGGCATACGGAAACGAAGCTGTATATCCATTTTATATCCTGCATCAAACAATTATCATTGCTCTGGGATATTATCTGAAGTATGTCAATATAGGGTTCTTTCCTAAGTTCTCAATCATGGTGATAGGTACATTTACTATCACATGGGTGATATACGAATTTGGGATAAGACGCTATTCTATCATAAGGCCTTTGTTTGGGATGAAGCCTAAAAATAAGAATAAGGCAGATATATAAAAAAACGGCTAAAGGAGTTCATATTATCTTCCTTTAGCCGATCTTTTATAGTTTTTTTATTTCTCTGCCAGCAAATCGTCTACTACTTTATTGAAGTCTTGTTTAAACTCCTCATAAAACAGCCCGGTAGCAGGACCATTGAATCCAGTGTGTATCTTTCTTACAATTCCTTTCTTATCGATAAAGATAGTAGTAGGATAACCCATTATTTTACTCACCTGCGGAAGAGCCTTAGCAGTAGCATCATCACCCAGCTTGCCTGCAAACAGGATTTCATAATCTACATTGTAACGCTTTACCAAGCGGGAGAGCACAGTCTTTACATATTCCGGATCATCTTTACGCTCAAATGCCAACCCGATGATTTCAACGCCTCTCTTACTGTTTTCTTTATACCATGGAGATAGGTATTCCATTTCGTCCAAGCAATTCGGACACCAACTGCCAAGGATGGATACAATTACCACCTTGCCTTTGTAACGAGAGTCGGATAAAGAGACTTTCTGACCTTCTACATTAGGGAATGTGAAATTGAGGCGATCCTCTCCTTTCTTCATATAAGCTAAACTATATGGATCGGCAAGAGTAGCTTCGGCATTGCGCTTACCAACAAGTTTTGTTACACCTCGTGTGGTATAGAATTCCCCTGTAAAACTATCATTTCCTTCAAACTTTCCTTTTATCAGATATGGGCTAAGACCCGCAAATGCAGAAAACTGAAAGCCATCGTTTGTCAAAGCTCCTTCGAGATAACGAAGGTCTCCTGCATTGGTCAGAATAGAGCCGGTAAGAATATTTTTATCCTGACTGAAAATCCCTACATTGTGAGCAGTATCTCCTTTTTGTCCTATAAACTGGATATCCCATTTGCCCGCAAGAGAAATCTCTATAGCTTTGTCCGCAACTTCAAAACGCGGAGCATCACTTTTTTCTGCCGAAAAAGACACACCTTCATCGTTATCTATAAATAGCTTTTTGAATTTCCCTTCAAATTTACCATTGGCTATTTTACCTGTTAATACAGCATCATAAGCCAATATTGGAATAGTTACCGTATCGTTGGAGTAAACCACACCTTTGAGTGGAACACGCTCTGCCCCGTTTATCAGATACACGGTTGTTGAGTCTGTTGCAGAACCTTCGACGTCAAACAAGAATGGAAATTTCTGATCTGAAATAGAGAATTCACCTCTCCATTTTCCGTCTGTCAGCTTATGTTCCGACGCCTTATTACAAGACATTAGTACAAATGCAGCAGCCATCATTATTAAATATTTCTTCATATCTTTATTATGCTTTTGTTTGATGTAAAGCTACAAACTACTTTTTAAACACCCACAATTTTGTTTCTATTTTATCATTACCCTGTGCAGACAGAGCTTCTTGATAGTTGGCTTTATTCACATTCTGTTCCTTAGTAGGGTAGTATAAACGTCCAGGAACACCTCCATCTCCAAACAACGGATCGAAACGATATGTTACTCCTGCGCCATCTATCGTCCCTTGAAATACAACATCTCCTTCTTTTACCAAGAATGAAGGATAGCCTGTACGGCGATATTCACTCCATGATTCGAGACCTTGCATATAAAGAGCGATATACTTTTGTGTCAAAACATTCTCTTTACTAGCAGCAGGAAGAGACTCCAAATAAGTATTCACATTGTCGGTTGAGACTCCCCACTTTTCGAGAGAAGCCCGAACACCTGATGAATAATCAGCCTGAGACCAAGAATTATATTCTGAAACTAGGAACTTTACTTCGGCGTATTCCATCAATACCTCAGCATAGTTTGCCGCATTGATAACCGCTCCCGGCAAACTCACTCCTGTTGCTGCGAATTTACCCGCCTGATCGTTTGCTAAGCCATAAGGAAGTCCTACATAAGTATTAGTAGCTGTTGCCGGTAAGGCATATAGCGGTAAACGAGGATCTGAAACGGGCAAAATTGCATTCTTCCCTTGAAGCAGATCCACAAAGATATTAGATATCGCAAAGTCTTTCCGATTGGCCGTAACCGTAGCTCTATATAAAGGAGCTTCGTTAGGCGAAGTAGCAGAATACTTGAATGCTGCATTATCAGCATTACTTGTAAACACACCTTTACTCAATGCATCCTGAAAATGTTCTTGATAAAAAGCCTGATTCTTATCTTTTATGCGTGTAGAAAAGCGTAGGCGCAGCGAGTTTGCAAACTTTGCCCACTTCTGATTGCTACCTGCATAAATAATATCAGCCTTGCCAAAAGTTGTTTCCGATTGATATTTGATCAATGTATCTCCGGCTGCTTTCAGCTCATTCAATATGTCCGCATAGATTTTCTCCTGCGACGCATACTTAGGAGTTATATTCTCAGGATTTTGTTGTAATGCCTGAAAGTCTTCATCTTTATTACCGTAAGATTGATAAGGGATATTCCCAAACACATCGGTAAGAGCATAGAATGCATACGACTTCAATATACGGCTTATCGCTATCTGAGTAGCATTGCGTCCTGCTCCATTAGCAGTTGCCACATCTTTTGTTAAAGGATCAGTATTCAACTTTACTACCTCCTCCAGATTATTTAATGTTTTATATAACCCTTTCCAGTAATCATCAGAATAACTGAAAGGAATATCATACCGCGATTGGGTAGTATATGTATTTTGAGAAAAATACTGAACAAACAACATGGAACCTCTCAACGATGCCTGTTCGCTACGGAGATTATCAACCAGCAATTTCTCAGCAGAAGTGATCAAAGAGGTGGTTGGCACTGATGTTGGGCGGTTGGGATCTTCATTTATATCATCAACACAAGAAGACAATAAAACTGAAGCAAATAAGCCTAATATATATAGTTTATTAATTTTCATACAGATAGTTTATTTTAAAATTTGAAACCAAGATTTATACCGTAGGTTACAGGAGTAGGTAGGTTACCGCCTTCTATACCTTGTACATTGCCACTACTATTGGTTAGTTCGGGGTCAATATCCTTGCTCTTGGTGTAAATATTCCATAAGTTGCGGGCATAAGCCGTTACGTTTATACTCTTAACTTTCCATTTTGGAAGATTGAATGTATATCCAAGAGTTAACTCTCGAAGCTTAATAAATGTAGCATCAAAAACGGTATATGCTGTTGGCCCGTTATACTGATTCTGTGCCCATGCCTGAGCAGTTACACGCTTGTCGTTTGTCGCTGTATTAGAAACAGTATATGTTCCATCGGCATTGAATACAACATTACCGGTAACGCCATCAAGTATAATACCATCTTCACGAATATTATTCGCTGCTGTAGATTCTAAGATACCTGAGTACATACCCACTTTGTAAGTCTGAGAGAAGAATTTACCACCAACACGGGAATCGATCAGGAATCCGAATGTAAAGTCTTTGTATCTCAACTGATTTTGGAAACTCCATAAGAAATCAGGCAATACGCTCCCAAGCGAAGCAAACTGATCGGTACGCATATATACGCCATCACTATTTACGACCTTCTTTCCATCAGGTGCATATACAAAATCATAGCCTTTTATCTGTCCGTAACTCTCACCTTCTTGTGCGACAAGCGAAACCAAAGTATTACTCAATTGTAATGTATTAACTGCATCCGACAATTTGATAATTTTATTACTGTTTTTTGAGAAGTTTGCAATTGCTGTCCAGTCCCAATCCTTTTGACGGATCGGATTTACGGTCAGTGTAGCTTCTATACCTTTATTGTTTATCTTCCCTGCATTGATCAGTTTATAACTATATCCAAAAGCATCTGATGTAGGTAATTGTATGATCTGATTACGGCTATTATTGTTGTAATAAGTAACATCCAATCCGATCAGATTATTAAATAATTGCAATTGCAATCCTGCCTCCCAAGATGATGTAATCTCAGGCTTTAGATTAGGATTATTTAATTTATCTGATAAAGTATAAGATATATTTCCGTCAAATGCATTCAAAGCCTCATAAGTCTTATACAACTGATAAGGATCAGTATCATTACCAACTTCTGCCCAGCCCAAACGGACTTTACCGAATGACAGCCAGTTCTGATCTTTAAATACCGGAAGCTCTGTGAATACAAAAGATGATGTAAGAGATGGGTACAAGAACGAATTATTATCTGTAGGTAAGGTCGAAGACCAGTCGTTACGGATAGTACCATCTAAGTACAACATACTTTTCCATCCATACGAAACACTTCCGTATACTGATGATATTGCTTTTTTGTAAAGACCTGTAGACGGGTTTATAATGACAGAGGAAGCGTTATTCAAGCTATAATATGCCGGAATCATAAGCCCACCCGATGTTTGTATATCGCTTACTCGTCTGTTACGTCTCATATAATTCGCACCAAGGTTAGCGATTAAAGAGTGATCACCCCAACGGTTATTCGATGTTGCCAAGAATTCATAATTAAACTCATCAAACTTTTGGGAATATTCCTGATACATCGACTGCGAACGAGAGTAATATGCAATACGATCTTGCGAATTGTATTGATACACATCACCATTTATACGTCCTGTCAGACTCAACCATTTAGTCGGGGTAATCACTAAACCTATATTACCATACAACCTGTCTCTGTTCTCTTTCAGATAACTTTCGTAGGCTGACCAATAAGGATTATCTATATATTTTGTTTTCTCGGCAGCTGTTGTATTTTCCCAGCTTGTACGATTCCATGCACGAGGCGTACCATCGGCACGTTTATATTCACTGAGTCTCTTATAATCTACCTGCACTTGTCCCCATTGATATGCTTCGAGGATAATATTACGGTTCGAAGCTCCTGTCCACGGACGACCTGTAGATTTATTATTTATATAGTTTACATTTCCGAAGAATGAAACCAGATCCCCTTTTGTACTCCCCGATATATTCACTGCATTTCTGCTCAACGAAGAATTGGGAACTGTACCTTTTACATTCTTATTGGTAAATGATACACGAAAAGCACTACTTGATGAATTCTTTGAAAACGCTATATTATTTGTATTCGACACTCCGGTACGAAAAAAGTCTGTAACATCATTCTTTGGATAAACCCAAGGCTCAGGATTCAGATAATCATTGGCATACTCAGGATCGAGATTATACCAGTGTAATACAGGTGTCCCATCAAGCTTTGGACCCCAGCTCTCATCAGCCGCATAATCTACCACATTGTATTCTTTTCCGTCTATCGCTACTTTCTGGAACGAAGTACTATATCCCCCACCATATAATTTCTGACGTTTGGGCAGTCTAACTACATTTTCAAGCTCGATACCCGTATTTACTTGAATATCTAAACGATCTGTATTACTGCTGCCTTTTTTTGTTGTTATCAGTATCACACCATTTGCAGCACGTGTTCCATAAAGAGCTGCAGCCGAAGGGCCTTTCAATACATTTATATCTGCTATATCGTCCGGATTTATATCCTGTATTGTACTTCCAACATCTTTTCCTGCACTACCATTAATTGTAGAAGAGGTATTCATGTCGGTATTATCGAGAGGTACTCCGTCGATAATATACAATGGCTGATTATTTCCTGTAATAGAATTTATACCACGCAGCGTTACACGAGAAGATCCTCCCATATTTCCTCCACTAGATATAACTTGCAAACCCGATATTTTCCCCGAAAGGGCACTCAATGCATTGGTTGGCCTTGTCTCCAGAGCTTTCCCCGATACGGCTTGTACGGCATAACCCAAAGCCTTTTTTTCGCGAGGGATATTTAACGAAGTCACTACTACTTCATCCAGTTCGGTACTATTTTCTTTCAAAACTACATCGATTGGTTTATTCGATAATACTTCAACCTGATGTGTTTCAAATCCTAAATATGAGAATATCAGAATTTCGTTTTTTTTCACTGATATGGAGTAATGACCATCTATATCCGTCAGGGTTCCCGACTGAGCATTACCCTTCACTTGTATTGTCACCCCGGGCAGGTCTGTACCTCCAGCATCTGTTACATGTCCTTTTATCGTGTATATGTCGCCTGTTTGTGCGGAAACAAATAAAGTAAGAACAGTAAATAATAACAGTAACTTTAATTTTCTAAAATTTAGCATAACCTTTTTATAATTTAACTCAAACAATCTTTATAGATATATTAGATATTTATTTGTTAAAAACAGATAATATCTATCACAAAAGTATAATGAGCAAATTAGGTATGAAATCCCCTTGATGTGGTATATTTATACCTCAAACATGGTATGCTTTTATGAGTTTGATAAAATGGTTATCCGTATGAAAAAATCGACATTTTCATAAAACACTAACAAGCAACAATATAAAATCGCCCAGAGATTTTAGTTTGTCTGCTTAATCTACATCTACTATTTCAGGCAATTTAACATTTAATGCCTGACCTATCTTATACAATGTTATTATTGTTGGATTTGTACGCCCTTTTTCTATTCGTATCAGATTATTATATTCTATATCCAGCATATCTGCCAAATCCATTATGGATAAGTTTTTACCCTCCCTTATACTCCTGATTTTCAGACCAATTTTCCTTTTGAGGATTTCCTTGTCCATATTTAAACTATCATTAATGATTGTTGTTAAAGAAAATTGTTTAGATTTGCATTTCAACAATCTTTAATGATTGTTTTGTTAAAAGGAGTATGCTGAAAATCCTATTTAACAGAGTAAGCCCAAATATTAAACATTTTTAAGGAGATGCCCGCCATGAAAACATAGTATTCAAAAGCCTAAAACCAAAATCACACCACACCTTAATCAAAATCCCAAAATTTAAAGTCGATTATTAACAATTTTACTTAAAATTGATGAAGACACAACAAAAATTTAATACCCGGCCTATCAGATCATTCAAAATGTTTTCCTTATTAACTTTTACAATAGCAGGAATCACATTATGCCCATACAACCTTCAGGCCTCCGACCGAAACGATACGAATAAAGCCATAGTGCACGAAACAGCACCTTTGCAAAAAGGTAAAACAGTAACAGTAACAGTAACAGTAACAGTAAGCGACAATATTGGCCCTGTAGTTGGCGCCAATGTAGCGGTAAAAGGAACTACAAATGGAAATATCACAGATATCGATGGAATAGCCAGATTGGACAACGTGCCCGAAAATGCTACTTTGCTTATTTCATTTGTAGGATATATATCGAAAGAAATATCCGTAGCCGGACAAACATCTTTTAACGTACAGCTACAAGAAGACACCAAAACACTGGATGAGGTAGTCGTAATTGGATATGGTACATTAGAGAAGAAGCAAGTAACCAGTTCGGTAACATCCATATCAGCAAAAGACCTGATGACAGGAGTAGGCGGATCGGACGTATCCTCCGCTTTACAAGGTAGAGTTAGTGGACTTATTATGAACAATATCGGTAGTGCAAATGCAGGAACTACATTCCAGCTGCGAGGGATGACTTCTATAAACTCAGGAAAGTCGCCTCTTATCGTTATCGATGGGTTTCCGGGGGGAGATATACGCTCACTCTCGCAAGACGATATCTTGACTATCGATGTCCTTAAAGATGCCTCTGCCGGAGCTATTTATGGAACACGTGCTGCATCGGGTGTAATACTCATTACTACCAAAAGTGGATCGAACACAAGCGGTAAGGTGAAAATGACTTATTCGACCGAAATGACAAAGAAACAAAATTACGGAGCTCCAAAGATGCTAACAGGAAGAGAATATGCAGAGCATAAGATCGGCACAGATTATGGTACAGATACAAATTGGTGGAAAGAGCTTATCAACGATGATAACTTTTCACAGAAGCACCATCTTTCTCTCGAAGCCGGAACAGAGAATGCTCAGATATATTCTTCCTTTTTTTATGAAAAAAATCAGGGAATTTCAATCAAAGATGAACGTCAGGATTACGGAGGAAGATTTAACGCCAACTTTAAAGTTCTTGATGGATGGCTCGAAATCAGACCGAGCGTAGATTATCGTCAGGCGATGCGCAATAACAACTATCCAAACTTCCAGCAGGCGATGCGCAACAACCCAACCAGATCTCCTTACGACCCTGATAACGAAACAGGCTACAATGTATGGACCAACGAAACACTGGACTATAACGTTTTAGCTGATGCTAACCTGAGTACTTACGAAGGACTGGACAAATGGTTCAAGCCCGAAGCTACTTTCAAATTGAATATAAAACCTATACCCGGCCTGTCATTTCAGCAAGTAATAGGATATGAAAACCGCCAGTGGGAATACCATTTCTACAAATCGCGCTATCACCGAGAAGAGATAGAAGACAGACGAAGAGGAGCCGCAACCCTCACTTTCGACAAAACAGAAAATCTTACTTCCGAAGGTTTCGCAACTTACATCAAAGAATTTGATGGCGGACATGTACTAAATGCTGTGGCCGGGTATTCTTATTTTGAGAAAAACGGTGAGGGATTCAGTGTTTCCAATTACGATTTTGATGTAGATGGAATAAAATTTTGGAATATCGGTGCCGGATCGTATCTGAGTGATGGCAAAGCCGGAATGAGTTCAGGCAAGGATATCACAGAACGTTTATTCTCTGTATTTGCACGTGCCAATTATTCGTATCAAAACAAGTATCTATTACAGGCTTCACTAAGACACGAAGGTTCATCAAAGTTTGCCGCAGACAACCGCTGGGCCGATTTCTGGTCTTTATCGGGTGGATGGCGCATCTCGGGTGAAAAGTTTATGAAGAATATAAGCTGGATAGATGACCTCAAAGTCCGGGTTGGTTATGGAGTAACAGGAAATAACGACTTCAGCTCTTCTTATATGGCAGATATGCTGGGCTCTGATGCGTACTGGATGCTTCCTGACGGAACATGGGCATACTCATTTGGTAAAACCCAAAATATAAATCCAAATCTGGGATGGGAAGAAAAGAAAGAATGGAATTTCGGTTTGGATTATTCGCTTTTCGATGGTCGCCTATATGGTAAATTCGATTATTACAGACGTAAGATCGACAACCTTATCTACAGCGTTAAAGTTCCTCAACCACCATTCACACAAGGTTCTCAGTACCAAAACATAGGTAGTATGGAGAGTAAAGGATGGGAGTTTGAAATTGGCGGAGACATCATCCGTACTAAAGATTTCACATGGAACAGCAACCTCAACCTAGGTCACAACTCGGGTAAGATTCTTACACTTTGGGGGAATAATACATATTACAACGGGAATGGTTTTCCTGCCCCGGGTAGCCCGGGAGATGCAGCACGCATAGAAGAAGGTTCTACAATAGGTGCGTTCTATCTTTGGAAGTTTGCAGGATTCGACGATGATGGAAAATTCTTACTCTACAACAAAGAAGGAAAAATAATACCGGCATCCGAAAAAACCGAAAATGATAAACAATACATCGGAAATTATACACCTAAGCTCATCCTGGGATGGAGACACACCTTGCAGTATAAAAATCTCGACATGGGAATCAGTCTGCGAAGCTGGATCGACTTTGATGTATACAATGCCCTAAACATGTACTTCGGAATTCAAGGGCAGGGAAATACGAATGTATTAAAATCAGCATATGGCGAATTCAACCATATTAAAGGGGAAAAACAAATCTGTGACTATTATCTCGAAGACGGTACATTCTTAAAGATAGATGCGATCACACTCGGGTATACCCTTTCTATGAAGAAATATACGAAACTGATAGACCGCCTACGCATATACGGAACCGTAGGTAATGTTTGCACCATTACCGGCTATAGCGGCATGAACCCCCAAGTGAATATCACAGGATGGGAAGGTGGTACGGAAAAATTCTGGTCAAGAGATGATTTTTATCCTACAACGCGCACTTATACATTAGGTCTTCAGTTAAATTTCTAAACATACACAAAAGATGAAAAAGTTTAAAATATATAATTCCGTCTTAATCGGAATTACGATTTGTCTATTCGCAATTACTTCGTGTAGCGTAGAACCTACATTTTATTCACAGGTAGTTCCTGAGACATTCTACACCTCTCAGGAAGCTGTTTGGGAACGTTTCAACCGTCCATTTACACATTGGCGCTGGTATATTGCCAACAATGAGCCTCGCTGGATGTTGCAAGAATTGGGTACCGATGAATTTTGCTTGCCTACACGTGGTAGCGACTGGTATAATGGAGCCCTGTATCAAAAATTCCATCACCATGAATACACTGAGGACATGGCTTTTATAGAAACAGGATGGACTAACTTTGCTATGGGAGTGGCTCTCGCATGGGATGCTCTCGAAGATTTAGAAAAAGTAAACTTCGATGCTTTGGGATTTGCTGAAGGCACACGAGAATCGATGTTAAATCAGCAAAAGGCACTTGTAGCCTCTTTTTATCTGGATGGTCTGGATTTCTTTGGAGGAGTACCTCTATATACCACTACACAGAGTGAAGTAAAAGGACGTTCTACTGATAAAGAGACTTTCGACTTTATAGAGAAATTACTCAAAGAAGCTATTCCTAATCTTCCTGTAAAAGAAGAGCTTGGCGGATTGGAAAACGGAAGTATCAATCGGGCTGCCGGAGCAGCTTTACTGGCTCGTCTTTATTTTAACGCCAAATCATATATCGGCGAAGAAAAGTATTCAGAAGCAGCAACAATCTGCCAGGATATCATTGACGGAAAATACGGCAAATACAAATTGGATACAGACTGGACAAATATATTCGGATTCGATAACGAAACTAGTCCCGAAATTATTTGGTCTGTACCAAGTGAGAATGCTAAGCTCGAAACTGACGGTATGTATTGGAGCTATATGGTACCTTACAACTACAAGAATTATTTGGGAGGATTAGAAGGCTCAGGCTCTAATAACGGTATTGGACTAATACCAAGCCTCGATCCGACAGGTAAAAAATATTCTTACAAATTGGGTGGTGCTTATGCCAAGTTCAATGATAACGACATTCGCAAACAACTATATGTATACGAAGGAGCCGGCAAGTATCGTGGAATGTTTATTGTAGGAGAACTTGTAAATCCAACAAATCCAAGCTGGACATGTACAGGGAGCCGTGAATACAGCGGAAAAACACTTGTAGTAAGAGATCAGGTTGCTTATTTTGCAAAAGTTGGATCGGCAGAATATCCGACATTGGAGTCACTTCCATCTACAATTGCCACAGCAGAAGAAGCTTCTTGTGTGCGTGTTACTAAACGTAGCCCACGTCCTAATCAGAGTGAGAAAAACCGCAAATTCGATCCGGACGTTCCTGTAATTCGTCTTGCAGAAATTTATTATACATTGGCAGAATGCAAAATGCGAGCAGGAGACAAAGATGGTGCAGCCGAACTGATCAACACCGTACGAAAACGCTATTTTGCAAATGGCAACGACCCTGACCCTGTAACGGGCTCTAAACTGGATAAATACCGCATGCTGGATGAATGGCAATTAGAATTTTTGGCAGAAGGCAGAAGACGAACCGATTTAGTACGTTGGGATGCCTATGTAACAGAAAATTGGTGGGATCATAAAGCAACTAACAATACAGACCTGAATAGATTCCCTATTCACTATAGTCTGATAGGAGCGAACAACTTATTGAAGCAGAATCCCGGATATTAAAAATTAAAATCTCTGTAGTGCATCCGTCTCTGTTTGCACTACAGAGATAATAATCGATAAAATGACAACTAAATGCCCTCAAAGTCTCTAAAAATCTTTAATTAAGCAACATTTTAAGAACAAATGAAATATTTTTATCTAGTTCCTTAAATAATAAATATTTACCTTTGTCTTTCTATAAATATATTATATATGGAATCGTTGGAAAATGGCTCATTTAAAGTCCGCTTCGGAGTTATAGGCACAAATTTTATAGTAGACAAAGTTCTGGAAGCGGCGAGACTTGACCATCGTTTCGAACTTACAGCAATCTATTCCCGTACACAAGAACGTGCAGATGAATTTGCGAAAAAGCACAACGTTCCCCATACGTTCACTTCTCTTGAAGATATGGTTTCGAGCAATTTGATAGACGCGGTATATATTGCATCACCGAATTCGCTACATGCTTCACAAAGCATTTTGTGTATGCAACATGGCAAACACGTATTTTGTGAAAAACCATTTGCATCGAATGCGAATGAAGTAAAAGCCATGATAGCGGCAGCCGAGAAGTATAATGTAAGGCTAATGGAAGCAATGAAGCCGACAATGACCCCAAACTTCTCTGTAATAAAAGACAACCTAAAAGAAATAGGAACAATACGTAAATATTTTTCTTGCTATTGCCAATACTCCTCTCGGTACGACAAACTAAAAGAAGGCGTTATATTAAATGCTTTCGACCCGTCATTATCTAACGGAGCAGTAATGGATTTGGGCGTATATACCATATATCCGATGGTAGTCTTATTCGGGCGACCTAAAAAAATTAGTGCTACAGGCCTTAAACTGTTTACAGGAGCCGATGGACAAGGAAGTGTTAATTTTGAATATGAAGGCATGGATGCAACAATCATGTATTCCAAAATAGCAGATTCGAGCCTACCAACAGAGATACAGGGAGAAGAGGGTACAATAACTGCCGACCGGATAAATATCATAAACAAAGTAACACTAAAAAAACGAGGAGGAGAGGAAACTATAATAAGTACTCCCAATCCTACACATGAGTATTATTTTGAAGTCGCAGAATTCATTGACCTGATTCAAAAAAATGAAAGAGAATCTACAATCAATAGCCTTGAAAATTCATTAATTACAATAGAAATTATTGATGAAATAAGGAAACAATTGGAGATAATTTATCCTGCAGATAGCATATAATATTAAATTGTCACAAATACGCGTTTGTTTTATTACATTATTTTGAATAAAAAAAGATTTTTGCTCTAAGAGATTTACTATTGTTATACAATTTATTATAAATACCAACTTTTTTTAACAGTAATGAGAGATTTACTTATTTAAAATATTCCTAGCTTTATTCCGCATTTTCATTTACTTTTTAGGATTGAATAAATGCTACCGTGATTGCACATTATAGCACTCATTAACAAAAACTTAAAGCCGTCTTGTTTGTCATTGACAAAATAGGCTCAAGACAACAAGAAAAATGCTCAGCTTTTTATAAATTATATGAACAATTAAACAATCTATATTTTAACTTTCTTGAAAAAGACAGAACTTATTATTTACTAACCCATGAATAAACTAACATCTTATTCGCGCCCTCAGACCCTCTGGCTGGTAATACTCAGATTACTGATTGGCTGGCATTTTTTATACGAAGGTCTTGTAAAACTCTTTAGTTCAAGTTGGACTGCTTATCCTTACCTTATGGATTCACGAGGATTTATGGCAGACTTCTTCCACAGTATTGCCGAAAACGCAGAATTTCTAGCCTTTTCGAACTATGTTAATATCTACGGATTAACACTTGTCGGACTCGGACTTATACTTGGTTGCTTTTCGCGTTATGCATCTATCGGAGGTATCGTTTTTCTTAGCCTATACTATTTGTCTCACATACCTTATATAGGCGCAAATTCTATGATGCCAACCGAAGGCTCTTATCTATGGATAGACAAGAACCTGATAGAGATAGGAGCATTGATGGTATTAATATATTTCCCTACCTCGCACATTATCGGATTTGACCGATACATTTCAAGATTATTAAAACGCAAAACAGCTTAACAAACATGACATCCGAAGATAAGATAGTTCCAGAGCCAAATAAAGATAACAACGCTCAGTCTAACGACAGTCAACTGCCCGAATCACAAGGCAGACGAGAAGCATTGAAGGCATTAGCTACAGTTCCTGTATTGGGAGCTTTAGCCTATGGTGTTTATAAGAAGCAAAAATATGATAAGACGATGCACGATGTGAGCGACGTCTTTAAATTAAGTAAAGAAACAGCAACTATCCCCGAACTACAGCCAAATGGAAAACAGATTCGATTAGGGATTATTGGTTGCGGCATCAGAGGGAAACAATTGTTAAGAGCTGCAGGATTTGCAACCCCAGAATCTCTCCAAAAGCTGATTGACTCTTCAAAAAAAGACAAAAAGGATACTAGATACCAACTATTTAGAGAACAAGAAAACCTCAATATCGTCTTAACAGGCGTGTGCGACATATTCGATACATTTGCCGAAGAAGGTATTGCAGCCGGATCAAATATAAACAGGGAAGGTGTAGGCGGTAAACTCGGACCTGCTCCAAAACGATATCGTCACTATCAGGAAATGCTTGCAGCCGACGACATCGACGCTGTTATTATTGCTACACCCGATCACTGGCATAGCACAATGGCTATGGATGCAGCAAAAGCAGGAAAACATGTGTATGTAGAAAAACCCCTTTCGTGGACTGTACCCGAAACGTACATGATAAGAGAGGTTATTAAACAGACCGGCGTAGTTTTTCAGCTAGGACATCAGGGCAGACAGGTAGACAGCTATCATAAAGCTAAAGAGATATTAGACAAAGGACTACTTGGCCCTGTTACGCTTATAGAAGTTTGTACAAACCGTAATGATCCTAACGGAGCTTGGGTTTATGATATCCATCCTACAGCAAACCCACAGACAGTTGACTGGAAACAATTTGAGGGTGATCCTGAAAGAGTGAAAGAGTATATGGACTATATGACAGCGCATAATCTTGCCAAATATGTAGGTCCGGATGCTAGAGATAAGTTTAGCCTCGAACGTTTCTTCCGTTGGCGTTGCTGGTGGGATTACAGTACAGGACTAAGTGGAGACTTGCTTACACACGAGTACGATGCTGTAAACCAATTGATGGGCGTGGGCATTCCTCATTCTGCAACTTCTTCCGGTGGTGTTTATTTCTTCAAGGATGGAAGAACCGTTCCGGATGTGCTGCAAACAACATTCGAATTCCCTGATAAAAATATGACAATGCTATATAGTGCAACATTAGCCAGCAACCGCAATAGGGGAAAAGTAATCATGGGGCACGATGCATCGATGGAAGTCGGAGATACGCTAACCGTTAAAGTAGATAGTGGATCTACAAGATACAAGGAGAAGATTGAAAAAGGAATCATCAAACCCGATGTACCTTTCTATACATACGTTCCGGGCAAAAGCAATGTAGACGCAGTAACTTCTGCCACCGAGTTGTATTTTGCACAACGTGGTCTGTTATATTCGTATCTGGGAGGAAAGCGATATGATACAACATTCCTTCATATCAGAGAATGGCTGGAGTGTATCCGCGACAACAATAAGAAAACTTCTTGTGGTATCGATGCTGCTTTCGACGAAGCCATTACAGCACACATGGGAACTCGTGCATATCTGGAAGGTCGTACAATGTATTGGGATAAAGACAAAGAGGAAATAGTAAGAGGCGAAATAAATTAATATATTTACAATTTAGCAGTGAAAAGTGAAAACTAAAATATACCATTAAATCTAAAAACAATATTAACCAAAAAACAAAAAAAAATTATGGCATCAGACATTTCGAGAAGAAAGTTCCTCTCAACAGGAGCAAAAGCCGCTATTGGACTGACGATCATCCCAAGCACTGTATTGGGGAAAAACTTTGGGCATGTAGCTCCGAGTGACAAATTGAATATTGCTGCTGTTGGTATTGGCGGCATGGGACATGCTAATATCAAAGCTGTGGAAGCTACAGAAAACATAGTCGGACTATGTGACGTAGACTGGAAATATGCGAAAGGTGTATTTGAAAGATTCCCAAATGCTAAAAAATATTGGGACTTCCGTAAGATGTACGACGAAATGGGTAAATCCATTGATGCGGTAATAGTAGCAACAGCAGACCATACACATGCTATCGTTTCTGCCGATGCAATGACAATGGGCAAACATGTGTACTGTCAAAAACCGCTTACTCATACAGTTTATGAATCACGCTTGCTAACTAAGTTGGCTAAAAAACATAAAGTCGCTACTCAAATGGGTAACCAAGGCTCATCGGGTGAAGGCGTTAACCTCGTTTGCGAATGGATTGCCAATGGCGAGATAGGCGAAGTAACAAAAGTTGAATGTGCTACCGACCGCCCTATTTGGCCACAGGGACTGAATGCCCCTGAAAAAGTAGACAAAATACCAAGTACCCTAAATTGGGACTTATTTTCAGGTCCTGCAAAAGTACGCCCTTATAATGCATTATATACTCCTTGGAACTGGCGTGGCTGGTGGGATTATGGTACAGGTGCATTAGGCGATATGGCTTGTCACATCATGCACCCGGTATTCAAAGGCTTGAATTTGGGCTACCCTACTAAAGTACAAGGTTCATCTACCTTGTTGTTGCAGGATTGCGCACCACAAGCACAACACGTTAAATTGACATTCCCTGCTCGCGATAATATGCCGAAAGTGGGTATGCCTGAAGTGGAAGTACATTGGTATGATGGCGGTATGATGCCGGATCGTCCAAAAGGTTTCCCTCAAGGAAAACAATTAATGGGCGAAGGCGGTGGATTGGTTATCTTCCATGGAACAAAAGATACACTGATTTGCGGATGCTACGGAGTGAACCCTTGGTTGTTGTCGGGTCGTGTTCCGAAAGCGCCTAAAACACAACGCCGTGTAGAAACATCTCACGAAATGGATTGGGTACGCGCTTGTAAGGAAGATGCTTCCAGTCGTGTAATAACTAAATCCGATTTCAGCGAAGCAGGCCCATTCAACGAAATGGTAGTAATGGGAGTATTGGCTATTCGTTTGCAGACCTTGAATAAGGAATTGCATTGGGATGGAGACAACATGAAGTTCACAAATATCGATCCTAACGAACAAATTAAGATATTAGTTAAAGATGACTTCAAGATCGTTGACGGCGACCCTAAGTTCAATAAGATCTGGACTGATCCTATCAATGCTCAGGAGTTTGCAAATGAACTGATCAAGCATACATATCGTCAGGGATGGAAGTTGCCTGATATGCCATAACTAAGTAATATTGTTTTAATTTAAAAATCAAAATAAAGATGAAAAAAATTATCTATTCATTAAGCTGTTGCATGATTGCCGGAGCATTTATTGCTTGTGGCGGTGGGGCTAAGAATGCTGAGAAAAAAGGGACTGATACTGATTCAACAAAAACAACTGAAGCAATGAAACCTGAATATACTGTATTAGACAAACCTCAAGTAGACTTGTCTAAATTCAAAAAAGATAAAGACGGTTATATCGTTATCTTCGATGGCAAATCTACTGAAGGATGGAGAGGATACGGAAAAGACGTCCTACCTGGAAAATGGAGTATAGATAACGGAGCTCTGAAATTTACTGGTTCTGGTAAAGGTGAAGCTCAGGAAAAAGACGGTGGCGACATTATCTTTGCTCACAAGTTCAAAAATTTTGAACTGGAACTAGAATGGAAAGTGGCTAAAGGAAGCAACTCCGGTATTTTCTATCTGGCACAAGAGGTTCAAACAAAGGATCCTAAAACAGGAGAGTTAAGAATGGAACCTATCTATATTTCAGCTCCTGAAGCTCAAGTATTAGACAACGCAAATCACCCTGATGCAAAATTGGGTAAAGACAACAATCGTCAATCAATGTCATTGTATGATATGATTCCTGCTAAACCACAAAATTCCAAACCTTTTGGTGAATGGAACAAAGCGAAAGTCATGGTTTACAAAGGAACTGTGGTTCATGGACAAAATGGCGAAAACGTAGTTGAATATCACCTATGGACTCCACAATGGACAGAAATGCTTCAAGCAAGCAAATTCAGCGAAGAAAAATGGCCTTTGGCATTCGAACTGCTAAACAACTGTGGTGGACCTAATAGAGAAGGATATATTGGTCTTCAAGATCATAGCGATGATGTTTGGTTCCGTAATATCAGAATCAAAATCCTTGACTAATAACTAGTTTTTTCTATTAAAATATCTTCCAAATCCTTGAAGGGCTTGCCCCTTCTTGGATTTGGCTTTTAAATAATCTTACATTATCATGAAAGTATCAATTATTATAGCTACTACTCTCCTTATGTTAGCTTCTTGCAATCCAAAAGCAGATGCAACTCAGCAACAAGCTGCACCTGTAAAGAAAGATATTTCTCTACAATTGTACTCGTTGAGAGACGATATTGCTAAAGACTACGATGCAACAATCAAGAAAGCCGGAGAAATGGGATTCACATCGGTAGAGGCTGCCAACTATGCAGACGGAAAATTCTATGGAAAAACACCTGAAGAATTTAAGGCAAGCATAGAAAAAGCCGGAATGAAAGTGCTTTCTTCTCATACAGGAAAAGGCCTTACAGAAAAAGAACTGGCTTCTAAAGATTTTACAGAAGCGCTTAAATGGTGGGATCAATGTATTGCAGCACACAAAGCAGCAGGAATGAAATACATTGTAACTCCATGGATGGATACACCTAAAACATTGAAAGACTTACAAACATATTGTGAGTACTATAACGAAATAGGCAAGAGATGTAAAGAAAACGGCATGCTCTTTGGCTATCACAATCACGACTTCGAACTGAAAAATAAGATCGAAGATAAGCTTATGTACGACTACATGCTAGAAAACACAAACCCTGAATATGTATTCTTCGAAATGGATGTATACTGGGTAGTAAGAGGAGGAAAAAGCCCTGTAGATTATTTCAATAAATATAAAAACCGTTTCACTTTACTGCATATCAAAGACAACAGAGAACTTGGACAAAGTGGTATGGTAGGCTTTGACGCCATCTTCAACAATACTGATGCTGCAGGAGTTAAACATCTTGTGGTAGAAGTAGAGCAATACAGCTTTACTCCTGAAGAAAGTGTAAAGAAAAGCCTTGACTATTTATTAAATTGTCCTTTAGTAAAAGAAAGCTACGACAAATAAGAAAAATTAGATATGCTTTTGTCAGATTGGACGGAGTGGTTTGAAGATCTATTTAGCTAATGTATATTTCTTTAAAGAAATTCTTCTCTCCGTTCATTATGACAAGCCGCATCGCTAAAAAAGTATATAAGCGAATAGATGAACGCAATAATGGCCGACAACGGCTCCTTCTACTACAATATACAAGGTAGAGCCGAAGGAACCAGTTATAATATTATATATCAAGATAGTGAAGATAGAGATTTTCAACCCGAAATAGAAGAGTTGCTTGCCAACTTTGAGAAATCATTATCGGTATATGACAATGAATCCATTATTTCGCGAGTCAACAGAAATGAAGACGTAGAAATAGATGATTATTTTTATACAGTCTTCAACAAAGCAAAAGAAATAAGTGCCCACACAGAAAATACTTTCGATATCTCGGCAGAGCCGCTATTCAGGGCTTGGGGATTTAGCTCTCAAGAAAAATGTCCGCCCAATAAGGAGGAGATAGAAGAGATGAGGAAGTATATAGGAATGGACAAAATAAGCATCAAGGACAGACGCATTGTAAAAGATCATCCCAACATTGTATTGAATGTAAATGCTATTGCAAAAGGATATTCTGCTGATATTGTAGCTTTATTCTTGGAACAGCATAAATGCCTTAATTATCTTGTAGAGATCGGAGGAGAAATTCGAGTAAGAGGAGAAAACCTTCATGGCGAAGACTGGAGAATAGGTATTGACCGCCCATCCGAAAGCAACCTCATTCCGGGACAGGATATGCAAGCTATTTTACAAATTACAAATAAAGGAATAGCGACTTCCGGAAATTACAGACAATTTTATATCGAAAATGGAGAAAAAATAACGCATACAATCAATCCGGCAACGGGCTATCCGGCACAGCATAATCTACTATCCACAACAGTGATAGCGAACGACTGCCTCACAGCAGATGCTTATGCCACAGCATTTCTGGTTGCGGGAGTAGAGAAGTCGTTGGAATGGATAAATAACAACGCTGAGATTGAGGCTATATTTATCTGTGACGAGGATGGAGAGTATAAAATGTACTGTACTCCGGCATTAGAAGACAAGATCATTCAAGGAGACGAATAAGATGCCTTTCTTACTGTGTTAAAAAGAAATAAATATTAAAACATATCCGCTTTGTTAGATATTATTTGTATTATTTTGTCAACTGAAAACAATCTAACAGAAATAATATCATAAAGCACTAAAAAAACAAAAATCATGAATACCTTATTATTTTTAGGAAATCTGGGAACAGGTGAAATCATCATCATAGCCATAGTTGTACTTTTACTTTTCGGGGGACGCAAAATACCTGAACTAATGAAAGGACTAGGGAAAGGTATCAAAAACTTCAAAGAGGGAGTTAAAGGTATAGAAGATGATATAACCGGGGATAACGATACAACAACTAAAAAAGATTGATGTAGTATACTTCTATGGAAGAGAACAGTGGAGGAATGTCCTTTTGGGATCATTTAGAAGAACTACGGTGGACCCTTGTCAGGTCTATCATTGCCTTATTTGTTTTTGCGATACTTGGTTTTGCAATCATGCCGTATATATACGACAGCTGGATAATGGGTCCTACCCGTGCCGACTTTGTATTGTATAAATATCTATGTTATGTGACATCATCCGTGCCCTTTATGCCCGACTTTTGCGATGATACATTTCATATTAAGATTATAAACTATAATCTTACTTCGCAGTTTTTCAGGCACATGACCACTTCATTTTGGTTTGCTCTAATATTGACATTCCCATACCTTGCATTTGAAGTGTGGCGCTTTGTAAGCCCTGCTCTCTATTCTAATGAGAAGAAGAGTATCAGATGGGTATTTCTGTTCGGAACAGGTATGTTCTTTATCGGATGTGCTGTAGGATATTTTCTTGTATTTCCTATGACATTCCGATTCTTATCGACATACCAGTTAAGTGAGATGATCGAGAATACAATTTCGCTCGATTCGTATATGGATAATTTCCTTACATTGATATTCATCATGGGAATTGTATTCGAACTTCCTTTGGTATCATGGCTTTTATCTCAATTGGGCTTTTTAAATAGATCTTTTTTCAAGAAATTTAGAAGGCATGCCATTGTTGGACTATTGGTATTATCTGCTGTAATCACTCCATCAGGAGATCCATTTACCCTTTCTGTCGTGTTTGTGCCGCTTTATCTGCTCTTTGAATTGAGCCGCTTTATGGTAAAACCTGCACCGAAAGAAACTGATGAGGAAGATGAGGATGAAGATGAAGATACTGCCGATATAGAAATAAAGACTTCGTAATTGTAAATATTACTTGGGAGAGAAATCATCAAAAGAATCTGTATTTCTATTAAAAGATAAAATATCGATAAATAAAAAACCCCGATTGGTAACCAATCGGGGTTTTTATTATATATAAGATTTCTTATGCGCTTAAGCCTCTGCCGGAGCATCTCCGTTTGCCTTCTGTACAGGCTTCTCTGGTCTTGGAGGACGAGGAAGAAGAACCTTACGAGACAGTTTGAACTTACCTGTCTTAGGGTCGATATCGATGAGTTTCACCTCAATCTTATCACCTTCTTTCAATCCTACTTTTTCCATGTCTTCTACGCGATCCCACGAAATTTCAGAGATATGAAGCAATCCGTCTTTTCCTGGAAGGAATTCACAGAATGCACCGTAAGGCATTACCGAACGTACTTTTGCAGTATATACCTCTCCTACTTCCGGCACAGCAACAATTCCTCTAATCTTAGCCATTGCAGCTTCGATAGCAGTTTTGTTAGTAGCTGAAACTTCAACGCGTCCATAACCATCAATTTCTTCGATAGTAACAGTTGCTCCTGTTTCTTCCTGAATACCTTGAATGATTTTACCACCGGGTCCTATTACAGCTCCGATAAATTCTTTGCTGATAATTAGCACTTCGATACGTGGAGCATTTTCTTTGAAGTCGGCACGTGGTTCAGGTAATGTCTCAAGGATTTTACCCATAATATGCAAACGTCCTTCACGAGCCTGATTCAATGCCTTTTCTAGAATTTCGTAAGAAAGTCCATCTACTTTTATATCCATCTGAGTAGCTGTAATACCATCTTTTGTTCCACAAACCTTAAAGTCCATGTCTCCCAGATGATCTTCGTCACCCAAAATGTCTGAAAGTACAGCAAAGTTAGTACCTTTCTTCTCTGAGATAAGTCCCATTGCTATACCTGTCACCGGCTTTTTGATCTTCACCCCTGCATCCATTAATGCCAATGTACCGGCACAAACTGTAGCCATAGATGAAGAACCGTTCGACTCTAATATATCAGATACCACACGTATAACATAAGGGTAATCGGAAGGAATCATTGGTTTCAATGCACGGTGTGCAAGATTACCATGACCGATTTCACGACGACCTACTCCACGTTGTGGTCTTGCGTCTCCTGTTGAGAACGGAGGGAAATTATAATGTAGCAAGAATCTCTCCTTACCATTGTTCAATACATCATCAATGATTTTCTCATCAAGCTTTGTACCTAATGTTACAGTTGTCAATGATTGTGTTTCACCACGTGTGAAAACAGCCGATCCGTGAGCTCCCGGAAGATAATCTACTTCGCTCCAGATAGGACGTATCTCTGTTGTTGTACGACCATCAAGACGTTTTCCTTCGTCTAAGATAGAACGACGCATCGCTTCTTTTTCTACATCATGGTAGTAACGAGAAATCAATGCACCTTTTTCTGCAAGCTCTTCCTCAGTAAGGTTCGCTTTATATTCTTCTTCTATAGCCTTGAAGTTATCTACACGCTCATGTTTGTTTGTATTTCCTGATGCTGCTACAGCAAAAGCTTTATCATAACATTTTTCCCAAACATCTTTGCGTAGGTCTTCGTCATTTGTTTCGTGGCTATATTCACGTTTTTTTGTAGTACCAACAAGCTCCATCAATTCGATCTGAGCCTGACATTGTACTTTAATCGCTTCATGAGCAAACTTGATAGCTTCCAGCATTTCTGCTTCCGAAACTTCTTTCATTTCACCTTCCACCATCATAATGTTATCAATAGTAGCACCTACCATGATATCCATATCAGCTTTAGCTAGTTGAGAAAATGTTGGATTTAAAATGAATTGTCCATCAACACGAGCTACTCTTACTTCTGAGATAGGACCATTGAACGGTATATCTGAAACAGCTAAAGCTGCCGAAGCTGCCAATCCGGCCAATGCATCAGGCATATCTTCACCGTCGGAAGAGAATAGAGTCACATTAACAAATACTTCGGCATGATAATCGTCCGGAAACAATGGACGAAGTGCACGGTCTACCAAGCGGCAAACCAATATTTCGTAATCTGAAGCACGTCCTTCTCGGCGTTGAAAACCTCCCGGGAAGCGGCCATATGCTGCAAATTTTTCTTTATACTCTACCTGTAAAGGCATAAAATCAACACCCGGATTTGCATCTTTTGCGGCACATACAGTGGCTAATAACATCGTATTACCCATCCGTACCATTACAGACCCATCAGCCTGTTTTGCCAATTTTCCGGTTTCAATGGTGATAGTCCTTCCATCACCTAAATCGATACTCTTTGTAATCGGATTAATCATAAATTTTTTTCTTAACGTCTTAAAATCAAACAAAGGTAAGTAAAGTTTTTGAAAATTAAGGGAATGGAGATCGAAAACTCCATCCCGAAAGACGAAATACAATAATAATATCAAGGTTTTCTTTTAGTTAATTTCATTCATCTAACCACCCGTTTACGTTCAATATTCCTATTCTAGGCTTATTCTGAGAATAAAAAATATCACTACATCTAGTGATTGACTGCTATTTTAAGTTTTCATACATTTGCAGATCAACTAAAAACTATAAATATCAACACATTAAGAAATAATGAGATCAAAGTCCTTTCTCTTTTTGACCCTCTTATTCTGTGCCATTATCAATAATACTTATGCTGATGATATCGTCATTGATAATGATTCTATCAAAATGAAATACACAGCAAAAGAGGTTGTAATAGAATCATTTAAGCAAAATAGTGATTTATCGATACAACCTGTCTCGGCATCCGTTCTATCTGAAAGTATTATTAAAGAAAACAATATAACCAACATAAAAGAGGTGACGGCTTTTGTACCCAATCTATTCATGGTAGACTATGGCTCTAAAATGTACTGCCCGGTTTTTATACGAGGAATAGGGGCTGCAAAAAACACCCCTTCTGTAGGGCTATATGTAGATGGAGTGCCGTATTTCGACCGCTCAACTTTTGATATGAACATTAGCGATATAGACCGTATTGAAGTTCTGCGAGGGCCACAAGGGACTATTTATGGCAGGAATACCATGGGGGGTATCATTAATGTTTTCACAAAATCCCCATTAAAGACAAAAGGAACTTACTTGAATCTCTCTGCCGGTAATTACAATACTTATCAGACGGGAATTTCACATTATGGAAATGTAGATAATAAAATAGGCTATTCTCTATCCGGTAATTATTCCCATTCGGGAGGTTACTTTATGAATAAAACCACAGGAAAACGAGCCGACCCGATTGATGGTGTTTCTACTCGTGCCCGACTAAGTTGGCGTATTATGCCACGGTTGACGATGAACCTTATTTTTGCTTATGAATATTCCGATCAGGATGGTTATCCTTACCGTATCTATGATAAAAAAACGGGCAAAATAGAAGATATAAATTATAATGAACGGAGTTTCTACCGTCGTAATATGTCTAACAATGGACTGAATATAGAATATGTGACAGACAATTTCAAACTGAGTTCGCAATCTTCTTTTCAGTTTTATGATGGAAAACAAGGTATCGATCAGGACTTTTCGCCCAAAGACCTTTACTACGTAAACTTCTATCACCGTCAGCAAATGTACTCTCAGGAGTTTAATATCAAATCAATAAAAGAAGACAGCAAGTACAAATGGCAGTTTGGAGTATTTGGATTCCACCAGAATTATTTCCAAACAAACGATACCGACTATCGCACATCGGGAAAACATGCAATCCAAAATGTAAACAATCCGACCGAAGGAATCGCCCTATATCACCAGTCTACTTTGAATGATATTTTCATCCCAGGATTATCTGCGACACTTGGAATTCGCTACGACTGGGAGAAAACAAAATCTTCATTGATACGCATCACTGCAAATCCGAATGTAGACCCTGTTGTCGATCCCGAAGTAAAGGCTAAGGACGATTTTTCTCAAATTACACCAAAAGCATCTATCCAATATGCGTACAATCAGGATGGATTGACATATTTATCTGTAAGTAAAGGATATAAAACAGGAGGTTTCAACAATACGGCCGATGAAGATAAAGACCGTACGTTTGATCCTGAATATAGCTGGTCTTACGAATTAGGAACAAAATCAAGCTTTCTGAATAATCTGCTCTTCGTAGATTTCAGCCTCTTTTATATTAGATGGAGCAACCAACAGATTTCGCAGGTTAAACCCACAGGGCAAGGTTTTTTGACTCGCAATGCAGGGAAATCGGAAAGCAAAGGCTTTGAATTGACAACTCAGATAAACCCTTCGAGAAATCTGAACTTCCAGATAGCCTATGGTTATACGCATGCTAAATACAAAGAGTATAAAGAAAGCGAAACGGTAAATTATAATAATAATTACTTGCTCATGGTGCCTAAGCATACATTGGCGATATCTGCAAATTACACCATAGCCACAAACCTGAGATGGCTCGACAATGTTGTGCTTAACGCTCAATATACAGGAGTAGGTAAATTATATTGGAATGATGCCAACGATGTCGAACAACCATTTTATGGAGTGTATAATGGGAAAGTTTCTTTCGTTAAAAAACAATTTTCACTAGATTTGTGGGCTAAAAATATAGGTTCTAAAGATTACATCGCATATTACTTCGCAACATCAGGTAATAATTTTGTACAAAAAGGGAAGCCTTTCACATGTGGATTAAATCTGAACCTTAAATTCTAATATGGGAATAAACATTCAAAAAGGAGAAAAGCTATTTACATTCTTTTGCCTGTACATTGCACAATCTATACCGATGAGTTTCTTCTCTACGGTGATACCTGTAATTATGCGGCAACAGAACTTCTCGCTCGAAAGTATAGGTATGCTCCAATTGCTAAAACTCCCTTGGATACTAAAATTTCTATGGTCTCCTGCGGTCGACCGTTCTACTTTTAGAATAGGTGATTTTAAAAGATGGATTTTCTCCTCAGAATTAATATATGCATCCATCATATTTGCTGTCTCTTTTCTCGATTTTCAAACCACACCTTATCTTATCATTGGGCTTGTAGTATTATCTTTTATCGCTTCAGCCACACAAGATATTGCAACCGACTCTCTTGCTGTTCTGTCTTTTAGTAAAAAGGATAAGAGCCTTGCAAACAGTATGCAGTCGATGGGAAACTTTGCAGGTGCTATGATTGGCGGCGGCATATTATTGTTACTCTATCATAAATTCGGGTGGGGAAATCTATTGCCATTCCTTGCTGTATTTGTTATTATAGCTCTGATTCCTCTAATATTTTTCAAGAGGGGAAATAACCAAGTAATCATAAAAGCAAAACAAGAGAAGAAGCCAACCCCCGACGATCTTCTTGGCTTTTTCAAACAAAAAGGTATCTGGAAACAAGTTGTCTTCTTATTTGTATATTATGCAGGTCTTATTGGAGTGTTAGCCATGCTTAAGCCCATGCTGGTAGACTATGGCTACAACATGAAAGAAATAGGCGTCATGTCGGGGATTGTAGGTACATCTATTGGCTGCCTTGCTTCTTTTGGGGGAGGCTTTATCGTTCGAAAAATAGGTAGACATTCCGCTCGAATATTGTTTGCCGTTTTCACATTGATTACCACTATCTATTTCTGCCTGTTAGTATCTGCTCTTCCTATAAATATAGCAACTCTGCATTTAGGCATCTCATTACTTTGGGCAAGTTATGGTATGGCGGTCATTGTTGTATATACCACAGCTATGGACTGTGTACGCCCGGGTTTTGAAGGAACAGACTTTACAATACAAACTGTGATTACACACCTGAGCGGAATTATTATGGGTGTAAGCTCCGGTAAAATAGCAGCAATGATAACATACAAAGGACTCTTTGTTGTGGAAATGTGTATCGCAGCCATATCTCTGGCATTTATCTTATTTGCATTCAAACTTAAAGCACCGAAAGAACAAAATGAAACAAGAATTACTGAATAAATATAGCATCCCGGTTCCAAGATATACAAGCTACCCTCCGGCTAACCTTTTCAATGAATCATTTACTGCCGATTCATATAAGGCGGCTATTATACAATCGAATAAACAAAACCCTCAGCATATATCCATCTATATACATATCCCTTTTTGCTATCACATGTGCTATTATTGCGGCTGTAATTCACAGTTGCTCAAAGACAAAAATGTAGTAAAAAAGTATATAGAGACCTTGAAAAAGGAGATACGGATGGTGCTTCCCCTACTCGACCATAGTCGTAAAATATCACAAATACACTATGGAGGAGGAACACCCACGTCACAGCCTGTCTCCGTACTAAAAGAAATCAACCGGATAATCTTATCCGAGTTTGAATGCATCGAAAATCCGGAAATTGCCATAGAATGTCATCCCGGATATCTGGATGAAGACTATTGGAATGATCTGATTGATGCAGGATTCAATCGAATAAGCATTGGCATTCAAGATTTTAACGAAGAGGTTTTGAAGGCTTCCGCCCGTAAGCCATCACGAATGGCGATAGAGGATATAATACACATACTCAGGAGTAAAGGTATATCTGTAAATATGGATTTTATATACGGACTACCTCTACAGACTCCTGAATCTTTTGCAGAAACCATTAATAAGGCAATATCCCTCAAGCCGGACAGGATTGTCACTTTTTCTTACGCCCATGTTCCTTGGGTGAATGAGTTACAGAAAAATCTTGAAAAGGTAGGCTTACCATCAGTTTCTACAAAAAACGAAATATACGAAACAGCTAAGAAATTGCTAATCGATGCTGGATATAAAACGATAGGGCTCGACCACTTTGTATTAGCAAACGATGAGCTCTACGAGGCTTTACAAAGAAAATCACTGCATCGCAACTTTCAAGGATACTGCACCCGACGCACCACAGGTCAGGTTTATGCATTCGGAAATACCGGGATCAGCCAACTTTCTACAGCCTACAGCCAAAATGCAAAAGATCTGAACACATATATATCATCAGTAAATGAGGGTAAATATCCCATAACTAAAGGGTATATACTGAATAAGGAAGAGCAAATTACCCGTGAAGTAATAGCTTCACTAATGTGTAACTATACAGTAAGTTGGTCGGATATAGCGAACCGAATGAATATGTCTGAAAAGGAAGTAAGAAATGCCCTGAACTACAACAAAGAGCAACTCTTTGATTTTCAAAAAGATGGAATTATTGAATTTTCGGAAGATCACATTACTGTATTACCGGAAGCTGCTCCCTTTGTCCGCAATGTTGCTGCTTCGCTGGATAAACTGATGGTAAATAACGAGAAACGTTATTCCAAATCGGTATAATCAATTTTTGGGTAATAGTTTATTAAAGAAAAAGATCTTTCAAGCATGGCTTAATTAATAAAGAATGTATATCTTTAACAAATAGATTAAAAATTAACATTAATACTATGAAAGCTTATTCACAAATATTACTTCTTTTCATCTTTATGTCCTGTCTTTTTATATCCTGCAGCAATGATAAAGACTTACTAGAAGAAAATAAAACATACACATTTCATTCTATTATGTGGAAGTTAGAGGAGGGAGATAAACAAGAGGTAATAGAAGACCATAGAAGCATCTCTATCCATAACAACGTAGACGAACCAGCTATAATAACAAATAAATCAGAAGATTACATTAAAGACTATTCCCATTTTCATAACTCAGAGGATGCAGAACTATTAGCCCAATTAATGGGTGAAGATTATACTGTCTCTATACCATCTGAGATCAGTCTCTTATCTTCTGATTATGTTTATTATTCGGGTAAAGAAGCTCCGCTACGCATTGGAGAAAAAGTAGAGCTAGAACCTTCCACAAAGGTTAAAGAATCTACAACATTACCACCACATAGCAAGTTAACTACTAATGTGACGATATATCAAAATAAAATAACAGCCACATATCGCATTCGTCTAGTGGCAGACGATGGTTCTTTTGATTACAAAGATATACATGGAAAATGGACCGGCGTATTTTTAAGAAATATGGAAAGTAGCTCTGTCGTTGAAGAAATAAAATAAAAACGAATCATTGGACAACATAATAATAAAAAACGGCTTCAATATAATTTGAAGCCGTTTCTATTTTGATACAATATGTTTTTACATACCTCCTGTTACAGGAATAACTTCTCCTGTAACATAAGCGGACAAATCCGATGCAAGGAATACAGCAACATTCGCTACATCCTCAGGTGTTCCTCCACGACGTAACGGAATTTGCTCTGCCCATTTTTTCTTTACATCTTCAGACAATACTCCTGTCATTTCTGTAATGATGAATCCCGGACAAATACAGTTTGCACGAACATTTCTCGAGCCGAGTTCTTTTGCGACAGATTTAGCCAAGCCAATCATCCCTGCCTTAGATGCAGAATAGTTAGCTTGTCCGGCATTACCGTTAAGCCCAACGATAGAACTCATATTTATGACATTTCCGCTCTTTTGCTTCATAAATATTGGAGTAAGTGCGTGAATAAAGTTGAATGCAGACTTTAAGTTTATATTGATTACCATGTCCCATTGCTGTTCAGTCATACGCATCATCAGTCCGTCACGGGTAATCCCTGCATTATTTACAAGAATATCTATCTGTCCGAAATCTTTAGCTATTTCTTCTACCACTTTATGAGTGTCTTCAAAATTTGCAGCATTAGATGCATATCCTTTTGCTTTCACTCCAAATTTTTCAATCTCTGCTTCAGTCGCTTTTGCGTTGTCATCTATAGCTAAGTCAGTAAATGCAATATTTGCTCCCTGCTCTGCAAATTTAAGTGCGATGGCTTTACCTATACCACGAGCTGCACCTGTAATAATAGCGGTTTTACCTTCTAGTAATTTCATAATTTAAAGTATAAATTAAATTTATATAGTTTACAATCTACTTTTTCTTCTTTTTTATTCCCTCAAATATAAGGTAAGCAATATTTTCTCTTTGGGATTCGGTTTGCAGGCTCTCTGCTCTAATCTGCCCTCTGATGTAAGGTACTTCCAATCCTTTGAGCGCATGGTGAAGTATTTCAGCTGTAGCTTGAGTGTCGGGCATCTCGAAAGTACCCTCTTCCACTCCTTTGTTCAGAATATCTTTCAGTACCTGAATTTCTTTTCTATCAAACGATTTCCTTACATTTTGCACACGCCAGATATCACGGAAGAAATCGGCTTTCAATGTACCATTCCTTGCCACAACATTTTTCACTGCATCAAATCGCGTATAAAAAAACAAAAGAAGTTTCTCGTCTGCAGGAAGATTCTTATTTGCTACAGTCTGCAAAGCATGGTACATCTGATCGAGCTCCGTCTCCAGAACCGCCTGATACACCTCATTCTTATTATTGAAATATGTATATAGTGTCCTCCGCCCTTTGTGCGAAGCTACTGCAATATCATTCATGGTGGTATTTTCCACCCCCAACCTTGCAAATAGCTGACGAGCTACATCTATCAGGATATTTCGGGTTTTGTTTATGGCCATAAACTAAATTTGCACACAAATATTACAAGTGTGCAAATTTAGCATAAAAATATTGAATACATAAGATTTTCCTTTGGTTTTATCACTTTTAGGAATTTTATACATACAGAATAAGTATAAGCCTACTCATGCTTTTATCCTGTCGACTACGTATATATCAATAGCAAATGCTAAAGACAAGTCATTATGGGAGGTTCCGGAAGTTTAAAAACCTCTCTGTCTCATCGCCTCAAAAGTAAGGATAGCGGTAGAGACAGATACATTTAGAGAATCGATCTTACCCCTCATTGGAATCTTTACACGATAGTCGGCGTTATCGAGCCAAAAGTGAGTCAATCCATCTGCTTCTGTACCCATAACGATAGCAGAGGGTTTAGTAAAATCAGTATCCTGATACCATTGTGAAGCATTCAGTTCAGCAGCAAACGCCTTTATATTTTTACTTTTCAAATAGCTCAATGCTTCCTGAGATGTACAAACGGCTGTCTGCACAGTAAAAAGACATCCTACGCTGGAGCGTATTGCGTTCGGATTATAGATATCAGTGGCAGGATCGCAAACAATTACAGCATCAGCTTGAGCTGCATCGGCCGTACGTAGAACAGCGCCTAAATTACCGGGTTTTTCTACAGATTCGAGTATAATAAGGAACGGGTTATCTGAAAGGTTAAGGTCTGCCAACGTATGTCCTTTGGGTTTAGCCAAAGTTAAAAGCCCGTCAGAGCCTTCACGATAGGCTATTTTTTCGAAAACGGCTTCCGAAACTTCAAATTTTTTATTGTCAGATACAGATTCAAGAACATGGGGATAATCTGTTTTCACAAACAGTTCGGGACATACAAACACCGAGTCAACCTCATAGCCCGCCATCAGAGCAAGATTTAATTCGCGAGCCCCTTCTATTATAAATAAATTTTGCTCTCTCCGTTCTTTTGCTTTCGAAAGCTTTACAATATTTTTTATCCTCGCATTTTGCAGGCTGACAATTTTTTCCATTATATGCTAATTGTTATCATAATGCAAAAATAAGAATTAATTACCGACAAAATCCTGTTATTTTATACCTTTGTAAGCTTTATTAGACAATCAATTTATATATACAACTCTAAACGATAATTATTTTATGAGATATATCTGGATGCTTTCCGTTGGTATTCTATTCTTAATAAGTTGCAGCACAAAAGGAAAAAATAAAGAAGAGGTTCCAACCGAGCCAAAGAAATATACTCGTTTCAACGGGAATTACAATCTCACATTCAACGATTTACCGGACTTACATATCGAGGCCGCCGAAGCAAACGGCGTAGGACCTTTGGAGACAAGAGCAGACACTGCATTATATCAGGACAAGCTTGTACGTATCCCAATAGAACTGGACATTTACCGTGTTGATAAACTTACACACTCAATGCCTTTTCTAGTTCCTAAAGCAGCAAATTTACTATCCGAAATCTGTATCAACTTCAGAGACTCGCTCATCAGTAAAAAAATGCCGCTTTATAAACCGATCATTACGAGCATAACACGCACCAATGATGATGTAAAAGGGCTAAGCAGAAGAAATAGAAATGCAAGTGATAATTCTGCACACCGTTATGGAACAACAATAGATATAGCGTGGACACGATTTGACAAAGTGAACCCAACAGACAGCCGGGTTTTGGACGACGGCAGACTAAAAGCCATATTGGGGCAGGTTTTGCATGATCTGCATGAACGCGACAGATGCTATATCAAACATGAGAGAAAGCAATCTTGCTTTCATATCACGGTAAGATAATTTTTAAATAAGCAATTGGCTGCTGCTAAAAATATGAAACGTTACTTTATATACCTTGCATACAATGGAGAAAATTACTGTGGTTGGCAAATACAGCCGAATGGTGTATCGGTACAAGAAACCATAGAGAGGGCTCTCACAACGTTACTGCGTACTCCGACAACAATAGTGGGTGCGGGGCGTACCGATGCGGGTGTGCATGCGCGAATGATGGCAGCACATTTTGACTATGAGACTGAAAATCTTGATTTACCGCTTCTCGCCAAAAAATTAAATAGCATACTCCCTAAAGATATTTCGATATATAATATTGTAAAGGTAAAACCCGATGCTCACGCACGTTTTGATGCAACAAGCAGGCTATACAGATATTATATCACTACAGAAAAAGATCCTTTCTTACATCATTTGAAATATAAAGTACATGGAAATCTTGATATAGATAAGATGAATGCATGTGCTGATATCTTATTCGAATATGAAGACTTTACGAGTTTTAGCAAGTTGCACACCGATGTAAAGACGAATAATTGTACCATTCTAGCTGCGCAATGGGAGAAAAAAGGCAATGATTACATCTTCACCATCAAGGCAAATCGCTTCCTGCGCAATATGGTACGCTCCATAGTGGGCACATTGCTGGAAGCAGGAAAAGGGAAGATAGATTCGGGAGAAATGCGAAGGATTATAGAGGCTAAAAACAGAGGTGAAGCCGGAATATCCGTTCCGGGACATGCTCTTTTTTTAGAAGAAATAGAATACAATAATGACATTTTTATACAATGAGAATAAATATTCTTAGCGGTAGGACATTAAGAGGGTTCATGGAAAGTGAAAAGTCAGGAGGACTTGTGCTTATTGTTTGCACAATCGTCTCCATACTTTTGGCAAACTCATCATGGATTGGAGAACAATACAGAGGCATCTGGGAATTTGGGGTAGGAAGCCATAGCGTTGCCGAATGGATAAACGATGGTTTGATGGCGGTATTCTTCCTGTTGGTAGGACTTGAACTTATACAGGAAATATACGAAGGAGAGCTATCTAATATAAAACGTGCGATGTTACCCATATCCGGCGCATTAGGCGGCATGTTAGTACCCGCAGGTATTTATATGTTTCTCAACCACGGCACACCTACCCTATCGGGTTTTGGTATTCCGATGGCTACGGACATTGCTTTTGCATTGGGTATTTTATCCCTGTTGGGCAATCGTGTGCCTACTTCCTTGAAAGTGTTCCTCACGGCTCTGGCTGTAATTGACGATCTGGGAGCAATTATCGTAATTGCCATATTTTATACATCCTCTCTATCGTGGGTTAGCTTGCTGATGGCTTTAGGAATATTTGTTCTTTTATTATTGTTGAATAAAAAATTCCATGTCAATAATATGATCCCTTACATTGTCGGGGGGATCGTCATGTGGTATTTTATGCTCAACTCGGGAGTACATGCCACTATCGCAGGTGTATTATTAGCTATAACGATCCCTTTCAAGAAAAGGGAAAAGAAATGCATGTCGAATCGTTGGCAGCACTTTTTGCACTACCCTATAGCTTTCGGAGTATTACCTTTGTTTGCTTTGGCCAATACAGCAATGATAATAGAAGGAAACTGGGATCAGTCCATAGGTGAACCTTTCGCACAGGGTATCCTGCTAGGACTCATTGTAGGAAAACCAATCGGAATCACTCTCTTTAGCTTTATCTTTGTGAAAACAGGTATTTGTGCCTTGCCAAGAGGAATCAATTGGAAGGGGCTATTGGGTGCCGGCATGCTTGGAGGAATCGGATTTACAATGTCCATTTTCATTACCCTTCTTGCCTTCGATGATATACATTATATCAACGAATCAAAATTGATGATACTGCTGGCCTCTTTGGCTTCAGGTATTATCGGCTATACATGGCTAAACTTCGTGATGAAAAAAGAAAGAGAACGAATTTCGTAGATAATAAGATTTAAATAAATGTGGCTAGCTCTCGCCTTTGTTTCAGCGTTCTTCCTTGGATGCTATGATATTTGTAAAAAAAAATCAGTAGATGGAAATGCAGTAATTCCCGTATTATTTCTTAACACGCTTTTTTGTTCCTTATTGCTGCTTCCGTTGGTCGTTATATCAAAAATATCACCCGATTCTCTGTACGGAACAATTGGATATGTTCCATCGGTGTCGATAGAAACTCACGGATATATTTTTGTAAAGTCGGTTATTGTACTTACATCATGGATATTCGGCTATTTCGCTATCAAACATCTTCCCCTGACAATTACAGGGCCCATAAACGCCACACGCCCCGTTATGACTCTGGTGGGAGCATTGCTGATATTCGGTGAGAGGCTCAATTTATATCAATGGATAGGGGTGATTATCACTATTATTTCATTCTTCCTGTTATCCCTTTCGGGCAAAAAAGAGGGAATCAGCTTTCACAAAAACAAATGGATACTCTTTATGATTCTGGCTGCTATAGCCGGTACAGCAAGCGGGCTATACGATAAATTTCTGATGCAGAAATTCAGTTCTACCGCAGTTCAATTCTGGTTCAACTCGTACCAATGTCTGCTGATGCTGATCGTGATGATTGTATTATGGTATCCTAAAAAAAAGAACAACACTCCTTTCAGATGGAAATGGAGTATTATCTTAGTTTCTGTTTTCCTTACGATAGCGGACTTTGTGTACTTCTATGCCCTTACAGACCCGGATGCAATGATCTCAATCGTATCTATAGTAAGGCGCAGCAGCGTGCTTGTTTCTTTTGCCGGAGGAGTACTCTTATTCCATGAAAAAAACTTAAAAGGAAAAGCGATAGACCTTGTTTTAATAATCATAGCAATGTTTTTCCTATATTTGGGGACAAAATAATTCGATACAAAATGAGAAAGTTTATACTTGCAATTATTATCATATTCAGTACTGCCTCCGGTGTTTCAGCTCAAGATCTGAAAACAATTTTTCTTGCTATGCCCGAAAACATGATTACAGGACTAGACGCAGCCGGAAAAGAAAAACTACTTTCCAATCCGAATGATACTACAGGCATTACAGCTCCAAGGGGTTCTTTTGGAGAAGTAGAAAGAATTGGCATTTCTTCTGATTACATATCCCTGCAAACTTCCGAGGCCGGAACAGTTCAGATAAAGCTTTTGCCTTTGATAAACGAGTCGAAAATAATTTGCGTTGTAAAGACTGTTTGTGGAAAAGCGTGCGACAGTCAAATACAATTTTATACTACACAATGGTTTCCAATACCTCAAAATGATCTGTTTCCGAAGATAAACAAGGATACTTTCATTATAGCAAATACAGACAAGAATAGCCAAGAATTTCGCAACGCTTATGCTGCACTGGATATGAATCCGATAACAATAGATCTTTCGCCCGACAGCACATCATTAGAAATAAGTTACGATATAGAGAATTATCTTACCGGGGAAGATTACAAGATGATAGAGCCTTTCCTTATCGAAAATCCTAAACGCTATACATGGGATAAGCTCTCTTTCAAGCCCGAATAAGTGCTACCAGTTTAGCACATGGATAGAATGACATGCGGCTAATGCAGCCGTCTCGGTACGCAAGCGGCTTTCCCCTAAAGTAACAGGTTGAAAGCCATTTTTTATTGCCTCTTCTACTTCCTGCTCCGAAAAATCGCCTTCAGGGCCAATCAAGATCAGAACACTTTCCCCTAATTTATAAGCATCCTTCAACGATTTCTTTTCAGAGGGGTAGCAATGAGCGATAAATTTTTGTCCTTCAAAATCTTGTTTAACAAACTTCGAAAAAGATTGCATTTCATCCAATTGAGGAAGGATTGCTTTTTGCGATTGCTTCATTGCCGAAACGAGAATTTTCTCTATCCTCTGAAGCTTTATCTCTCTGCGCTCCGAATGTTGACAAAGAAGCGGAGAGAATCGATCTAGACCTATTTCTGTTGCCTTCTCGGCAAACCATTCGATTCGATCTATATTTTTTGTAGGGGCAAAAGCAATATGAATATTACATTCCCAGTTTTTGGGCTGTACTATTGTTTTCAGGATATTTACGTGACAATGTTTAGGGTTAGCCTGTATGATTTCAGCATCATAAAAACTCCCTTTCCCGTCTGTTAAAAGAATCTCATCCCCCTCCTTTTTACGCAGTACCTTTATACAATGTTGCGCTTCCTCGAGAGGTAATTCGGGATTACTCAATATATCGGGTGTATAGAAAATTGTCTTATCCATTCTTCTTAAAAATCAGATCCTCTTTACAAAGATACATACTTCTTCATAAAGAGGACACTACCAAAATGTTTAAATCACTTACTTCTATTCTTCAAAAATAATTTTATTCGCTCCCAATTCTTTTATTTTAGCTAGCGACTCTACATGAATCCCGAGCTCGCGCAAACGTCGTCCACCGTCCTGAAAGCTTTTCTCGATGATAAAGCCCATACCGTATAGTTCAGCGCCCGATTGCTTAATAATATCATATACACCTACCGCAGCATTTCCGTTTGCAAGAAAGTCATCAATAAAGACCACCTTATCATCCTTTGTAAGAAAATCACCACTTACCGACACGGTATATTCCTTGTCTTTTGTAAAAGAATATACTGTAGTAGACAACATATTCACCATTGTTTTAGGTACGGCCTTCTTTACGAAAACAACAGGCAGCTCGAGTAAGTATCCCAACATAATAGCCGGAGCAATACCACTAGCTTCAATTGTAACAACTTTGTTGATAGGCATATTCCCAAAACGACGAACAAATTCAACGCCTATCGATTTCATCAGGATAGGATCCATCTGATGATTGATAAAACTATCTACTTTAAGGATTCCCCCTTCAAAACTTTTTCCGTCTTTTAGAATACGATCTTTAAGTAATTTCATTGTAATATTTTTTATTCCTTAATACGGATAACAACATTAGCGATTATAGCAACTACACCTCCTGTAGTAATACCGGACGAGAAAATACCGCTTATGGTAGCAGGCATCTGCGAAAGAATATTAGGTACTAGTTCAACTCCCAGTCCGCATGCAAAGCTTACTGCAAGTACAAGTATTGCTTTTCTGTCGATATCCTGAGAAGCAATAATACGCACACCAGATGCAGCTACCGTACCGAACATCAAAAGTGTAGCTCCACCCAATACAGGCTCAGGCATAATAGAGAATATACCTCCAACAAAAGGGAAAGCACTCAGAATAACCAGAAATGCGGCAATATAATAACCTACACGACGACTGGCAACACCTGTCAACTGTATCAAACCATTATTTTGAGCAAATATTGAATTCGGGAAAGAGTTGAGTACCCCAGCCAAAGCGGAATTTATACCATCGGCCAATACGCCTCCTTGTACACGTTTCATAAATTTAGGACCTTCAATAGGTTCTCCACCAATCATCGAATTGGCAGTAATATCACCATAAGCTTCTATCGAAGTTATAAAGTAGATAAGAGCAACCGCGATAAATGCCGACAGGTCAAAGCCCAGACCGTATTTAAACGGCTGAGGAATTGTTATTGCCCCTATCGCTCCCATCTTAGAGAAATCTATCCAGCCCATAAAATAAGCAGTCACATATCCTATGATAATACCTATGATAATAGAACTCATGCGGATATATTTATTTCTTATACTGTTCAATACAAGTATAGAAACAAGAACAAGTGCTGCCAGACCTAAGTTCTGCATACTGCCAAATGATCTTGCACCCTCAACACTCATTGCATTGAAACCTCCTCCACAAGAAATAATCGCTACTTTTATAAGAGAAAGTCCTATCATTGTAACCACGATACCTGAAACAAGGGGAGTGATAATCTTTTTTGTATATTTAAGTAATCGGCTAACTATCATTTCCACAGGTGATGCGGCAATACATACTCCGAATATAGCGGCAAGTATAGCAGCTTCGCCCATATCACCTTTGGCGGCAAAACTAGCGGTAAGCGCACCAATGAAGGAGAAACTTGTTCCTTGTATACAAAGCAGGCCACAACCTACGGGGCCAAACTTACGGCATTGTATAAATGTAGATATACCCGATGCCAATAAAGCCATAGAAACAAGAAACCCTGTTGTTTCGACTGTAAAATTTAGAGCCTGGGAAATAATCAGCGGAGGGGTTATTATTGCTATAAATATAGCCAAAAGGTGCTGTAGACCGGCAAAGACAGCCTCTTTAAATGGAGGATTATCTTCTATCTGATAAATAAGATCTGTTTTACGAATCGGTTGGATAAATTTATCAACCTCATTTTCTGTCATTTCCATTTGAGCCTCCTTCTTTTTTGATTATTAACCTTTTATATTCATCGATTCCATATTGAAGCTATATACTTCTTCAATCGGAATAGCATTTCTTTCTATAGTATTGATGTCTTTAGCTTCTTCAGTCCACAAAAAAGGGAAAAAACTATATGCATAGTCAGGGCGCAGATGCATTACATCCTGTTGCCAGCCATCCCACCTCATACCGGGATAAAATTCATCCATATCTGTCTCGAAGCAGAATAAAAGAAACTGGCTATATTCCATTTCCAAAGGAATCCATTGAAGCATATCGGGAGCAAAGTAGTACAGGTTTCCGGTGTCTTCTCCCAAAAAACCGCCGTTAATTGCATAAAACCCGCCGATGGCATCGTCTGCAACCAATAAATATGGAGCAGGTTCTCCAAATTCAGAAAAAGATTTGCCCATATTCCAGTCGGGAAGAGTTCTTTTCATACGATCACTGCCTGATCCAAGAATACGAATCCATCCATTGTCGATTAATAGCCCGCCTGTTTCGTAGATAATTGCTCCCATCAGAGAGCGTGTGGTAACTTGTGCGTGTATCAGACTTTTTTCGGCTCGTTGACGCTCGCAAGGCAGAATTTCCACCTTGTTTTTGGCCTGATCAATCCATTTTTTTACAATCGGCCAACCCGGGTCTTCCGTGTTTACAAGCTCTTGTAGCGTACGCATTGGCACATATACTGATGGTAAAACGTCGTTTACCTCATTTTTAATTTAAGGTGCAAAAGTAGTATATTTATAGATATTCTCTAAATAATTAATGAAAGAATAATAGAATATATACGGACACACCACCAAACATACATTTAAACAATTGATTATAAGAACAAAATATCGGCCTAATCAATTATAAAAGAATACAAAATAGCAGCTGTTTGCAGTATTAAAAATCCCATTCAACAAAAAAAGAATGTCCAAGTTCCGACAATTTTTATTAAATTTATACCCATAAAAGCGTGAAATACTGTATTTTTAACCATTTCCTAATTGCTAGGATTACCGAAGGGTTAAATTATATTCACATATAATAGATTATATAGAGCATTCATTTGTAGATAAATAAACTATCCACATGAAACAGTTTTGTCTAAAAAGAAAGTTCTAGTTCACATATAAAATAAACATAATGACTCATTTACCATCTATAATTAGCGATTTAGCTTTTATATTGATAATTGCGGGAATAATAACCATCATATTCAAATGGTTAAACCAACCTTTAGTATTAGGGTATATAGTTGCAGGATTCTTGACAGGTCCACACTCCAGTTTTTTCCCTACAGTTACCGATGCTGAAAATATAAATATCTGGGCAGAGATTGGTGTTATATTCCTCTTATTTGGTATGGGGCTTGAATTTAGCTTCAAGAAACTCATCAGTAATGGAAAGACAGGATTTATAACACTCATCATGATTGCCATAGGGCTCGGTGTATCCGGTTACTTTATCGGGCTATGGCTCGGATGGGGGACATGGAACAGCCTTATACTGGGCTGTATGCTCTGTTTGTCGTCCACTACTATTATCGTAAAAGGATTCGAAGACCCAAAATATAGAGGCAAACGTTTTACAGAAGTAGTTTTCGGCATACTTATATTTGACGACCTTTTTGCCATCCTCGTCATGGTATTTATGGGAACAATTGCCGTAAGCCGCCACTTTGAAGGCACCGAAATGTTGCTCAGTTTAGGGAAATTGATCTTCTTTATGGTCGTATGGGTTGTATGTGGTATCTTCCTTATACCTACCTTTCTCAAAAAAGCAAAAAAATGGCTCAATGATGAAACACTGCTTATCATTTCCTTAGGCTTATGTTTGGGTATGGTAGTCTTTGCTACAGAAGTTGAACTTTCTTCGGCATTGGGCGCATTTATCATGGGATCTATTTTAGCAGAAACAATAAAGCTCGAAAAAATAGAAACCCTCACCAAACCTATAAAAGACTTTTTCGGAGCTGTCTTTTTTGTTTCGGTGGGTATGATGATGAATCCTACCGTAATACAAGAGAACCTCGTGAGTGTAATCATAATTACACTGGCAGTTTTATTAGGAAAAATAATATTCACTGCTATAGGGGCACGCTTATCCGGCGAATCGATGTTAGTATCCATCCAGTCGGGATTCAGTATGGCTCAGGTTGGCGAGTTTGCTTTTATTGTGGCAAGTTCGGCGATAGCCTATCAATTGGCCGACAATTTTATTTACCCTATCATTATTGCCGTTTCTATACTTACTACGTTTACGACCCCATACCTTATGGCTGCAAGCATTCCTTTCTATAATTGGATGATGAAAACCATACCCGACTCATGGAGGCAGAAAATACTTGAAAAAGACGAAAGGCTTGAAAATCCTAAAAATCAAAGTGACTGGAGTGTATTTTTAACTAATTACATATCGAATGTCATTGTTTTCATATCATTATGTATTGGTGCTATTATCGTTACATCGAGCTTCATCGCTCCATTTATCAACGAACATATAGCAGAACCTTGGGGAAATATTATTTGCCTTGTAATCACTTTTCTGGCTATCTCTCCAATTCTCAAAGGGCTTGTCTATAGAGGAGGGCAACAGCCTTACCTGATATTGAAACTTTGGCAACGAAGTGTAAAAAACCGGATTATACTATCTTCGTTAATACTACTTCGATTTATCATTGCTTATGCTTTTATCTATGTTCTCTTATGGCTGTTTCTAACCATCCCTATTTGGGTATCGGTACTGATTGCTGGCGTGCTTATCTTCCTTGTGATACAGTCGAAGCACCTGCTCAAGCTATATTGGAAAATAGAATACAGGTTTGTAGTAAACTTTAACCAGAGGATATTGGAAGAAAGACGAAGAAATTCCCTAAAGCAGAACGGTGGAGTAGTCGTTTACGATCTGGACAATACAAACTGGATAGAAAGCAACCTGTATGTAGGGAAATTCAAACTGGAACCCGGTTCTGAATATGAGCATAAAATGCTTAAGGATACCGACTTCAGGCAACGATACGATCTGATCATCATTACAGTACGCAGAGGCGAAGAAGATCTATATTTTCCGAACGGAGACTTTGTGCTAGAGTCCGGCGACCTGCTCTTAGTGGCCGGAAACATTATGAATATTGACCGCCTGATGACTATGAAGAATTGCATAACAATGTTCAAGAGTACTTTGCGTACAATACACGAATTTTCTAAGCAGCAAGACAATGATCCGCATTCCAACATCAAATGCATATCGCTCATCGTGGAAGAAAATTCTGTTCTGAATAACAAAAGCCTATACGAATCGGAAATGGGCAAAGAAAAGAAATGCTTTGTCGTGGGATTTGAGAGTAAAGGAACAGTTAAAATCAATCCTCCGGCAAATACAACCTTCTCTACTGGAGATATTTTGTGGATTATCGGAGATAAGCAAAGTATATATGGTTTTGTAAAAGAAAATCTTCATCTATAAAAAGTTAGAAAGATAAATCGGGATATAATTTTTTAGCAACAAGAATAATGAATATTTACAAAGCAACTTTGGATGATATTAGCGATCTGATCCAACTTCGGATTGATTTCTTGACAATGGATCAGGGACGTTTATCAGATCAGAAAAAAAAGGATATCCGGGCTCAACTAAAAGTGTATTTGGCAAAGCATATCCCGTTGGAAGATTTCATAGCTGTGATAGCTAAACACCCAACAGGCAAAATAGCATCTGCCGCATTCCTCATCATACAAGAAAGGCCTGCAAACCCTTCTTTTATCACAGGACTGACAGGTACATTGCTAAATGTTGTTACTTATCCTGAATTCAGGCGCAAGGGCATTGCTTCACAAGTTATTCGAGAGATCATAAATGAAGCGAGACAGAAAGGGGTTTCTTCTATCGATCTGTACGCAACAGATGACGGTAAGGAACTATATAAAAAATTAGGTTTTGTAGAGCCTTCATATACATCCATGCGCTTAAAATTATGACAGACAAAAACAATCATCTATTTTTGTCGTTATATTTTAAACATTTTGATCGCAATATATGCTGATTCAGTTTCTTTTTATACTTGCCGCAATTATTGTAGGCGCGCGTTTGCAAGGTATCGGCCTTGGAGTGATGGGTGGTCTCGGATTGGCTATTCTGGTCTTCGGGTTTGGTTTGGAGCCAACCTCCCCTCCTATCGACGTAATGCTGATGATAGTCGCTGTAATAGCAGCAGCGGGCTGTATGCAGGCAGCTGGCGGACTCGACCTTATGGTATCCCTTGCGGAAAAATTTCTGCGTAAACATCCCCAACGGATCACACTGTTCAGCCCAATCGTCACATATCTATTCACATTCGTAGCCGGAACAGGGCATGTCGCCTACTCCGTACTGCCGGTAATAGCCGAAGTAGCACGAGAAACGAAAATACGCCCCGAGCGACCTCTTTCAATTGCCGTAATCGCCTCACAGCAAGCCATAACCGCCAGCCCGATCTCTGCGGCAACGGTTGCCCTATTGAGCATGCTTGCCGGATACAATATATCCTTACTCAACATTCTAATGATAAGCATACCATCAACCCTGATAGGAGTCCTGCTTGGTGCATTAGTGAGTATGCGCATGGGAAAAGAATTGCATGAAGACCCTGAATATCTTAAACGCCTCGGTGCAGGAATGTTCAGCCAAGATAAAGTCTCTGACAAAAAAATATATAGTCTAAAAAGTAAGGCAGGGTTATCTGTCCTTATCTTTATATTGGCTACTGTTCTCATTATTCTTTTCGGGTCTATAGATGGGTTAAGGCAGATAGGAGGTAAAACGCTGAATATGCCCATCATTATAGAAATACTGATGCTTTCGGCTGCTGCACTCATTCTGCTCTTAACCCGTACTGATGGGATAAAAGCGGCTCAGGGGTCTGTATTCGTCGCAGGAATGCAAGCGGTAGTTGCCATCTTTGGTATTGCATGGATGGGAGATACTTTTATCAACGGCAATATGGAGCAACTTCGAGCTTCTATAGAAGGGGTGGTTACTTCCATGCCCTGGATATTTGGTGTGGCCTTATTTGTTATGTCTATTCTATTATACAGCCAAGCTGCAACCGTACGGGCATTGATGCCGTTAGGCATTGCTTTGGGTATATCACCCTGGATGCTTATCGCATTGTTCCCTACAGTCAACGGGTACTTTTTCTTACCCAACTACCCAACAGTAGTGGCTGCTATCAACTTTGACCGCACAGGAACAACCCGCATCGGACGATGGGTACTCAATCACTCGTTTATGATTCCGGGTCTGGTGGCTACGATCACCGCTGTATGCGTAGGGTTATTAATCATCACTTTAACAGGTCTATAAAATATACAAAATGAAAACGGAGAAAGAGAAAATGCTGGCAGGCGAATATTATGATCCGGGAGATACCGAATTAATTACACGCTGGCATTTGGCAAAAAAACTAACACAGCAATACAACCAAACAGCAAGCGACGATAAAGAAACGCTAGATAAATTGCTCGGTCAGATCCTTGGATCGAAAGGAGAAAACGTTTGGATTACTGCACCTTTTTATGTCGATTATGGTGAAAATATCCATATTGGAGACAATTGCGAAATCAATATGAATTGTGTGTTTCTTGATTGCAACAAAATAACAATCGGGAATAATACAGGTATAGGTCCCAATGTACAGATATACGCTGTTTCACATCCCGTAAACCCGAACGAACGCTTATCTTACAATACCGATGAGAATGCTGCGCCTTCGTTCTGGAAAATAGATTCGGCTCCTGTTACTATCGGTTCCAATGTATGGATATGCGGGGGATCTATTATACTTGCCGGTGTAACTATCGGCGACAATACTACTATCGGAGCAGGGAGTGTGGTCACAAAATCGATTCCAGCAAATTGTCTTGCAGCAGGCAATCCATGTAAAGTAATAAGAGAATTAAAGTAAATTGAGTTTGCTTTTCGTTTTTTTAATTACATTTACACCGATACTCTACAACAAAACATTATTACACCAGAAATAAACTGTAAAATATTGCTTAAACCACTCCTGAAATATTACATCACAATATTCAGCTTTATCTGCTTACACTTTACTTCGCTAAATGTATTGGCACAAGATAATGCGGATGATTCTATACCTGTGCGCATTGGGCAAAATATAGAAAAGCCTATCTATTCTAACGAAAAGAAAAAGCACAGTTCGTTTTACACCTGGGCGTGGGGAAAACATTACAGAGACGTATACTACAAACCCATCACAGCCAAAGCAGCGTCTTTAGATTCATCTTATGGAGGGCTATCCATTATCAGCGAACGCCCGATGCTTCATGCGTTTATTCTGAAGAACAAACGAGACCAGCTATTTATGCTAAAGCCACTTGGCGGTTCTTCAAGCTTTTTGGAGTCCAAATTTTTCAGAGATGTATATCATCATGAAGATTTTAAAGATACATATCTGGATGATTTTATTACTGAAGCGTATACAATCGTTCATCCATATATGTTTCTTGTGTCGGAAAAGTTGGCTAGGTCGGCAAATATTTGTTCGATGAATACCCGTATTTACTACATGCTTGATGACGGAACGGACACGATTATAGACGATAATCAACTAAAGAATAAGCTCGTGAGCATATCAGAGCTTCCCGCTTTGAAGAATAAAAAAATCCTCACCAATGTAGAGGCATTAATAGATAGCCTGCACAGTACAAATCCTACATCAGTAGATCAGAACTTATATATCAAGATGCGCCTGTTTGATATGCTTATCGGCGATTGGAACAAAGTATCGGAAAACTGGTATTGGGTATCAACGCAGAAAGGTGATTCTGTTGTATATCAACCTCAAGTGATAGACAGAAGCCATGCCTTCTCGAAAGTAGACGGCTTTCTCTTCAAAGGACTATTAGGGATGCTGGGTGTCGGCTTTATTACCAACTATGAAGCTCATATAAAAAATATCAAGAAAATAAATACACTGGCTCAGCCTCTCGATATTGCAATTACACAAAGAAGCACAGCCGAAGATTGGCAAGAGCAAGCACGAATATTAAAATTAGACTTAACAGATAGGGATATAGACAATGCGTTTTCAGCGCTACCGAAGGAAATGCAAAATGAGGATATCAACAAACTAAAAGAAAGACTTAAAGCCAGAAGAAAAAATCTGGAGGATATCGCTTTGAAATATTATAATACTACTTTACAAAAGAATCCGGTTATAACGGGTACAGATAGAAGCGAGAAGTTTGTAATAGATCAGAATGGAAAGGAATTGCACATACGCATCTTTGATAAAAACACCAATAAGCTCACTTTCGACAAAAAATATTCACCAAAACGGACGAAAGAGATATGGCTATACGGACTAGGAGGTGAAGACAGCTTCGAGGTAAATAAACGGAGAAGAAATATTGCAGTCTTACTTATTGGGGGTAACGATAATAACGACTATGATGTAAAACAAGGGAGTAACGTATTTATTTACGAGTCGAAGTCGGAGAAAGAACAGCTAAAAGCCATCAACAACGCAAAAGTAATTATCCCTAACGACGAAAATGCGTTGGAGTATGACTATCAGCGGTTGAGACATACATCACTTTCTGTGACTCCGATAGGAATCTATGACTCCGATTTGGGTTTGAATCTCGGAACATCCTTTTCATATACCGTATACGGCTTTAGACGAGCTCCTTATACTCGAAGACATCAGATAAGCTACGATTTAAACAATGGGTTTATATATCAGGGAATTTTTCCAAGCTATGATGAGAAAAAAAGCCTGCACGTATTGGCCCTGGTGGGTAGCCCTTCTTATTTTAGCAACTTCTTCGGGTTCGGCAACAACACGGATGGTTATAAAAATGAGAACAAGAACTACAATCGTGTTAATATCAAAAAGTACATGTTAAAGCCGTCTTTCTATTACAATATCAACAAAGACCAGACATTCAACATCTATACTTCCATAGAATCGTATCAAGTGAAAAACCCTAAAAATCGTGATCGCTTCATCAATACATTTTACGATGATGACAACTCGATATTCTCTACCAAATACTTTGTTGATCTTGGGGCGGCGTATGAGTTCAATAAAAAAATACAATCTTTTGTTTCGTCTGTCAAGTTCTCCGTTTCATCAGGATGGACTGTGAACGTAACCAAACCTCAGAACAATTTTGCCTATACAACAGGAGAATTCGGTTTGAATCTTAAACTAACAGACAGAATTACTTTTGCTACTCTACTTAAAGGAAAGAGCCTGTTCTCTGACAAATATGATTTCTTTCAGGCAGCAACAACCGAACTGAGAGGATATCGGAGTAACCGCTTCATCGGTCGTCATTCATTCTATCAGTACTCGGATATACGGCTTGATATGGGACGGCTCAACAATCCCCTCACACCACTTAACTATGGAGTGTTTGTTGGAGTAGATCATGGACGTGTATGGTATCCTAACGATGTTTCACAAAAGTGGCATTCCTCTTATGGAGGAGGATTCTGGCTAACATTACTCCGCAAATTCACAGGTAAATTCTCTTATTTTGGTTCGAGCGATGCCAACAGGCTAATGTTTGAGCTTGGTATGGGATTTTAAGTCTGCAGTTGAGAAGAAATCACTTGTTACGCTGTCATCCTAAACGACATGAAGAACCTCTTGCAAATAAAACAGACTGTGTTTTATAATCCATAATTTATCTTATATCAGTTACTGATCAGGACAAAAAGGTGACAGATAAAAACAGGCTAAAAAGTGTCACTTTTGTCACCTTTTATTCTCAAAACAGCTGATAAAAACATTATAATGTGACACTTAACAAGCTTCTGGGATTATCGTATAAAAATCGTATTTTGTCACTTTTTAAACTTTATAATGTTGGAAATAAAAAAGATGTTGGAATAAGTTCTTTTTCATAACTGTAAAAAATAATGTAGATTTGTATCTGTAATACTTTCAGAAGAAATTTGTAACAAAAAAATAGTTAGCCCGTGAAAACAGAAAATGAAGACAAGATAAGCGGATTACCTGAAAACGCTTTTCATGAGCTCAAAGAGGGAGAAGAGTACAACCCCATAATGTCTCCCAATAAGCAATACAAAGAAGTTACGCCATGGTCGGTTATGTGGGGACTGCTGATGGCCGTTTTGTTTAGTGCTGCAGCAGCCTATCTGGGTCTGAAAGTAGGACAAGTATTCGAAGCCGCTATACCTATCGCTATTATTGCCGTAGGGCTATCGAGCGCTACCAAGCGTAAAAACGCACTTGGTGAGAATGTCATAATACAATCCATTGGGGCAAGTAGCGGGGTTATTGTAGCCGGAGCTATATTCACCCTGCCTGCACTTTACATCCTGCAAGCTAAATATCCCGATATTTCGGTCGATTTCTTTCAGGTGTTTCTTAGTTCGTTGCTGGGAGGTATTTTAGGAATCTTGTTCCTTATTCCTTTCCGTAAATACTTTGTTTCCGATATGCACGGAAAATATCCTTTCCCCGAGGCTACCGCCACTACACAAGTACTGGTATCGGGCGAAAAGGGAGGAGATCAGGCCAAGCCCCTTATTATAGCCGGGCTGATCGGAGGACTTTATGACTTTGTTATAGCCACATTCGGTACATGGGGCGAAACCTTCACATCACGTGTGATCCCTTACGGTGAGACCTTAGCCAATAAAGTGAAGATGCTATTCAGCGTTAATGTTGGAGCAGCAGTTCTCGGCTTGGGATATATCGTAGGACTAAGATACGCCGCTATCATCTGTGCCGGCTCTGCATTGGTTTGGTTTGTTCTTGTTCCTCTTCTGCCATTATTAGGAGATACGACACTGCAAATGTTAAATCCTGCACCTTATTTGCCGGGAGGAGGGCTTATTGACGGAATAGCATCTGCCAGCCCTGAAGTGATATTCTCATCTATGGCACGCCATATTGGTATCGGAGGTATTGCAATGGCAGGTATAATCGGTATCATTCGGTCATGGCCTATTATCAAAAGTGCTGTAGGACTTGCTTCTAAAGAGTTTAAAGGAGGTAATAAAGATGCATCGAAAATAGATAAGCGCACTCAGCTTGATCTCCCCATGAAAATAATTTCTATCGGAGTAATAGTCGCTTTGCTTGCAACATTCATTTTCTTCTATCTGGGTGTAATGCACAATCTGTTCTACGCTGTCATAGCTATTCTGGTGGTAGCGATAATTGCTTTCTTATTCACCACCGTAGCTGCCAATGCGATTGCAATAGTAGGAACAAACCCTGTTTCGGGGATGACACTGATGACCCTTATCCTTGCCTCAGTTATCATGGTGGCAGTAGGACTAAAAGGGACTTCGGGTATGGTGGCAGCGCTGATTATGGGAGGGGTAGTATGTACGGCCCTGTCTATGGCGGGTGGATTTATAACCGACCTAAAGATCGGTTATTGGCTGGGAACGACTCCGGCTAAACAACAATCGTGGAAGTTTCTAGGAACACTCGTTTCTGCTGCAACAGTAGGAGGAGTAATGATCATATTGAACGATACGTACGGCTTTACCGGAGAGGGTGCTCTTGTAGCTCCACAGGCTAACGCAATGGCTGCCGTTATAGACCCGTTGATGTCGGGTACAGGTGCGCCATGGATACTATATGGTATTGGTGCATTGATAGCTCTATTGCTTACACTCTTTAGAGTGCCAGCTCTTGCCTTTGCTTTAGGAATGTTTATCCCGCTTCAACTGAATGTGCCGCTATTGGTTGGTGGTGCAGTAAACTGGTATGTAGGCAGTCGTAGCAAAGATAAAGCATTAAATTCGGCACGATTGGACAAAGGAACATTATTGGCATCAGGATTCATTGCCGGAGGTGCTTTGATGGGAGTTGTTAGCGCAACCTTACGTTTCGGAGGAGTTGATCTTGTTGACAAAGAGTGGTTAGACTCTGCCGGCTCACAATGGCTCGCATTGTTCATGTATGCGGTAATCATATTCTATCTGGGCTATTCATCAATGAAAGCTAAAAAAGACGGACTGAAATAAGACGAGATATATGTTAGTTTGAAACAAAAGCAGATGATTGATGATTTAGTAAACTTAACAACAGAAAACCTTACCGATGAGCACTTATGCTGCATTATCCGTAGTAAAAAGACTCATCAAGGTATTGAAGCAAAAAGACAATGGCTCTCAGACAGACTGACTGAGGGCCATGTCTTTAGAAAACTAAATGCAAAAGCTACAGTTTTTATTGAATATGCCCCTTTGGAAACGGCTTGGGTTCCCATAATCGGCGACAACTATTACTATGTATATTGCTTGTGGGTTTTAGGCAATTACAAAGGAAAAGGGTATGGAAGATCGTTGATAGAGTATTGCTTGGCTGATGCAAAGAAAAAGGGCAAATCGGGCATCTGCATGCTCGGAGCACAAAAACAAAAATCGTGGCTCTCTGACCAATCATTTGCAAAAAGGTTTGGGTTCGAGGTTGTTGATACGACCGACAATGGATATGAATTACTGGCACTTTCTCTTGACGGAACAACACCTCAGTTTGCACAAAACGCCAAGAGCCTGAAAATAGAAAACAAAGAGCTTACAATATATTATGATATGCAATGTCCTTATGTCTATCAGAGTATTGAGATGACAAAAGAGTATTGCGAAACGAACAACGTCCCGGTGTCATTCATTCAAGTGGATACGCTGCAAAAGGCAAAAGAGCTGCCTTGTGTTTTCAACAACTGGGGAGTGTTTTATAAAGGAACTTTTGAGACAGTGAATCTGTTAGATATATCCTACTTAAAGAGAATACTCAAAGACTGAAAATATATTTTCTTATGCGGTATTTTTCTTCAAACCAAGTCTGAATCCTTTCTCGGCAACATATACACCGAATAGAATAAATACAGACCCTAGAAGAGCAACCAATGTAATATGCTCATCTATTACAATGGCAGAAGTAAGCAGTGTTACCAGCGGTACAAAGTAGATATAGTTGGATGTTTGTACAATACCAAGTTCTTTCACGGCCGTGTTCCATGCTATAAAGCAAAGCAGTGAAGCAATCAGCCCTAAGAACAACAGGTTAGCAATAATAATAGGCTGCACAAGCAATTCAGGATGAAGGGATGAAGGACTAAAAGCAAGAAAAGGAAGCATGGTAATTATACCATAAATAAATACCTTACGGGTAATAAAAAGTGTTGAATAACGCCCGTTGACCTTGCGCAATACAATCCCATAAAAAGCCCACGACAGGGCAGACAGTATTGTCAAAATATCACCTAGAGGATTGATCTGCAATATAAAGCTACCATTGAAAACAACCAAGCCAACCCCAAGCAGAGCTGTGAGAGAACCAAATATAAGGGATGCTTTCAATTTTTCCTTTCTGTACATCAAGTAGGAAAGGAAGGCAGTAAATATAGGAGAGGTACATATAATAAGAGATACATTCGATGCCAGCGTTATTTGCAGTGCGGTATTTTCGAATACAAAATAGAGGGAACCCCCGCATAGTCCGGCGGCAACAAACAGGAGCTCATCTTTAACGGATTTAGCAAAAAGCCTTTTCGGGCAGACAAACCAAATACCTATATATGCCAACAGGAAACGATAAATCAGAATTTCGGAAGGGGATAATCCATACCCTATAAGAACCTTTGTGGAAACAAAGGTAGTACCCCAAACAATTACTGTGAGAATAGCAATAGTATGATACCAGTAGTGTTTAGATATAGCCATAGCGTTGTTTTGTTGAGATAAACCTGAATGAGATTGCAAAAGTAATAGGTATTATCTCATGTGGCAACGATCTGCTAAACAATCTTCAGAACAGCGTGCAAAAGAATTATATCTGTCTATATATTAAGATGGTATAAAGCATATCGAGAGTGGAAACAAACAGCCTATCTGATTTGTTTTAATTAAAATATATTCGGATATTAGAGGATAGTATTCATAAATATAATAACATATCATGAAATTCTTTATCGACACAGCGAATTTGGATCAAATCCGCGAAGCTAACAATTTAGGAGTATTAGACGGAGTAACTACCAATCCGTCCCTTATGGCAAAGGAAGGAATAAAAGGAGTAGAAAATCAACGGAATCATTATTTGGAAATCTGCAAAATTGTAGATGGAGATGTCAGCGCAGAGGTGATCTCTACAGATTATGAAGGGATGATACGCGAGGGTGAAGAGCTTGCGGCTTTACACAAAAACATTGTCGTGAAAGTCCCTTGTATAGAGGATGGAATCAAGGCGATTAAATATTTCACGAAGAAAGGAATCCGCACGAATTGCACATTGGTATTTTCAGTTGGTCAGGCTTTATTAGCAGCAAAAGCTGGGGCTACCTATGTATCTCCATTTGTTGGGCGCCTTGATGATATTTCAAGTGATGGCATCGAGTTGGTAAGCAAGATTGTAGATATGTACACTACTTATGATATGTCTACTCAGGTGTTGGCTGCATCTATCCGCAGTACTCAACATATTATACAGTGTATTGAGGTAGGGGCTGACGTTGCTACTTGCCCATTGTCTGCAATCAAAGGATTACTGAAACATCCTCTTACAGATAGCGGATTAGCCACATTCCTTGCAGATTATAAAAAGGTAAACGGATAAATCTGAAATATCTTTCGTTGTTCTGAGTGAAGTGAAGAATCTATTTTGAGTCTGGCTCTAAAGATGCTTCGTTTCCCTCAGGATGACAAAGAGATTATAAGTGATGGTTTAATATAAAATCAGGTATTCTATTTTTTTAGCTTGAATAAGAATTCCAAGCCTCCTTCTTTTCTGTTTTTTGCGATAATAGAACCATTGTGAAACGCGATGGCATTCTTAACGATAGAAAGCCCTAAGCCGGAGCCCCCTGTATCACGTGTACGGCCTTCGTTGACTCTATAGAAGCGTTCGAATAAGCGTTTCAGGTGTTTTTCATCAGAGATCCCTACCCCTGTATCGTAGAATGAGAAGTAATAATAGTCTTTGTCTTCGTTGTATACACTTACACATATCGTTACATCTTCTCCTGCATAGCGAATGGTATTATCCACCAAATTACGAAAGATGGAATATAACAAACTCCTATTCCCGTTTATCGCCAAACCTTCAGGAATATTATTGGTTGTCATTACTATATTTTTGCTCTGCAAAGCTGTCGCAAGATCGTCATTCAATTCATTAAGCAACTGATAGATATTCACTTCTTCTTTTCGGAAAGAAGTGGGTGCCTCCTCTATTTTAGTTATGAGGCTCATATCTCCGATCAATTCCGAAAGGATAATTGTCTGATTGTAAGCCTTGCTTATAAAGTGCTGCTTCTTATTTTCGTCTAAAGCCGATTGTACAAGGACTGTTTCAAGATATCCCCGTATGCTTGTTACAGGTGTGCGCAATTCGTGTGCTATATTGCTTGTCATTTCCTGTTTCAGTAATCGGGTTTTTTCTTCCTCTGTCATGTCATTCAGTACGATCTCAAAACTACGGTCTTCAAATATATTCAACCGCAGAATAAATAGTCTTCCATGCTTTCTGATATGTATCTCAAAATAATTCTCTTCCTTATCTTCACGCGACAGAAAATCATTGAGTTCATCAAAAGCACTATCTGAAAATATTTCTTTGGGATTGCTATTCGGTTCACTCGAAATTGTGTTGAGATATTGAATAAATAGCCCATTATAAAATTCAACATTTCTATCTGCCGAAAAGAAACAAATTCCTTCTTCGGATGAATGAACGTGTTGCAATAGCTTCTCTCGTTCGAGAGCTATTCGCTTTTGGCTTCTTCTTAGCTGTTTGTAATTTTCTACAAGCTTGGTACTTATTTGCCCCAATTCATCATTCGGAAAATCAAGCTTCGGAAGCTTATCACTATCTGAAGTCATTACAAAATCTCGAAGCTGCCTGATGGATTTTCCAAAACGGTTTGTTATGGCATTCAGCAGAATGAGTATAATAAAGAAAAATGCTAATATAAAATACAAAAATAAATTATCAGGCTCCAAAAAACGACGTGTTTGAATATCATACGGAAGGGCTACCCGAACATAACCGTTGCCTATTTTCTTTGCATAATATAGATATTCCTTGTTGAGAGAAGCAGACATTCTTATATTACTACCTCGTCCTTTTGCTATTGCAGCTTGTACTTCGGGGCGCATTGTATGATTTTCGAGAGAATGTACATCTTTTACAGAGTTGTCGTACAATACATTCCCGTCATTATCGATTAAGGTAAGGCGTATATTTGAAGGAAGAAGCTGTTCGAGGCTATCCAGAGACAGGAAACCATGACTAGAGTTAATGATTTCCGCATAAGCATCCAATTTTTCTTCCAATGCTTCAGTCCTCAACCTCCGCTCCCTCGACTGCTCGAACACAAAGATTCCAGCAGTAAATAGAGTGAAAATAATAGCAAAGTATAAAAATAATCGTTGCTTATAAGTCAGCTTCATTATTCTCCTATATTAAATCTATAACCATAACCCGAACGATTAGCGATAAGTGAGGAGTATTCTCCCATTTTTTTCCTCAGGCGGGCAATATGCACATCCACAGTCCGCTCTGTAATATAAGGGGTTTCGCGCCATACAGTCTGGATAATATCTTCACGAGAAAACACCTTATCTACATTTGTTGCCAATAAAGCAAGTATCTCAAACTCGGTTTTTGTAAGCGCTACTTTTTCTCCATCAACAGTCAATTCTTTTTTGTCCATATTGATCACAATACCGGCAAAGGTTAACTCAGTAGTTGACTCTTTTGTATTTTTTTTGACTTCGAGCCTTTTTACCACTGCCTTGATACGGGCAATGACTTCCTTTATAGAGAATGGCTTCGAAATATAATCATCTCCTCCCACCGAGAAACCAGTAAGCATATCATTCTCGGTATCTTTGGCTGTTAAGAAAACAATAGGAATATTATTGCCTTCTTTCCTCAGCTTTTCCGCCATTTTGTAGCCGGACATTCCGCCCATCATCACATCTAGGAGGATAAGAGAAAAATCGGGGTTCAATTTCTTAAGGGCTTCTTCTGCCGAATAAGCTAATTCAACGTCAAAGCCTTCGTTGCTTAAATTGAACTCTAATATCTCGCAAATGTCTTTCTCGTCATCAACGATCAGAATCTTATTTCCCATACATTCTGTATTTACTCTTTACAAAGATAAGTTATTCAAGAAATTACTCATCTTTTTTTTCGATTTTTCCTATTTTACCCGAGTGTTTAAGAACTTTGGCATCAACATAAAAGACAATTTCTTCTACGATATTGCTACAATGATCTCCAATGCGCTCCAACTTGCGAATAAGCAGTAAAAGTTTCAAGCCACAATATATAAAAGTAGGGTTATTTTCCAGATAGACTGTCAATACCTCTATGGCATTGCGATAGATATTATCTACCTCTTCATCTTTAGCTAATATTTTACCGGCTATTTTTGTGTTTTCCGACTCGAGAGCTACAAATACATCCGAAAGCATTCCTATCAGTACATCGAATACTCTTTCTAATTGCAATTCTTCCAACAATTGTGAGCCCGGCTTATTACAGTCATCATCGATCACATATCGAGCTATTCCATCACAGAAATCACCAATACGCTCCAACGTGCTACTAATCTTTATGAGTGATAAGATCAGCCTTAGGTCTACAGCCACAGGACTGTAGAGAGCAATATAGTTTTCACAATCGCTATCTATTTTCAGCTCGAATGCATTCACGCGCTTCTCACGGCTTACAATCTCACGGGCAAGCTCTACATCTCCATTAAGAAAAGATTGTTTTGCTTTTTCTAACTGAGATATAACCAACTTCCACATCTGATTTACCTCTTCTCTCAGAGCTAACATTTCCCGTTCTGTATGTTTCATCATATTCATCTCTTTCTTCTTTTAATAGTAATTTTAAGAAACTAATTTTAATTTAACCTCCTTCTTAACCGAATCTTCCGGTTATATAATTTTGAGTTTCTTGCTTTTGCGGATTCAAAAACATCTTTTTTGTCTCACTGAATTCAACCAATTCTCCTAACATGAAGAATCCGGTTTTATCACTTACCCGCGCCGCTTGTTGCATATTGTGAGTAACAATAACAATTGTATAGTCTTTCTTAAGATTATGAATCAGTTCCTCTATTTTTGAAGTAGAGATCGGGTCGAGAGCCGATGCCGGCTCGTCCATCAACAAGATAGAGGGAGAAACGGCTAATGCCCTCGCAATACAAAGACGTTGCTGTTGTCCTCCCGATAATTCGAATGCCGATTTCTTTAGTTTATCTTTCACCTCATCCCATAAGGCTGCTGCCTTGAGAGACTCTTCAACTCGCTGCTCCAAATCTTTTTTACCAGCCATGTCATTCACGCGCAAGCCATAGGCTACGTTTTCAAATATCGATTTGGGAAAAGGATTAGGTTTCTGAAAAACCATCCCCACTCTTTTCCTCAATTCATCTACCTGAACTGTCTTATCGTATATATTTTCATTTTCAATTAAACACTCTCCGGTAAGTCTTGTTCCGTCGATAAGGTCATTCATCCTATTAAAAAGGCGTAGGAATGTAGACTTTCCGCAACCTGAAGGTCCGATGAAAGCCGTAATAGTATTGGCCTCCATTTTCATATTTATACCCTTCAATGCATGAAAGTCTCCGTAATAAAAATCTATATTTTTTGCTTCAATCATTTTCTTATTCTAATTAATTAGTCTTTACTTTTTTGCCGAAGTAACGTCTTAAAACAGTAGCTAAAATATTCATAAACAATACAATGACAATCAATACCAATGCCGTTCCGTAAGCAATAGGACGAGAGGCTTCTATATCGGTACCACTAGTGGCAATTACATATAGATGATATGGCAATGCCATGACCTGATCATACATACTTTCGGGCAACTTAGGCAAGAAATAGGCTGCAACCGTAAATAGAATAGGAGCAGTTTCTCCTGACACACGCCCTATAGACAGAATTAAACCGGTAGTTATATTGGGAAGAGCAGCAGGCAAAACAACCCTGCGAATGGTTTGTAATTTAGTTGCTCCCAGTGCCAGACTTCCGGTACGATACGAATCCGGTACAGCTTTGAGTGCTTCTTCGGTAGTACGAATAATAAGAGGAAGAACAAGCAAGCCAAGTGTTAATGAGCCGGCAATAATAGAATCGCCAAAACCGAGCGTATTTACAAATAAAGCCATACCGAAAAGTCCAAAAACAATGGAAGGAATACTCCCCAGATTATTGGTCATTACGCGTATGAATTTTACAATCCAGCTGTTTCCGGCATATTCATTTGTATAAATAGCAGACATTACTCCCAATGGAAAAGCAAATATCATACTGCCTATAATCAGATACATAGTTCCTACGATAGCCGGAAATATTCCACCCGAGGTCATACCTTCTGTTGGAGCTGAAGTTAAAAACTCCCAATTGATAACACCTATACCGTTGTAGATAATAAATCCTAATATCCAGAAAAGGATACCTACTACTGCTATACCCAGTATACGAAATATAATAAATGCAATGCGCTGACTTAATTTCTTATCCATAACTATAATCCTTTATTATATTGCTTTTTAGAAATTGCCTCAGCTGTAATGCTGATAATCATAGTTATCACAAATAGAATACATCCGAGCAAAAACAAAGCCTGATAATGAGCTCCTCCTGCCGGAGCTTCACCTAATTCGGCTGCTATAGTTGCAGGAATTGTCCGCACCGATTGAAACACAGAGTGTGGTATTATAGCTGCGTTCCCCGTAACCATCAACACTGCCATAGTTTCACCTATAGCCCTGCCTATACCTAATACAACTGCGGCTGATATACCCGATATCGAATAAGGAATAACTACTTTGTAAACAGTTTGCCAATGGGTAGCACCCAATGCCAGACTTGCTTCACGCATAGCCCGAGGCGTATTACGCATCGCATCTTCGGCAACAGTTATAATGGTGGGTAATGCCATAATAGCAAGGATAAGGCTACCTGTAAATGCAGTTTCGCCGACAGGTAAGTGAAAAGCCTTTTGCACAATCGGAACCAAAACCACTAAGCCGAAGAAACCATAGACCACAGAGGGAATTCCCGCTAATAGCTCAATTGTTGGTTTCATAAGCTTGCGTGTTCGTTCATTAGCCAGCTCTGATATATAGATAGCAACTCCGAGCCCCAAAGGAAGTGCAATCAGAATAGCAACTATACTCACAAGTAGAGTTCCCAATATCAAAGGTAATACCCCGAATAAAGGAGCAGGCGTTGCTGTGGGCATCCATTGCTTTCCTCCAAAAAAATCCTCAACATTAATGTTTCCTGTTGTAATCACCTTCACCCCGGGCATATTTGTTGGGGCATATTTTTCAGGTAAAAATGCTATTATATTCGGGTTTTGGGCAATCACTTCACCTAGCTTTTGTGGTAGTAGAGCATAATCTTCTCCAAATTCTTCTTCAGAATACATATTAAAAATATCATCTATTCTGAAAATCTTTATTTCTTCATCTGCTCCGCCAAGCTCTGCCCAATTCGTTATTTCTGAATCAAATATCTCTTTTATTTCAAGAACATTTAATTTGTTAACTGCATTCTTAGAGTTTACAACAAGTGTATAGCCATGTTCGACAGAAGGAGAATTAAACAATCCGAATCCTTCCTTGAATAAGAATATTACGATAAGGAGTATAGCGATGCTTGTTACAGCACCGCTAACTGTTAGTATGCTTTCAACTATCCGCTCTAATATTCGTTTTAGTTGTTTCATGTTATTCCTTTTGTTTCTGAAATCGTTATTTTACAGGGATAAATCCAACGTCCGATACTATTTTCTGTCCTTTAGCTGACAATACATAATCAACAAAAGGTTTTACTGTTTTCTCTGATTTTGCTTCGTAATAGAAGTATAGAGGACGTACAACAGGATAAGTCTTATTCTTGGCATTGGCTACTGATGGCTCTATAAATTTCTTTCCTCCATCATACGATACATGCACTGATTTTACCGATTTATTAAGATAAGCAAGCCCTACATAGCCGATAGCCCCCTTCGTTTGTCCTACCGACTGGATAATAGCTCCTGTTGCCGGCAAGCTCATTATTCCGTTTACATAGTTTTTATTTGCCAGCACGTGCTCTCTAAAAAACTCGTAAGTACCCGATGATGTTTCGCGTGAATAAGGAACTATTTTTAAGTCTGCTCCACCTACCTGTTTCCAGTTAGTTATCTTTCCTGTAAAAATACCTTCCAGTTGTTCGCGAGTTAAGTTCGATACTTTATTCGAAGGATGTACTACTACCGCAAGTGCATCATAGGCGATAATTACCTCTTTCGCCTCTTTCCCTTTATCTTTTAGCTGTTGTCTCTCCGAGAATTTAATTTTTCTAGAGGCTTGTGCGATATCAGTAGTTCCTGCCAAAAGCGAAGATATACCAACTCCACTTCCTCCTCCTGTTACTGTAACAGTTCTGGATGGATTTGCCTTCATAAAACTTTCTGCTTCTTTTTGTGATAAAGGCAATACTGTGTCCGAACCTTTAATCTTTTGAGCACTAACACCAATACTTAATGATAGTAATGCTATAGAAACCAAAATTGTTTTTTTCATAATCTTTTTATTTTTAGTGATATTTTATTCCCTTGTTTTTACAGCAACAAAATTATTACACTGTTGTTACAGCCTCTTTTCTATTTTGTTACGTTTACGTTAAGATTTGTTTAGGCAAAAGTCTATCACACACCAATCATTCGCCTGTAATATTGACATTTATGAAAAAATATTTGATGTAAGGATCTATCTATCCAAGAATACATCCACGGGAGGTTTCTCTAAGATTTAAGATGGTTTTTAGAATGGAGGGTAATAAGGAGGGGTTGCAATACTAATCACTTTATTGTAAGAGCCTGTTTAGATTTTATTTAAACAGGCTCTTATATGTTTTATAAATAAAAAGGAGTACCCTTTGATCTGGTCTGAACAATAGTAGATACCGGACAAGTTACGAATAAAATGTGTTCTCTTTATTCGTTTTTTGGGAGAAGGTGCTTAGCTTTCCCTTTTCTAAAAATCATCGCATCATTTTTAATACCCTTGCGCAATATCTTTCTTTGCTCTTGAGGTAGTGTGACTATATTTTTGCAAGCATCAGAACAGCAATTATGCATCTTTTGGGCACATTTCGAGCATTGTATAAACAAAAGATGACAACCTTCGTTTGCACAATTAGTATGCGTATCGCAAGGCTCTCCACATTGATGGCAATGAGCTATAACATCATCGGTGATTCGTTCTCCGAGGCGGTTGTCGAAAACAAAGTTTTTGCCTATGAATCTCGATTTCAGTCCTTCCGACTTTATTTGACGGGTATATTCGATAATACCGCCTTCTAGCTGATAGACGTTTTTGAAGCCTTGGTGTTTGAAATATGCACTCGCTTTTTCGCAACGGATACCACCGGTGCAGTACATCAGTAGTTTTTTAGACTCTTTGTAGTCCTTCAATTGCTCATCTATAATCGGAAGCGATTCTCTGAATGTAGTAACATCGGGAGTGATAGCCCCCTCAAAATGCCCGATCTCACTTTCGTAATGATTACGCATATCGATAACGATGGTATCGGGATCGTCCATCATATTGTTAAAGTCTTGTGCTTTGAGATGAATGCCTATGTTTGTAACGTCAAAGGTGTTGTCGTTAAGCCCATCGGCCACAATTTTATCTCTTACCTTTATTTTCAACTTGAGGAAAGATTTATTGTCATGCTCTACTGCTATGTTCAACCTGATGTCTTTCATAAAGGTATAAGTGTCCAAAAAATCTTTAAAGGCACTCATATTATGAGCGGGTAATGATAATTGGGCATTGATCCCTTCTTTGGCTACATATATACGTCCCAGCACATCGAGCTCGCTCCATCTGACAAATAGTTCGTCTCTGAACTGTTGGGGATTGTCGATGTGGGCATAAGCGTAGAATGATAAAGTAAGCCTATTAACACCGGCTTGGTCTATTAATTTTTCTCTTTCTTCGTTACTTAATGTATTATATAATTGCATTTTATATATTAATTAAAATAGTTGAACTGATTATAAGTTTCGATACGAGTACAAATATATAATATGATTTACTGATATAAGTGAAGATTTAATAGATATAATCAATGCGAGATAGGTGAATGTTTGCCTTAAGTGTGCAGATAGGTATCGTTGTTCGGCATAAAGTTTTGTTGTACCGTAAGCGAAATCCGTCTCTCGATCAGATAATCTACTGCTTCGGATTACTTGTCAGAAGCAATTTCATTACACATCATAATTTATTGTTTAAATGAGTTAATGGCTCAACAATAAATACCTCATTTATGGTATTTATGATTAAACGAAAGTCTTATATTTTTGCAATTGTTATATAAGTTAAACAAAAAATATGAAAATGATTATGGAAAAACTACTAGAGGTTTATTCACTGTCTCGGCGAATAAACCATTCATCAATCAATTACAAAAAGCTGAATTTACTCTTTCGCTTTTGTAACATCAACTACCTTCTATCTCCTAGCCTACTTAATACAGCCCCTTCCTTTTCAGCACGAATGTGTTGTTGTAGATAATACTTTCCCCTTACATTCTTTATTTTGACTTATTATAGTTCATTAGTAAACAAAAGTTAACTGATTGAATTTTGCATCAAGAATTTTTATAATATTCTTGAGTTATACAAATAAGCAAAATGTGTTACAATCGTATATAAAAAAGAGAAGTTTTAATTATAAAAATAAACACTTCCTCCTCCGACGGCAATTGGTATTGGAAGTGTTCAATCTAAAATAGAATATGACAAATATACTTATTTTTTGGAAAAAAAAGCATCAACCCTCATGTGTTAAAAAGCATATTTATGTATTTTTAGTATTATTGATGCTATCTACGTTTGGGCTTTATTCCCAAACCATTATAAGAGGGAACGTTATAGACGAGAAAACCAAAGAGCCTATTATCGGAGCTTCCGTCGCCTTAAAAGCAACGACAAATGGTACTCTTACTGATGCTCATGGTGGATTTTCGTTACAAGTAACAAAAGCTCTACCCGCTACTTTATCTATAAGTCTGGTAGGATATAAATCACAAGATATTGATGTTTACGATGCAGAGGAACCTATCATCCTATCATTAAAAGAAGACTTTAACTTTCTTGACGAAGTTGTTGTAACAGGTTATACATCCCAACAACGAAGATCAGTCAGTGGAGCTATAACTTCCATTAATCTTTCAGATGAAATAAAAGAAACTGCGGCTTCCGGATTTGACCAGCTATTACAAGGAAAAGCTCCCGGCGTACAGATCTCATCAAATACCGGAGTTCCCGGAGGTGGTGTTATCTTTCGGGTAAGAGGTAGTAACTCTATTAATGCAGGAGTAGACCCATTATACATTATTGATGGTGTATTTATTAGCAACAGCAATCTCATTTCTACCGGTATGGGAGGACAAACCCAGTCAAATCCATTATCGGATATTAATCCATCAGACATCGAGAACATTACTGTACTTAAAGACGCTAATGCGACCGCAATATACGGATCATTAGGAGCAAATGGAGTAGTTATAATAACAACTAAGAGAGGTAAACAAGATACAAAAGCGAAAATATCGGTATCCCTGTCTCATGGATGGGCAAATGCTATTAAAAAATTCCGATCTATAACAGGCCGTGAAACGGCTATACTTGCTAACGAAGCAGCCTACAATACAGGTATAGATAGAGGACTGTCCCCATCTGACATAAAGTTACCTTTTGCTGATCCCTCCGGTATGCCCACATACGATCGCAATAGTGATTTATTTAGAACGGCTACTTTATCAAATTATGAAATCTCAGCACAGGGAGGTAATTCCAACAGTACCTACTATGTCGGCCTCGGATACACCAAGCAAGAATCTGTTGTTAAGCCTTCCGATTTTGAACGCTATTCGGGACGACTCAACTATGACAATAATTTAACAAGCAAATTGAAAATAGGTACAAGCATTAACCTAAGTAAAGTATATCGTAATGTAAGTAGCAATGACAACAACCCAAAAGGAGTAATCAATTCAGCTATATTCGTTCGTTCATATTTACCTATTTACAATGAAGATGGCAGTTATGCCAGATATGGAAGTTTTGATAACCATCTGGCGCTGATAGAGCATCTTGATAACAATGCTACTACATGGCGAACTATCGGAAACTTGTTCTTGGAATATAACCTTCTCAAAGAACTTAAATTTCGTTCAAGCTGGAGCTTAGATAATACTGATCTGACTGAAAGCAATTATGCTGATACATTCATCAGTGCCGGGATAGCAACTAATGGTTCTGCTACCTCATACAAAGCTAAAAACATTGTTTATACAGCAGAACAATTACTCACCTATAATAAGGTATTTAAAAATAAACATGCGCTTAATGTTTTACTTGGAAATACGGTCAATGCTGTACAAGAAGAGTACACCAGTGCATCGGGGCAAGGTTTTGCAACCAATGATCTAAAAGATATTTCTGTAGCAGCAACTAAATCGGGTTCAGCATCCAAGTCTGAAAGTAGATTACTATCATTCTTTGGAAAAGCTAGTTATACGTATAATAATAAATATACAATAGATGGAAGCATAAGGGCTGATGCCTCATCTAAGTTCGGGAAGAACAAGCGTTGGGGCTACTTCCCGTCTGTTGGGCTTACATGGGATGCAAGTCAGGAGAGTTTTATAAAAAACATAAATTTCTTTGATGCGCTCAAATTTAGGGGCAGTTTTGGATATTCGGGAAATCAAAATGGAATAGGGTCATACGCTGCTTTAGGTTTATGGTCAGCAGGATCGAACTATTTAGAGACTGCCGGCACAGCCCCTTCTCAATTGGCAAATCCAGACCTGACATGGGAAACCACACGTCAGTTAGACCTCGGCTTTGATTTTGCAATCCTGAAAAATGCAATAAGCTTTAGTTTCGACTATTATAATAAATACACATACGATTTATTATTGAATGTTCCTGTTCCTTATCGTTCAGGGTTTACATCTTTTCTTCAAAACTATGGTGCTGTAAGAAACAGTGGGGTGGAATTAGGAATACAATCGACTAATATCAATAAAAAAGACTTCAAATGGACTACTGAATTTAATATATCATGGAACAAAAATAAAATAGAGAAATTAGCTTCTGATATTACCCTTGGAGCTTCGGGACGTAACGCATCCATATTACGCGAAGGCTATTCAGTAAACTCTTTTTATTTGTACAAACAGCTATATGTAGACCCTGAAACAGGAAATGCTGTTTATGAAGATGTTAACAAAGATGGTTTTATCACTTCAGCGGACAGACAAATTGTAGGTAATGCCTTACCTAACTATACCGGAGGCTTTACAAATGATATTACCTATAAAGATTTTTCACTGAATCTATTCTTTTATTTTCAGCAAGGAAATAAAATTCTTAGTATGCACGATTTCTTCTTAGTACATGGTGGTACTCAAAACAATATAGGCTTTATTCCGAGACAACTAGAAAGATGGCAAAAAGCCGGAGATATAACTGATATTCCCCGTCTGACCACATATAGTGGCGACCCGACTATCAACGGAGGTTCGGCAAACAACTATGGAGGGAATGTTGCAAATATGAGTAGCCGATATTTGAGTGACGGCTCGTTTATCAGGCTCAAAAATCTGGCTCTAAGCTACAATCTGCCTAAATCTATTATAAGAAATTTGCAACTAAGTAGACTCAGAGCGACAGTCTCGGTTACCAATCTGTTTACCATTACAAAGTATAAAGGGCTCGACCCGGAAGTAAATGCACAAAGTAGTAGCCAGAATACTTATGGATACGATTGGGCAACAGTGCCACAACCACGCACTATTCAGCTCACATTGAATGCTACATTCTAAAAAAAGAATTCATATTTAAGTTCCACAAAAACAAAAACAATGAAAAAGTTATATAAAAACTTAATTATCATAGCAGCTCTCTCAACACTCTTATTGTTCACTGCTTGTGAGGATTTTCTAGATTTGTCCCCCACAAATTCTATACCTTCTACGGTTGCAATAACGAATAAAGGAACAGCAAATGCTGCTATTATCGGAGCGTATAATTCAGTTCAGAATTATTATTCTAATTATTACATAACATTAGGAACAATAACGGCAGACAATGTTTCCTACAATGGGACATTGAGCCAATACTTACAACTCGATCAGAATTCGGTTTCTCCTGATAATGCCGGTACTGTTTATGTTTATCAAACTATTTATGCGGGCATCAACTCTGCAAATTCTATAATCGCAGCTATCGGGAATGTAAATGATCCATTATTTAGTGAAGCTGAGAAGAATAAGATTCTAGGCGAAGCATACTTCATAAGAGCGCTTGGCTATTTCGACCTAGCTCGTGGATGGGGCGGAGTACAACTTCAATTGAACCCAACAACAGATTTAGGAGCATTATCAGGGATAAAAAGAAGTACTCTCGCTCAGACTTACGATCAGGTACTTGCCGATCTGACAAAAGCCGAAGAGTTACTTCCAGAAGACGATGCGACAACACGCAACAGAGCTCAGAAAAATGCGGCTAGAGCTTTAAGAGCAAGACTCCATCTTTATAGAGAACAATGGGCAGAGGCGGAAACATATGCTACATCGGTAATAAACAGTACCAAATATTCTCTGGTGAAACCTTTTAAAACCTTTTTTACATCACCATTTCTGTCTCCGGAATCTGTATTTGAATTAACTTTTACATCAAATGACAAAAATAGTTACTGGAATCTTTGGTATCCAAGTACTGTAGGAGGGCAATATACCTTAAAGCCGTCGGATGCATTAGTTGCCAAATTGAACGATTCGGATGTAGGGGGAACAAGAAAAGAAATTATAAAAGGTAGCGGAAACTCAGTATACGGAGTATTGTATAATACCGTATCAACAAGTACCGACCCGGCTTATGTTATTCGCATTGCTGAGCTATACTTAATCCGGGCTGAGGCAAGAATAAAAAAAGCAACTCCGGATATATCAGGTGCTTTATCAGACTTAAATAAGGTTCGTAATAGAGCGGATGTTCCCGACTTTAATAGTACGGATAAAAATGTAATTATTCAAGCTATTGAAGATGAGAATAGTATTGAGTTTGCCTTTGAACCTCACCGTTGGTTTGATCTGGTTAGAACAAAAAGGACAGGTTCAGTCCTCGGTCTGACAAATACCGACTATTGGCTGTTTCCATTCCCCGCTTCAGATATATTATCGGATCCTGATGTTGAACAAAATCCGGGCTATTGATAAATATTTTGCCTTTGGCTGATATTACAGGTTTGTGATATCAGCCAAAGTTATTATATCAACAAGTAAATATTATAACAATGAAAGAGTATAATGTTACAAATAGTGTATTAGATATGGTGGGCAACACGCCCATGATAGAAATTACAAAAATAAATACAGGCAAATGTAGATTGTTTGTCAAGCTCGAAAACCAAAATCCGGGGGGCTCGATAAAAGATCGTATAGGATTATCGATGATAACCATTGCCGAACAAGAAGGAAAGTTGAAACCCGAAGATACAATAATAGAAGCAACAGCAGGCAATACGGGTTTAGGTTTAGCCCTTATTGCTAAGATGAAGAACTATAAATTGAAACTGGTGATTCCCGACAAAATGAGTCAGGAAAAAATCAATCACCTCAGAGCCTTAGGCGTCGAAGTAATAATCACACGTTCTGATGTAATAAAAGGACATCCCGAATACTATCAGGATTTAGCACAGCAAATAGCAAAAGACACAGGAGCTTATTACATTAACCAGTTCGAAAACCCGGCTAACCCCCTAGCCCACGAAACTACCACAGGTCCCGAGATATGGCAGCAAATGAATAAAGATGTTGATGCTGTCGTTGTCGGAGTTGGATCTTCAGGTACATTGACGGGACTAACTCACTTTTTTAAGAAAGTTTCTGATAAAACAGAATTTGTATTAGCCGACCCCAATGGATCAATATTAGCCGATTATGTAAATAAAGGAATTATACGATCCGACTCAGGATCGTGGTTGGTAGAAGGTATAGGTGAAGACTTCATCCCATCAATAGCCGATTTCTCACTTACTAAAAAGGCTTATTCCATATCAGACAAAGAGAGTTTTGATGCAGTATACGAACTCCTTAATAAAGAAGGTATTCTTGCCGGATCATCTTCAGGAACACTTCTTTCGGCTGCCATTAAATATTGTCAGGAACAAACAGAACCGAAACGCGTAGTAACTCTCGTTTGCGACAGTGGGAACAAGTATTTATCGAAGATGTACAATAATTACTGGCTGCAAGACAATGGACTAGAAAATAAAAAAGTACACAACGATCTTAGAGATTTTGCACAACGTAATATAGAAGATAAAGCCATAATATATGCGCAACCTTCTGATACATTACTGACTGTATATAAAAAAATGAAGCTTTATGATATATCTCAATTACCTATACTCAAAAATAATAAAGCAGTAGGGATTATAGATGACTCAGACTTATTAAAGGCATATATAGAGGGATATACAAACAAGACGCCGGTATCTCAGATAATGGCTAAAAATCTAGTCACTATAGCATATACTGCCAGTTACGAACAACTTCTTGATATACTCAACGAGGGTTATGTAGCTATATTGGAAGGTGATGCAGGACTCTTTGTGGGATTAGTCACGAAAATAGACATTCTTACTAAAATCAATAATAATCGCATTGTACAAGCATAACTAAAAGACGAATTTCATGAGAAATGTATCCATTTTAGATACAGGTAATGCTGAATTTCTAAAATCTCGCTTTAGTATTGTTCCTGAGCTGGATGCCGATCTTAAAGTTAATTTAATAAAAATAAAATAATTAAAACGATATGAGAAATAAATATAGTCAATATGGATTTGACACCAAAGCAATTCATGCAGGAGAAACACCTGATTTCAGAGATGGAGCAACCGGAGATGTTGTAGTCCCAATACATTTGTCTACCACTTTCGCCAGAGAGAAAGTTGAGGAACCTACTGCCGGATACGAATATACGCGGTCGTTGAATCCAACCAGGAAAGCTCTGGAAGAAAAACTAGCTGCTCTTGAAAATGCAAAATACGCATTTGCCTTCAGTTCCGGATTAGCTGCTGAAACAAGTGTGATATTAGCCTTATTAAAAGCAGGAGATCATATCATTGCCTCTGACGATCTGTATGGCGGAACGAAGCGGCTATTCAACAAAATATTCAATGAGTATAAGATCGAGGTATCCTATATTGATACTATAGACATCCTGAATTTAGAAAAAAGCGTACGTCCTAATACCCGTTTAGTGTGGCTGGAATCACCAACTAATCCCTTACTTAAATTATCGGATATAGCCGCAGTATCAACCATCACGAAAAAGGAAGGATTAATTTTGGTAGTAGACAATACTTTTCTCTCTCCATATTTTCAAAGACCACTTAGCCTAGGAGCTAATATTGTACTACATAGTTCTACGAAATATATTGGAGGTCATAGTGATGTTTTGGGTGGATCTGTTATGCTGTCTGATGATAATTTATATCAAAAAATACAGTACTATCAAAATGCAGTAGGTGCAGTTTTATCCCCATTCGATTCTTACCTTACTTTAAGAGGAATTAAAACATTAGGACTAAGAATGCAGAAGCATGAGGAAAATGCTTTATTAATTGGAGCTTTTTTAGAAGAACATCCGAATGTTACGAAGGTTATTTATCCGGGTCTTAAGAGCCACCCTCAATACGATTTGGCAAGAAAACAAACGACAGGTTCTGGTGGAATTATCTCATTTGAACTAAAAGGAAATATAGATAATTCGAAACACTTTCTAGAATCTCTTCATCTATTTGCTCTGGCCGAAAGTCTTGGAGGTGTAGAATCTCTTATCGAACTGCCGGCATTAATGACTCATGCTTCTGTTTCGAAAGAAGAACGTGAAGCTATAGGTATAACAGATACCCTGATACGCTTGTCTGTAGGTATAGAAAATATAGAAGATCTTATTACTGATCTTAAAAAGGCATTGGATACTTATCTCTAAATTCATATTGCGTAGGATAGAAACAAATGGCACTATCCTACGCAATTGATATAGATCGTTGTATGCAAAATACCATAATTGTGGTATTTTATAAAGCCATTCATATTTTTATTTTTGTATCAGATAGTTTTATAAATATATCTTATAGAATATTGAAAAAAATGAAAATCATTCGAAACAGCATTGCTAAGTTGAAAAAGCCAGACCAACAAGCATCACAACACGAAAAAAGTGATGATTATGTTGCAGGAATTATCTCTGTTCCTGCTCGTTCTTTGCTATTACCTTCCTTCCTCTTTTTCTCAATGCGAATGCATTGCTGTTGATTCCAACTCTCCCACTCAATATTTTACTATTTATTTTCATTTGATATTGTGCCTCTAGCAATATTAGCTCATTTTATATATAAAATTTCAAAATTATGAAAGCTATAAAGCAAGTTCTTACAACAATAATATTATCCACTTTAGCATTATCGCTTAATGCCCAAAATACAATATCCATCAAAAGCCAAAAACTGGTTTCGCCATTAGTGAGTAAGTGGGTATCTGAATATAAGAATGTTAATTCAGGTCTAAAAATAGAAGATGCTCATAAAAATAATTCAAATCCAGATATAGAATTAATAATAACTGATCAACCCGATAGTTTACTATATGGCAAAGATGTTTTTTATGTAGTGAAATATGCATTACTGCCAATTGTCTCCAAAAATTATATCTATACAGAGAATCTCGAAAAAGAAAAGTATAACAAGAAAAAATTAAGAGAAATATTTTTCGAAAAAGATCTTTTGGATGAAGACGACAGTAAACCATCAAAACTGGCAGAACGATTTACAGTATACTCAGGCAATAAAAAAGAGTCTGTAGCCAGTGTTTTTGCTGCACATTTTGGTTATCCGGCAAATACCTTAAGAGGGACAAAAATAGCAGGAGATGATATATTTCTACTAAACGCGATAAATAAAGATAATACAGGCGTGACATTCAATAGCCTATCTTATTTATATGATCTGTCTACCCGTCAACTAAAATCAGATATAAAGCTATTGCCATTAGATATAAAAAAGGAATATCGAGAAGTATTGGAATCGTCAACAATAGACGATGTGTTAACCTTAGTTGAGAATGAAGATCTGGACTTAATCCCAATACAAAAAATAGGTTTTGTAATTAACAACTCCGCAGCAACCAAACCCGAAGTTAAAGATTTTATAAAATGGGTTTTAACTGAAGGACAGCAATATAATCACGACTATGGATTTCTTCGTCTAAGCCGGGATATTCAATTAGCCCAAATCCGGCAAATAGAATCTAAGTATCTTACGCTCAATAAATAGTAAAAAAACAGCTAAAACATCTCAGACAAATAACTCACCTCTTTCTCCGACGGCAAATTGGTATTGGAGGTTTTTAATCAAAATAGAATATGAAAAAACTTGCTATTATTATCCTGCTATTTATAGCAGGGCTATATTCCTTTGCTCAAAACGACTATTATTTCGGGAGGGATAATCAGTTCGATCGTAAAATACCTACCCCCGAACAGTTTTTTGGATTTCCCATTGGTTCGTCATTAGCCAGATATGACAAAGTTGTTGAATATTACAAGTTACTGGATAATTTATCCGATAGGGCGCAACTCGAAGTTATAGGGAAAACTTACGAAAACAGAGAGCAGGTTGTACTCATTGTCACAAGCCCTGACAACCAAAAGAATCTGGAATCTATACGTCAAAATCACTTGAAACTTATAGATCCTAAGAGTTCCTCTTCAAATAATGATCAAAAAGTCATAGTGCATTTAGGTTATAATGTCCATGGAGGAGAAATAGCCGGAACAGAAGCTGCAATACTTGCCGCATATTACTTTGTAGCTTCTACAAACAATGAAACAATCAAAAATCTGGAACAAGCAGTTGTTTTGATCGACCCGGCATTAAATCCTGATGGAAGAGACAGAGCTGCCTCATATTTTAATACATTCAAATCCTTTCCTCCTGTATCCGATCCGAATGATATAGAGCATGCCGGAGGATTTACACCACATAGAGGGAACCACTTTTGGACAGATCTTAATCGTGACTGGTTTCCATTGGTACACGTTGAAAGTAAAGCAAGAGTTGATTTTTATCACAAATGGTATCCTAATATATATGCCGACTATCACGAAATGGGAAGCAACAGTGCCTATTACTTCGAGCCGTCGCCACCACGCAGCACATGGAACCCAACAATCCCCGAAGAAACATACAATGTGTTAAATCCTATATTAGCGAAATACTATTCGGAATCTTTGGATAAAATAGGGTCTCTTTACTATACAAAAGAAGATTTTGACAATATTTCACCAATTTATGGATCTACTTATCCCGATTTTCAAGGAGGTGTTGGGACTACCCTCGAAGTAGGAAGCTCAGCCGGAATAGAGATAGAAACCGAAGTGGGGGTAAGAAAATTCTCCCGAAACATCAAAGACAATGTTGTTACCAGCATAGCAGCAATAAAAGCCGCAGTAGCAGAAAAAGACGTATTATTCAAACATCAGAAAGATTTCTTCTCCAGTGCACTTTCTTTAGCGAATAAAAGAGCTGACAAGTATATTGTATTCGGAGACAAAAATGATAACAATCTGACAAAATTATTTCTCGATCATTTACTTAGCCACAAAATAGATGTGTATGAACTCCCTGACAAGTTTTCTCAAAATGGAAAAGATTTTGAACCGGGGAATGCTTATGTTGTGCCATTTTCTCAACCTCAATATCGTATTTTAAATGCTGTATTCGAAGAAAACACAACATTTGTAGATAGTATCTTTATGGACATTACAGCATGGAGCACTGTACATGGATATGGAATACCATTTGTGAAAGTAAAAGGAGCAGTAAGACAAGGACAAAAAGTAACAGATATCCCTCAGATAAAGAAAGGAGGAGTCAGTCAAAAATCTGACTATGCCTACATATTTAATTATACTGACTATCTAGCATCTAAGTCTCTGTACTATCTACTAGACAAAGGTGTTGTTGTAAAAGCCGCATACAAAGACTTTTCTGCTTCTGTAGCAGGAACAGAATATAAGTTTAACAAAGGAGCAATAGTCATACCTGTTGAATATCAAAACATATCTTCCGACCAATTGTATAATATAGTAAAAGAGGCGGCCGAGCTGACAGATATAAAAATATTAGGAGTAACAACTGGTTTCAGCACCACTGGTATAGACTTAGGTAGCAATAATATAAGAAGAGTAGAAAAACCTGTTGTAGCGACATTGGTCGGAAGTGGAATAAATTGGACAGATGTGGGTGAAACCTGGTTTTTGTTAGGCAACAGATTAAATATACCTTTAACCAAAATCAATGTAGCTTCAGCTGATTGGGCAGACCTCAATCGTTATACATCAATAATCTTATCAGATGGTAATTACAACTCGTTGTCTCCTAACTTTATCGGAAAGCTCCAACAATGGGTCGCTAACGGAGGAACACTTATCACATCAGAAGGTGCTTCTAAATGGGCTATTGATAATAAAATAGTAACAGGTTTCGTTCCTGATAGCATTCCGCGAAGCAAAAACGAATATAAACGATTAGACTATATTTCACAACGAGAAAACGAAGGTCCTCAGAGAATTGGCGGTGCTATATTCGATGCAGATTTGGATATAACCAATCCTCTTGCCTTCGGAATAGTATCGAGAGAGACATACGCAATCAAAACCAGTAATTACAAATTACCAAGACCTAAAAGTAATTACGCTACAGTTCTACAATTGACAGATAAACCTCAAATAAGCGGATTTTTGACAAAGAAAAATCAACAGGAACTAAAAAATGCACCGTTAGTAGTCTTCGAAAACAAAGGTAAAGGAACTGTTGTTCTGTTTGCGGAATCGCCTACTTTTAGAGGGTATTGGTTAAGTAGCGGACGAATATTGACTAACGCTATCTTTTTTGGGAGCAATCTTTCTTCTCCGGGACGATACAGACCTTAAGTTTTTTAAATTATAGTTAGATTAGTTGCTTTTGTAAAGATAAAAAGTTGAGGCTATTAATTTATTATTGGAGACAACGATTATTAATGGCCTCTCCAATTATTTACTAATTAATATAACAGAAAATCAATATGAAAATTATAAACGGATTTATTATTGTATCTGCGCTTACAATGCTACTCACTTCTTGCGGAGGTAAAAAGAACAACGACCCTAACTATATTAAAGTAGGTGTAGCCTCGGGACCTGAATATGTTATAGCTGAAGCGGCAAAAAAAGTAGCAAAAGAGAAATACGGACTTGATGTAGAACTAGTTCAATTTAATGATTACATAATGCCAAACACAGCATTAGATCAGGGTGATATTGATGCTAATGTTTTTCAGACGAAGCCGTTCTTAGACGAACAGATAACACGTCGCGGATATAAATTTGCTATTGTTGGAAATACATTTATATATCCTATGGCAGCATATTCAAGGAAAATTAAGAGCTTGGATGAATTAAAAGACGGAAGTACAGTAGTCATCCCCAATGATGCAGCTAACAATAGCAGAGCTTTGTTGCTATTACAAAAAGTAGGGTTGCTAAAACTTAAAGAAGGAGTAACAGCTCCAAGGCTAGTTGATATAGTAGAGAATCCTAAAAATCTGGAGATACTGGAACTCGAAGCCCCTCAATTACCTAGAGTCTTAGATGATGCAAAAGTAGCTTTGTCTATTATCAACAATAACTTTGCAGGGCAAGCAGGACTGCTCCTTAAAGATGGAGTGTTTGCCGAAGATAAAGACTCTCCTTATGTCAATCTTATTGTTACAAGAGAAGAAAATAAGGATGAGGAGAAAGTAAAAAAATTCGTTCAGGCATATCAGTCAGACGAAGTAGATAAAGTAGCTACCGAAGTATTTAAAGGTGGTGCCGTAAAAGGTTGGTAACCAAACGGGAGGAAAACGAACAGGAGTGAATCTAAAGAAAGAACTCATTCTCAAATTGTAATCATATGGTATCAAACTCATTAGCCTTGTATCAGTAGACCGATGGGCTAAATATAACGAAATGCCTGAATACTATTTTCCTCAGAATGTATTTCCAAACATTAAAGGTTTTCGCGGAGTATTTTTCCCCCGAGACGGATATGGAAACATATCTATTTTGGATCTAATCAGACAAATGATGATAAAGAAAAAATCCAGTGAAAATTCACTGGATTTTCTTATTTATATCAATCTGGACTATAATCTATAACGAAGGCATCACTCTCCTTATACTTCCATCTTTTTCAAATTCAAGTCGATCCATACACACTTCACGTGAAGTCCCCGGGTAAACTTTCTTAATACCATCAGGACGAGATATACGGTGGTAAACAATATACCACTCATCTTTGCCGGGAATCTGTAAAACAGAGTTATGCCCTGTTCCAAAAATTGCTTTGGAATCATCTTTCATTATCACTATATTATCCGAAGGAATAGTCAATTGACCTAACGGTGATTTCGCTGTAGCATAGCGTACTTTATAGTTGGCACTACCAGTATCATCCTCTGACCACAAAAAATAATACAAACCCTTGCGATAGAATACATAAACAGCCTCTCTAAAAGTATTATCAGGAGTCATTACCTTAATAGTTTTCTTTTTTAGAGAAATCATATCAGCATTTAACTCTGCTCCGGCCATATAGCCATTACCCCAATAGATATAGTTCTTTCCGGTCTTTGGGTCACAAAACACATCAGGATCAATCTCTTGTCCTCCATCTACACCTTTAGGCTTGAAATCAATAAGCGGACTTCCCGAATCTAAAAAAGGCCCTGAAGGATCATCGGCTAGTGCAACTCCAATTTTCTTAGAACCTCCATCTTTACCTCCACTAAAGTAATAATAATACTTATAGTCATTCCCAACTTTCTTTTCTATAATACAAGGAGCCCATGCATTTCCATTTGCCCACGAAACATTGTTTTTCAAGTTTAGAATAACACCCTCATCTTTCCAATCTTTAAGGTTATCAGAAGAAAAAGTTTTAAAGTAATAGCCACCCCATCCGTCAAATCCATCGCTGGTAGGATAAATATAATATTTCTGAGTCTTATTGGAATAAAGAACATCGGGATCGGCATAATAACCTGCAAATATTGGATTATTTGGGATCAGAGGATAGCTCTCAGGTTTTCCCCATTTATCAATAAGTGACTCTAATTCTTTTTTTGTAATAGGAATAACAGAACCATGACGAGGATGAAAATCCATTGATATTTCATGATCTATAACTTTAAAACTCTCCAAATCGGTACTCTCACAAAACTGATATTTCCCTTTCATATATACATCGTACATCAAAATATACGTATCGGTATTTATCATTCTGAACACACTAGATCCTTCAACAGCATCAGATGTTTGCTGCTTATACCCTTCATGTTCTGCCCATCGTCCAGACGTAAGAGAAGTCGTTGTTGCCAGCTTGATACCATTTCCATGTCCTTCTGTTTTATAAAACATGTAGAAGACGCCATCTTTCAAAACAATATCGGCATCTATACACGATTTACCATTGGATGGAAAAAACAATTGCTTTGGCTCACCTACCAAGTCAGAGAAATCATTATTTGCATATGCATAATATATAACATCCTCTCCTTCTCCATGTTTCATAGACCAGTATACCATATACTTACCGATCTCCGGATCATAAACTGTTTGTGGAGCCCATACTCTTTTCAGATTATCCTGACCGGAGTATTTTTTCTGAATATTAATTATACTTGATGTCCAATTTATTAAATCATCAGATTTCATCAAGATCATCGCCCTATTTGAATCCCATCCCTCAGACGAAGTCATATCGGTAACTACCATATAGAAGCATTTACCATCTTCTGATCTCAACAAATGAGGATCGCGGACACCTCCGGTCGAACTTATAATCTTGGAATCAACAACAGGCTTATTTTTATTCAAAGAAAAATAGTTATAACCGTCTGCACTGATTGCATAATGAATAGCTTCTTCCTCTACCTGATTCCCGGTAAAATAGGTAAACAGATAAGCTACGTAGTCTTTTTCTTGAATACCCGTCCGATATTCCTGAGAAAAAATCACATGGGGTATAACAGACAAAAAAGTAACAAATAATATAAATCTCACAATTTTCATAATAAATTAGTTATCAGCACATCTATCAGAAAAAAGTAACAAAAGTGACAGTTTTCACAGAGTTTATTCATGTCACTTTTGTTTCTTATTTCATGTTTATAATTCTATAAATAGATAAATTTCCCGGATTTTATTTATTCCATAAAAGCACACTATATTTCTTATTTTAAATCATATACAACCGTCAATACAGAAGCCGGATTAACAAATATAGAGTTCCCTACATTCTGAACAACCGCCTCTGCCAAATCTTGAGTCTGACTTGTTGTATATGTTTTTATTGAATTCACCTCCGCACTACCAATATCAGCCCTCACATCATAGCGGGTTGAAGATAAATTGGTGTAAACAGCAACAAGTTTTTTACCATCGGGTGATAGATATGCGCTACCAAAGAGGTTTTTGGATGTGTTTTCCATTTTAAGTTCCACTCGTTTATAGTCAGGACGGATAAACAAACTATAATTACCTAAAACCCACAAAGTCTTAGTCGCTTCGTGTGTACCACTTTGTGTAATATCTCCGTAATCACCTCCTGCAGGAGTTACTTTTATCAGCAAGAATCTGTTTTTATGACTCCAACGCTCCAGATCAAGACTTGTCCAGTAAGACCATGATGAGACATTGGCATACACCAGATCGCAATGTATTACTTTCGACATATATAAGGCAATATCCATATACGAGGCATTGTCGAAGCCAACAAATTCATTCCCATAGCCATCGCCGAGCATGCTCCATTCGGTTTGATAGACCTTCAATCCTGCTGCTGATGCTTTCGATGCCACTTGTGACCTTACATCTACCATTGTTTGCCAGCTTCCGTCTGTCCAATAGCTATGACCGGCAATAACTGGAGCCACATGAGTCAGATCTCCTACATAGTTAGACGAAGCATTATCAAACAAGTTATAGATAACATTTTTCCTTCCGGCATCGCCATCCGTTTCATATAAATAATTCCATGCACCGGATTCACCTAACAAGATCTTAGTATTTAATCCTTTTGCCTCTATTGCCTTATCTATTTCTACGGTAAGCCTTTTTATTTCACTATTCTGCCAACCCGAACCTTCCTGTCCGCTTTCCCAGTTGTACTGAGGTTCATTAAGCGGGCTGATATAGGTAAAGTTTATTGCTTTATTCGATTTGAAGTAGTCTAAAACAGTTGCTATATATTTAGCAAAATCATCGTAACTGTCATCCTTCAGATTTGAATAAGCTCCCATATCCGAATATCCCTTACCATTACGGGTTAAATATACAGGAGGAGTGTTACTAAACATGACGAACTGTTCACAACCATATTGCTTTGCCTTTTCCAGGAAGTACTGTTGCCCGGCTTGCTTTGTCCAGTCTAATGTACCATCAACAGGGCTCATAAATGATTCGGCACGTCTGGCTGCATCTTCTATTCCGCTGGCAGCACCTTGCTGAGCTGTACCGCCACCTAGATTAAAACGCCATCCCGATAAACCTATACCTTCGGGTTGTCCATCAGCAACCTTGGCTGAAAATAAAAGCTTAGCAATCGCTTCTTTCTCTTCGTTAGCCCAATAGGTACCAATATAGTTAGGCGCCCAGCAATCGGATGCCGAAAAACTTTCTATTGTCTGATATGTCTGACTGAGATTGATAACCACGTTCTCTGAGCCTTCCGGAGTTTCATTGCCGGAACCTTTATCAGGGGCTATTGTCGGATCAGGTCCATCATTACAGGAAAAAGCAGCCAAAAGCAGCCAAGCGGATAATATATATCGTATTTTCTTCATAAATATCATGTTTAATTAATATAGATAGTGTACCCACCTCTGAGTACACTATCCGAGCCTAAATACCTCTTATCCCAATTAAAAATTAGGATTTTGAGCGATGCTTCCACCCGAAAGAAGAACTTCAGTGTTAGGTATAGGGAATAACAAGTCTCTGTTTTCCTGAAATGTTATACCTTTATTACTATTCTCTTTCTGGTTTGTTATTTCATATTCATCTGTCGATTCAATCATATTATATCTGACAAATGTCCCATTTTCACCCATAATATTGCATATCGCTTTCTTTCCGTTGTCATCTGTCCATCTGCGAATATCATATAAACGTTGAAACTCAAGTGCTAACTCAAGCCTTCTCTCCAACCTGATCGCATCACGCAGTGTTTTCCCGGATGCCGTTACTTCCGGCAGGCTTACCCTGTCTCTCACTCTCTTCAAAGCTTTACGAGCCTCGCTGTCATTTCCTTCTTCATTCGCAGCCTCTGCATACATAAGCAGTACATCCGCATAACGAAGTAAGCGATGATTCAAATTATTATGATCCGAATCATAAGGGCTGGGACGCAAATCATGTGGTACATAAAATTTCCTGTTGATGCGAGCTGATTTGTGTTTATCCGGAGATATAACATAATCCTTACCCTCATCAGTATCGTCTCCAGGAACGTCGTCTCCATTTTTCACGATTGTCCAGCGAAGACGCTCTGTGTCACCTGCATCAATAAAAGCCTTCTCCAGATTGCTGGTAGGTAATCCCCACGACCATCCCGAATCGTCACGAGAGCCCGTAAATACAGGCAATCGACCTCCAAGACTATAGCTTATATCAGAACTGTATTGTACTTCGAATAAAGATTCTATACTATTGTTATTCGCAATAGACCATACATCTTTAAAATTGGTACACAAGTCGTACTCCTGAGTATTAATCAAGTCTCCCAGTATTTTAAATGCCTCTTTGTATTTTCCCTGATATAGATAAGCTTTTCCTAAATATCCCATTGCTGCACCTTGTGTAGCACGCCCCAAATCAGCGGAAGAATACTCGCTTTTAAGAGGCAAATCAGTAATTGCATCTTTCAGGTCTTGTTCTATGACAGCGTATGTACCCTCTACTGTTTCTCTCTGTATACCCTGAATTTCACTTGGTAACTTCATTCCGGTAATAACAGGAACTCCGCCGTAATTCTTAACCAGCTCAAAATAATTAAATGCGCGTAAAAACTTAGCCTCTGCTATAATTCTCTTCCGTAAATCCTCATTTGAAATAGGGGCTGTAGCTACTTTTTCAATAACAATATTACACCTCAATATTGACTTATAGCGATATTGCCAATAATTACTTAAAGGCCCATCTTGCTTCGGGTTTCCATAATGAGCCATTCTTAGCCAGTCACTCTGAGACTGAGTTGTATTGCCCATCCATAAGTCATCTGTAGCCATATCAAAGCCTACATTTGGTGCTGCTATCTGCCACCAGCCATCCCAGAATATACCTTGGTAACATCCTGCCAGCTGCTTTAAACACTCCTCTTCACTTTGAAAATATGTATCGAGATTTTCCTGACCTAAAACAGGTTCATCCAAGAAGGAGGAGCAACTACTCGACAATAGCGCAAATGCTCCAAATATGAATATTTTGAATATATTTTTCATTTTATTTCTGATTAAAAGTTAATGTTAACACCTAGCAGGAATGTACGAGGATTAGGGTAACCTAGATTATCGATTCCGGCTTCCAACACACTGTAAGTACCATTCACATTTGCTCCCATTGACGCTCTTTCCGGATCCATACCCGAGTAGCTAGTAATTGTGAATAGATTCTGAGCCGAAGCAGAAATACGAACTCCGATACCTTTTGTCATCTTCCTTGGTAATGTATATCCCAACTGTAATAGTTTGCAGCGGAAATATGAACCATCCTCAACAAAGAAAGAAGAAACACGGCGATAGTTTAAGTTCTTGTCATTAACAGAAAGACGTGGATAAAAATTGCTTGTTCCTTCGCCTCTCCAAGCTTTGTCGTATGCATCTGCAAAAACGTTTTGTCCATCGGTTCCTGCATACAGACCTCCCATTGCGCTATTGTATATATCATTCCCGATTGTTCCATAGAAGTTAGACACTAAATCGAAATCTTTATAACCCAAACGGATATTTAATCCGATCATAACATCCGGAAAAGCTTTACCAATATAGGTTTTATCGCTTTCGTCCAATACTCCGTCATTATTTAAATCTTTGAAACGAATGTCTCCCGGTTGTGCATTGGGCTGAAGAAGTGTTCCATTATTACTTGTATGGCTATTTATTTCTGTCTGATTCTGGAATATTCCATCAGCAATATAGCCATAGAAACGGCTGATTTCGCCACCCTCTTCATTTCGGATAATATAGTCATTAAAAAAGCCTCCTCTAAGTACAGGTGTATTATCTACCAAGGTCTTAGCCTTATTCTTTACTCCTGAAAGATTGATTCCGGCTTCATAGGAAAAATCACTTATCTTATCTCTCCAGTTAATGGATAACTCCCAACCTTTAGCTTCCATACTACCTATGTTTGTCCACATCTCACCATTCCACATCGGATAACCCAAGATTAGAAGATTTTGTCTTTTCATAAGCATATCTTTTGACTTCTTAGAAAAGAGATCTGCAGTGATTTCAAGACGGCTATCTAAAAAGCTGGCATCAATCCCCAGATTATAATCCTCTACTGTTTCCCATTTCAGTTTATTATTTCCAACTGAACTGATTGCAGTTCCTACATAACGATCTCCGTTAGCTCCGAAAACATAATCTCCTGCTCCTATCAGATTCAGGTAAGCATTGGGATCAATACTTTGATTTCCGACACGTCCCCATCCGGCTCTCAACTTAAGATTAGAAACAACGCTCTGGTTCTTCATAAATGCTTCTTCTGAAATTCTCCAAGCAACTGACACCGCCGGAAATGTAGCATATTTACTTCCTGACGGGAATTTAGATGAACCATCTACACGAACAGATCCTGTCACATAATAGCGGTTATCATAATTATACATTACACGTCCAAGATAAGATAGCAGTGAACTGTAAATATTAGTTCCTTCTGCTTTCGGATTTATTGTTCCGGCATTCACATATTGCAGTTCTGTGATGTTGCTCGGGATACCTTCACGAGAACCTACCAGATTATATTCAGCGAATCGTTCCATTGTATAACCAGCCATGAAATTGAAGTTATGCTTCTCTTCAATAGTTTTCATGTAGTTAAGTGTATTTGTCCAGTTCCAGTCTACCCAGTTATATGATTTACGTTCAGCTTTAGACTCTGCATTCTGTTCCAGATTGTCGATAAAGAATTTTGGCGTAAATTCATCTGTCATTCTGAAACGCGCATTTACACTGAACTGAGTACGAAAAGTCAATCCTTTTATTGGCTCTACACTCACATATGGATTCATCATTAAACCGTACTCATTGCTATGCTTGTTCTGACGGGCAAGAGTAGCTACCGGATTCCATTCCTGATTGTTATAGGAACGCGCATAGTTATTTAACGAATTTGAAGTCCAATCTTCTTTAGCTCTATATACAGGTGTAGTCGGATCCATTTTCATTGCTGCTCCAAACAAATTTGGAGTATCATCCCAACTTTCGTAACGAGGGGCAAAATCAATCCCGGCTTTTACTTTTTCTGAAAATTTATATTCAGTATTGAACCGTCCTGTTATACGCTCCCAGTAACCAACATCATATTGTGAGTTCTGACGAAAATAACCAAGGCTACCACTATATGTAAATTTGTCTACACCTCCCTGAAAACTGATATTATAGTTTTGTGTATATGCAAAATCATTTATTGTCTGATCCCACCAATCTGTATTTCCCGAACCTTCAGGCGTATTCCACACAGGAACGCTACCATCATTGGTATATCTTTCTTTAAATACTTTTTCGTAAGTTGTAGCATTTGCCATTTTAGGCTTATTCAATGTCTGAAAGCCAAAAGATGCATTTGCCTGAAATCTGGTTTTACCTGCACTACCCTTTTTAGTAGTCACCATAATGACACCATTTGAACCTCTTGTACCGTAGATTGCTGATGCTGATGCATCTTTCAACACTTCTATACTTTCTATATCATCCTGATTGAGAAAATTAATGTTAGTCCCAATCGGTACACCATCTACAACATAGAGCGGACTAGAACCATTAATAGTAGTAACCCCACGTATAATAACCTGAGGTGAACTACCCGGACCACCTTCTCCCGTAATCTGTACTCCATTAGCCTTACCTTGGAGCGAGTATAGCGCATTTCCTGATGTTATACTTTTCAGATCATCGCCTTTTACTGTAGTAATGGAACTTGTAAGGTCACTTTTCTTTACTACACCATAGCCAATGACTACAACATCATCCAGTATCTTTGTATCATCTGCCATAGATATATTCCTTACTCCTCCCTGACCGACTTTTATCTCTTGCGAAACAAAACCTATCATTGAGAAAACGACAGTACCGCCTTGCGAAACATTCGGCAAACTATAATTACCATCTAAATCGGTCAGAACACCATTCGACGAACCTTTCTCTACAACTGCAACTCCGATAAGCGGCTCATTATCAACTACTGATGTAACCTTTCCTGTTACAGCCACCTTATTTTGAGCAAAAAGATAGAGAGGCAAGGTTAACAATAGGAATATTAGATATTTTTTCATGTTAGATATATGTTATATTATTACTCAAATTTATTCTACTCACGAACTAGTTTTCCTCTACCTAAGTGAGCATCAAAGTATAATTTGTAGCTACCAGTTTGCTTAACAAGCGGTTTAGCCCAATTATCAAGAGTTGTATTAGGCTTGGTCCAAGCCGGATTTTTATAATTACCGTAGTAACCAAATATTTCCGGCTCCTGAGAGTCATCTACACGCCAAGTACAATAATTCCACCAACCATCAGAATGCCAATTATGAATAACGAAATTCATATTTTCACCCGCTTCTAAGGTTAGAGCTTTATCTAAATAAAAAAGGTGAGGATTGGTCGCATCTTGTACAAACCGTGTTACTTCTTTTGGATTAGAAGTCATATAGCCAAAATAGAACTCCTGAAGCCAGCTACCTCCATCTCCCCAAGTATCCAGACTCACAGAACCAAATTTATGAGGAATAGGGTCAATTGCCTCAGCGATAGAATAAGTCTTAATATCATAAACCGCAGTTTTCACATTAAATGTAATTTCGTAATATACATTGGCTTGATTCAACACAATTGGTTTTGCAACATCTGGGTCATCTGTCAATTTTGTATTATCTACGGGATCAATACCGAAACAGATTGGAGTGAAGTCACTTTTTTGAGGAAGGAAGAATATCTCTGTACCTGCCTTCCGACAATAGTAATTGGCTTTATATTGATAAGCTCCGGTACGTTCTATACGCATAGGCACACCAAACACATCACTGTTCAGCTCGTTTACCGTTGCGACATCCGCCAGATACATTTTAGGAAAATCAGGCATTTCAGAAACAGTTATCACACTAGTCTTGGATGTTTCCAAACCGGATTTGTCTATCGCACGCAATATCAAATTATATGTTGCAACAGTAGAAGGCAATGTTACAGGATCATTAAATACCAGAGTCTTATTTGAGTTTGTAAATTCTGTTATTTCTTTTGAATAATTAAGTTCAGGGATATTAATTACAACAAGACCTAATGCTTTATCGTCTTCTACAGTAAACTTAACATTCAGTCTGGTCTGGTTTTTAAGAAGAACAGTAATGGCTTCATCAGGAGAGACAGTGAATACAGGATTGGTAAAATCACCATCCATTGTTACCAATACAGTTTCATTTACTGTACGACCACCTAAGTCTGTAACTGTTACTTCCACCGAAAAGCTATCTCCTTCAAGACCTTTTATCGTTTTGTATTTATAGTCTAAATCGAAAGAATAAACAATACTATCTAAGGTAAGATCTATTGTTTTATCCAAATTGAAACTTGTGTTTTTCAGATTGATTGACCGAAGACCATCTTTATCTTCTACCTTCGCTTTAATTACAAATTCGCGCCCGGGTTCAGTCTTGATATTAGATGTACTAAGGACAATAGTAGGAGGTAATCCGTCTACATCCGAATACTTATAATCATCACTACATGCGGTGAAGAAAAATAAAAGAACCATCAAAAAGCTTAAATACTTTCTTGTTTTCATGAAATTAGATTTTAGTTTATCATATATATATAACTCAGAAACACATAATTAAAATATACTTTACGGCAGATATGCTTCGAGTTAAATAACCAGAACAAATATATGTATTGCTTAACAACAGGCAGGGATATAAAACAATCATTAATAGGATTCAAATCAGTCAATAGCTAGTTTGAGGGTCTATATTCTCAAAATATAATTACTTTTGATATACTAATACAGATCCCATGAAAATAAAGCTTCTCTTTCTCTTTACCCTAATAGCTTTTATGCCAACTCAGGCTCAACAGTATAACATAAAACAGCTAGGCTTGGAACAGGGTCTTTCTAGTAATTATGTTGTAAGCGTCACTCAAGATAAAAGAGGTTTTTTATGGTTTGCCACCGAATCAGGGTTAAACAGATTTGATGGTAATAAGTTCAAGGTTTACAAAAAAAATGGAACATCAGAATCAAACAATATTAGCGGAAATGAACTGAATAAAGTATATGCTGACAAATATGAAGATAAAATATGGATCGCAACCCAGCGGGAAGGATTAAATATGTTTGATTGCAAAACTGAAACATTCAAACACTACAAACACACAACGGAAAGTAAAACAGGCATTATAACGAACGACATAACTGACATTACCTCCTCTAAAGATGGCAATTTATGGCTTTCTACATACCATAGAGGGGTGGATTATTTTGATAAGAAAACCGAAACATTTACACATTATAATCGTACTACCATTCCGAATATGGTTAGTAACAATGTATGGTCTGTAATGGAGGACAATAAAGGATTTGTATATATAGGGCATGTGTCATCCGGTTTGAGTATCTTGTCTCTAAAGGATAAGAAAATAAAGAATTTCAGGCATGATGCCAACAATAAAGAAAGCTTGCCAGGAGATGAAGTAAAAACAATATATGTAGATAAGAATGACAATATATGGATAGGAACAAACAATGGTTTGGCTCTCTTCAACAGTGATAAAGAATCATTTACGACATTCAGACATAACCCTCAAAACAAACAATCGCTCATATCCAATTATATATATACAATAAATCAGGTAAGCGATGGTAAACTATGGGTTGGGACAGAAAAAGGAGGAATAAGTGTTCTGGATTTGAAACAGAATATGTTTCTTACCCCTCAAAGTATTCCCTTTGAGAATATCTCATACAATGATGGTTACAGGGGTCTTTCTAATCCGACAATACGCAGTATATACCAAGATTCTTTCAACAATATGTGGATTGGCACATATGGAGGTGGAATTAACTTTATCAGTCATCACCCCACAGACTTTAATACATGGATCTATTCCCCTATACCGGGATTAAAAAACACATTGAATAACCCTACAGCATGGGGCATATGTGTAGACAAATATGATCGCATCTGGGTGGGTACGGATGGTGGAGGCATCAATCTTTTTGCAAATGGAGAAAGGGTACAGATATTTGATAAAAAAACAAATAAAATTACTGATGACGCCATATTGGCGGCAATTAAAGATTCTGAAGATAATCTATGGTTTGGGACATTCAACGGTGGAGTAAACATTTATGATCAAAAAAGAAATGACATACAAAAATGCCTGATAGACGACAAGAGCAGAGATATAAGGTGTTTCTTTGAGGATAAGGAGAAAAATATGTGGATCGGGTGCAATAACGGTTTATACAAATATAATATTATAACAAAACAAGGCCAACTCTATTCTACCGACAATTCCGATTTATCGGATAATCTTGTTCGTGCTATATCAAAAGATGACAAAGACCAGATATGGATTGGTTTTTTCGGTGAGGGTCTTGCTGTCTTTGACAAGAATCTCAAAATCATAAAGACATTCAAAACAGATAAAGGGTTCCCGTCCAACACCGTAGACAATATATACAAAGATAACAGAGGGCAAATGTGGGTTGCCACTGGAGAAGGCTTAGTATGCTTTACCTCCCCCGGAAAAACTGATGAATATATTGTCCTCAATACACAGAATGGAATTACAAACAGCCACATCAGAGCTATAACAGAAGACAAGCAAGGAAATATATGGTTTAGCACCAATAGAGGCATAAACAGATTTATTCCATCTCTAAATAAAGTTTATAATTACAATCATTATAATGGAATCCCTTTGGGTGACTTTATGAGTGGGTCTGTCACAAAAGATTCTAAAGGTACAATCTATTTCGGGTCTCAAAATGGACTATGCTACTTCAATCCTGAATCAATCCCAACAACAATAGAGCTACCTGAGACTATTATCACCGGATTCAGAATTTATGGAAACCAAACAAATACATTTGAAAATGAGATCTATAAACCCATAACATCCATTATCGAATTAAAATACAACCAAAACACATTTAATGTGTCATTCAATGTCCTTGATTATTCACTCAATCATTTAGTAGACTATGCATACATGTTAAAGGGCTTAGAAGATTTATGGTATAACACACAGGATGAAAATGCAATTACTTTCCGCAATGTTCCTCCCGGAACATACGAGTTGCAGATAAAATCGAGAGTAAAAAATCAGGAATGGTCAGACTCTATAACATCATTAAAAATTATTGTAAATCCGCCGATATGGCTTACTTGGTGGGCAAAGACCCTGTATATACTGACTGTCTTAGGCATTGTTTTTCTTATACTTCGCTTTTATAAACGAAAGCTGGATTTGGAAAATACTCTCACTTTAGAAAAGAAGAACCATATACAGGAACAAGAATTGAATAATGAAAGACTTCGGTTCTTTACGAATATAACTCACGAGCTACGCACTCCCTTAACGCTGATACTTGGCCCATTAGAAGATTTACAAGCAGATACAAATCTACATGAAAAACATGCGTCTAAAATATCGGTCATATACAGAAGCGCAACACGCTTATTGAACCTCATCAATCAGATATTGGAATTCAGAAAAACTGAGACACAGAACAAGAAACTTTGTGTATACAAAAGTGATATATCCCAATTAGTTCAAGAAATAGGATTAAGATACAGAGAACTCAACACCAACAAGCGCATTTCTGTTAATACTATAATAGATACTCAAAATATTAATCTATATTTTGACCCCGATGCAGTAATTACAATCCTAGAGAATCTATTATCCAATGCATTCAAATACACACAAAAAGGAAATATAACACTCACCCTAAGAGATGTAACTGAAAACAATATAAATTATACGGAAATAGAAGTAAGCGATACAGGAAAGGGTATTCCTACAGAATCGATATCCAAAATATTCGACAGATACTATCAGGCTGAAAGAGATCAACAACTATCAGGAACGGGTATCGGATTAGCTCTTGTGCAAAATCTAGTATCAATACATCAAGGAAGCATATCAGTAGAGAGCAAACCCGGAGAAGGCTCTATATTTCGTTTCAGAATACTGTCTGACAATACTTATCCCGACGCCTTACATATCAATGATACTAACAATGATATTATTGAAAACGGTATTGAAACCAAAGACACTGAAAATTCTGATTCCAAACAAATCATACTCATTATAGAAGATAATGAAGATATCAGGGACTACATTTACAGCTCCTTATCGGAACAATACAAAGTATACACGGCTAATAATGGAAAACAAGGTCTAAAAGCAGCTTATAAACACATTCCTGACATTATCATAAGTGATATCATGATGCCTGAAATGGATGGTTTTGAATTAAGCAAGATCTTAAAAGAAGACGTAAGAACCAGCCATATTCCTATTGTACTTCTTACAGCTAAAGATTCAATACAAGACCGTACCGAAGGTTATAACATCGGTGTCGAATCTTATATCACCAAACCTTTCAGTGCCACACTACTGCAAAGCCGTATTGTAAATTTACTGGAAGCCAGAAAGAAAATTGCCGAACTGATAAACAATAATACTACAAATAAAAACGTCATTATAACAGAGTCTTTAAGTAAAATAGATAACGAATTTATCGAAAAAGTAACCACGATTATCGAAGACAACTTGGATTCAGATAAAGTGGATGTGACTTTTATTGCAGACAAAATGAATATGAGCCATTCTACACTTTACCGAAAAATTAAAGCTCTTTCCGGCATATCTGCCAATGAGTTTATAAGAAAAGTAAGAATACGCAACGCAGAACAATTACTTTTAACAGGTAAATATACAATATCTGAAATATCCTACATGGTAGGAATAAACAGTATCACGTATTTCAGGCAGTGTTTTAAAGAAGAGTTTGGTATGGTACCATCAGAATATATAAAGCAAATAATGAATAAGAAATGACTAAATGATGAAATGACGAGTTTACTAATCAAACTTGCATGAAACAAGCCCCTCCATATTCTGACACATAGTCTATTTTTGTCATTAAATAAATGCAAATTATTATATCATGAAAATTACTACGCTATTTCTGACTGCGATACTATCCATAACTTCCATTTCTATAATGGGACAGGTTTCTTTCGGTCAGTCCGAAAAAATTAATTCTTCTTGGAAGTTCTATCTATCTGATATCCCTGAAGCGAAGGCGAAAGCTTATGACGACTCGAAGTGGAAGTCAGTAGAGATTCCACATGACTGGAGTGTAAAAGAACAACTAAGCCCAACTTTGGCCAGTGCAACAGGTTATCTACCCGGAGGCATAGGATGGTACAGAAAAACAATAAATATCCCAAAAGAAAAGCAAGACGAAAAAACATATATTTATTTCGAAGGTGTATATAACTATAGTGAAGTGTTCATTAATGGGCATCTGTTAGGAAAGCGCCCGAATGGTTATATCTCTTTTATGTATGACATTACTCCGTATATCGAATATGGAAAAGATAATACAATAGCTGTTCGTGTAGATCATAGCCAATCGGCAGACTCCAGATGGTATACGGGCTCAGGGATCTACCGTGATGTATGGCTCATTTATGCAAATCCGATACATATAGCTCAATGGGGTGTATATGCATATCCCGAAATGGATAAGAGTACAGGAATACTAAATATTGAACTAGAACTAGAAAACAACACAACAGACAAATCCAATCTGACTATAGTTAATGAACTTGTTAGCTCTGATAATAAAGTAATCGCAAAAAACACTCAGAGATTATCAGTTGCAGGAAATCAGAATGAAAAAATTACGACAAATCTGAAAGTAAAGAATCCCGCATTATGGAATCTAAGTAATCCGAATCTATATAGCCTCAAAACATTTGTAATTAAAGACGGAAAAGAAATAGATGCAACAATAACCAAGACTGGTTTCAGATCATTCACCTTCGATCCCAATAAAGGGTTTGCTTTGAATGGCAAATGGATGAAAGTAAAAGGTGTATGCATCCATCATGATGCTGGGGTATTAGGTTCTGCTGTGCCTCATGATGTATGGAAACGTAGGTTACTAACCCTTAAAGAGATTGGAGTGAATGCTATCCGCACCAGCCATAATCCACAAGCTCCGGACTTATACAGCTTATGTGATGAACTGGGATTATTAGTTCTCAACGAAGCGTATGATGAGTGGGAGTATCCTAAACGAAAATGGCTCGAAGGCTGGAATGTAGGTACTCCGGGATTTCAGGGCAACTATTCTTTCTTTGAAGAATGGGGAGAGAAAGACCTTGCCGATTTGGTTCGCCGAGACAGAAATCACCTCTCTATATTTGCATGGAGCATTGGAAATGAAGTAGACTATCCGAACGATCCATACTCTCACCCTATATTGGATGGAGGAAAAAACACAGGTTTTACTCAGGCTACATTTGGCGGATATAAAAAAGATGCACCCGATGCAATGCGTTTGGGAGATATAGCAAAACGTCTGGTTGGCGTTGTTAAGAAATACGACGAATCACGACCTACAACAGCAGGCTTAGCCGGTGTTGCCATGTCAAATGAAACAGCATATCCGGGAGCATTGGATATTGCGGGATATAATTATACCGAAAATAGATATGACCTTGATCATAAAAAATATCCTAATCGTGTTATATTTGGTAGTGAAAACCGCCATGAACTTGCAGCATGGAAAGCCGTAAAAGACAATGAACATATATTCGGGCAGTTTCTCTGGACAGGGATAGACTATCTGGGAGAATCGGGCAGATGGCCTTCCAGAGGGTTTTATTCAGGACTATTAGACTTCGGAGGCTTCATCAAGCCGAGAGGCTATTTCCGTCAATCGCTCTGGTCTGACAAGCCGATGGCTTATTTGGGAACCTATCCTACTCCTGGCAGAGGTAGCAAAAGTCAAGTAAAGGATGTTTGGTCACAACTGGACGCAGAAAATGAAGGTAGTAACTATGAAGAAAAAATACCATCTATGGACGCATGGTCTATCTGGAATTACCAAGAAGGGCAGTCCATACGGGTAGTATGTTATACAAACACACAAAAAGCCCGATTGCTGCTAGACGGAAAGGAAGTAGGACAAGTAAAAGATTATGATGACAATACAGGGATTATCTTTTGGGATATTCCTTATCATGATGGAAAGCTTGAAGTAATAGGAATGGATAAAAACGGGTATGAAACAGCTCGCTATGCAATACAGTCTTCAAGACAACCATATGCATTGGACATACAAGCAGCAGATAAAGAAATCAGTAAAGATGGCTTGGCACAGATTGTAATACAAGTAGTGGACGAGAATGGTACTCCTGTTATGCTGTCCGACAATGAAATAACTTGCCAAATACAAGGCCCGGCTAAATTACTAGGATTGGAAGCGAGCAACAATGAAGACATGTCTGACTATACAGATAACAGGCATCGCACTTATCATGGTCGCATACTGGCTTATATACAGCCTACAGGCAAACAAGGTGAAGTAAAAGTAAGATTCACATCTCCTTGGCTAAAACCGGCGGAAGCGATTATAAATATAAAATAAAGACTCTTTTCTATATCGTAAAAGCGGCGAGAATAAAATCTCGCCGCTTTTTTTTAGACTTAAAACGATATCTTTGTATATTATTGCAGGCCGCTATAGCTTGTTGGTGATGCAGGTGTGGATAAATGGCAAATACCTGGTAGAGAATAATCATCGTATTCATTTCTAAAAGATAAAGCTTTCGACCTGTGGCTCATACAAACTATAAATTTTATTTTTATCGCGTCATTTTTGATGTAAAATTCGTGAGAATAAATCCAATGAATCGCTGTAATTGTCCTTATTGGATAGTTTTCTTTCTAATTCTCTTACCAATCGACCTACTATAGTTCTGATTTTAAACTGGCTGCACGAGCTTTCTCCTTTATTTTTGGTATGATTGCTAAAACGAACATCAACATAAAGCTTTTTTAATGTTCGAGTGTACAATATATTTGTTTGATTTTACTTTGATATTATTTTGCTAAGTTACTTTCCGATACAACAAATATAAATTATATCATATCAATACTTTAAATATTTAACGGTACAAATCGATTTATAAGTTCTGTTTGCGTTCTATTCTGTATCAGAAAGTTAGGTATTTTTACCAATGTGCCAAATTTTTATTTATTAGACGAAACATTATATGGGAAGTAATGTAAATATTATCCAATATTTCATCTAAATATTTATTGGGTAGTACTACTCAATAAAAACTACCCTGTTAACTACCCTAAAATGAAATTGTTTTTTACCTTTGTTAAATGTCATATAAGCCACCATATAAGATTACACCAAAGATTATAGACCTCGTTTCTAAGATAAGCGAAGCGGTGGGTAGTTTTTATGCTCAGGAGGAATTAAGGCTACATCGAATTAACCGAATAAAAACGATTCAAGGGTCTTTGGCTATCGAGGGTAACACCTTGACTATAGATCAAATTACGGCTATTCTTGATGGTAAACCTGTCATAGCTTCTATTAATGAGGTGCAAGAGATTCGCAATGCTATTAAAACTTATGAATTACTTGAAACGTTAAATCCGAACAGCATGGAAGATCTGCTTAAGGCACATCTTACAATGGAAACAGGATTGATTGATGATGCAGGGCATTTCCGAAGTAAGGGTGTTGGTGTGGCTTCGGGAGAAGAGATTATTCACTATGCACCTCCTGCTGAACGAGTACCACAGTTAATGAAAGAACTTTTTGAGTGGTTGAATAATACAGAAGAACACCCTTTGATAAAGAGTAGCATATTTCATTATGAATTTGAATTTATACATCCTTTCTCAGATGGTAACGGACGAACAGGCAGATTGTGGCAAACGCTTATCCTCGCCAATTGGCGACCTGTATTCAAAAATCTGCCTATTGAGAATATTGTTTATAAATATCGCAAGGAATATTATAAAGCTATTGCAGTTAGTGGTGGAGAAGATGGCTGTACGCCATTTATAGAGTTTATCTTAGGTGTAATTGATGAAACTTTGGCTCTTGAAAACAGAACACCACATTCAACAAAAGATAGAATCATAGAACAAATACACAACAATCCCAAAATAACACGCAACGAAATTTCAGCCATATTAGGTATAACTTCTGATGGTGTTAAATATCACCTTCAAAAAATGACAACAGAAGGTATTATTGTCCGTCATGGCTCAGCAAGGGGTGGATATTGGGAGGTTCTAGATAATTGATATATTATGAAAAGGAGGGTTATCAAGAAAAGATTATATGTATTATTTTAAGATATATCTAGTGTGACAGTAATTAGCAATTTGAAACTAGTCGCAGAGAATGGTGCTTTGGAGAAAATTGGGTATAGGAGAATGACTGTATATAGTTAATTCACATATTATTCTAACCTCAAATAAAAATTAAAAATAATTATGGCAAAACAAAAAATAGTGACGGAAGAACCTCTTGAAAAACAGTTGTGGAAAACAGCTGATAAACTACGTAAAAACATAGACGCAGCCGAGTACAAACACGTTGTATTGGGTCTGATATTCTTGAAATACATTTCAGATGCTTTTGAGGAGCTTTATGGCAAACTGAAGGCAGAAGAAGCCCAAGGTGCCGACCCTGAAGACAAAGATGAATATAAAGCTGAAAATGTGTTTTTTGTACCCCAAGAGGCACGTTGGAAGTTACTGTTGTCGCAAGCCAAACTACCCACTATTGGTAAGTTGATAGATGATGCCATGGATGCCATAGAAAAAGAAAACCCCTCGCTCAAAGGAGTGTTACCCAAAGTATATGCCCGACAAAATCTTGACCCCACCAGTTTGGGTGAACTTATCGACCTTGTAGGAAATATTGCGTTGGGTGATGCCAAAGCACGAAGTGCCGATGTATTAGGACATGTGTTTGAATATTTTTTGGGAGAATTTGCTCTTGCCGAGGGCAAAAAGGGAGGTCAGTTCTACACGCCGCGCAGTGTTGTTGAATTGTTAGTCGAAATGCTCGAACCTTACCAAGGTCGTGTGTTTGATCCTTGCTGTGGATCGGGTGGAATGTTTGTACAATCCGAAAAATTCGTTGCCGACCACCAAGGTCGTATCAATGATATTTCGATTTATGGGCAAGAAAGCAATCAAACCACTTGGCGGTTGTGCAAGATGAACCTTGCCATTCGTGGAATAGACAGTTCACAAGTAAAGTGGAACAACGAAGGATCGTTTCTTAACGATGCACACAAAGACATCAAAGCCGATTATATCATAGCCAATCCACCTTTCAATGTGAGCGACTGGGGAGGCGACTTATTACGAAACGATGGACGCTGGCAATACGGAACACCTCCTGTGAGCAATGCCAACTTTGGATGGTTGCAACACTTCATCTATCATCTATCACCTAGCGGACAAGCCGGAGTGGTGTTGGCAAAAGGTGCACTTACTTCTAAAACAGGAGGTGAAGGCGAAATTCGCAAGGCTTTGGTAGAAAAGGGCTTGATAGACTGTATCGTAAACCTGCCTGCTAAACTGTTTCTTAACACACAGATACCCGCTGCCCTGTGGTTTATGAGTCGTAACCGCAGCAACGGAAAATTCCGTAATCGGACAAATGAAATACTCTTTATAGATGCTCGCAACTTGGGACACCTCATCAATCGCCGCACACGCGAATTATCAAACGGTACAGTGAACCCCGATGATAATGATATAGCAAAAATAGCCTCTACCTACCATAATTGGCGAAATACCGATGGTAACTATGAGGATGTTGCAGGCTTTTGTGCCTCGGTGCCTATTACTCGTGTTGCAGAACTCGACTATGTGCTCACCCCCGGACGCTATGTAGGCTTACCTGACGAGGAAGACGACTTTGACTTTGCTGAACGTTTTGCCTCATTACAAGCTGAACTAGATGGACAGCTAAAACAAGAAGCCGAACTAAACAAACGTATTTTGGAAAATCTGGCTAAAATAGAAATGAAATGAGTGAGTGGAAAGAGACAGATTTAGGAATGGTTCCTATTGATTGGGAAAATAAAACAGTTAATGATCTTGTAGAGGAAGATATTATTGAAAAACCCCTTGACGGAAACCATGGTAATATTCACCCTAAAGGTTCTGACTTTGTTAAGAAAGGAATCCCATTTATTATGGCTTCTGATATAAAAGGAGGTAAGGTAGATGTGGAAAATTGCAGTTTTATTTCGGAGGAGCAAGCAAATACTTTACAAAAAGGATTTTCAATAACAAATGATGTCCTATTAACACACAAAGCTACTTTAGGTAGAACTGCAATAGTTGGATGTTTAAAAACTCCCTATATTATGTTAACTCCTCAAGTTACATATTATAGGGTAAAGGACTATAATAAACTTAATAATATTTATTTAAAGTATTATTTCAGTTCTTCTATTTTTCAGGGCGTTTTAGAGAATCATGGAAATAGTGGTTCTACTAGATCGTATGTTGGTATAACAGCTCAAAGAGAATTACCTATCTTATTACCTCCCATTAATGTACAAGAAGACATTGCCAAAGTATTGAGTAGCTTGGACGACAAAGTGGATTTGCTCCAGCGTCAAAATGCAACTCTTGAATCAATTGCCGAAACACTTTTTCGTGAATGGTTTATCCTAAAAGCAAAAAAAGATTGGGAGGAAAAGCCATTAAGTTCTATTGCTAAATTTTTAAATGGGCTTGCTTGCCAAAAATATCCACCTAAAAATGATCTTGAAAAATTACCTGTTCTAAAAATAAAAGAGTTGAGTGCAGGATTCAGCGAAAATTCAGATTGGGCAACAACAGATGTGAAAGATGAATATATTGTAGAAAATGGTGATGTCATTTTTGCATGGTCAGCCTCATTAATGGTAAAAATTTGGACAGGAGATAAATGTATCTTAAACCAGCATTTATTTAAGGTTTCGTCACATGATTTTCCAAAATGGTTCTACTATCTATGGTGTAAACATCATCTTGTAGAATTCATTTCAATAGCTGAAAGTCATGCTACTACAATGGGGCATATAAAAAGAAAAGATTTAGATGAAGCAATTGTTTTAGTACCTACACCAAATGAAATTGAAGAGATGAATAATATTATTTCTCCAATAATTACTAAAATAATTCAAAATAATAAGCAAATCCAAACTCTCACAAAATTACGTGACACCTTGCTACCTAAGCTAATGAGTGGCGAGGTAGGAGTAAAAATATAAAAGAGTGAAGCATGGAAAAACTACGGAAAGTTATAGAGCAACATGGACGATGGAATATTTTATCGGAATACATAAACCGTATTGAAACTTTTGTTGATTCAGATTTTAGTTTAGCTTTTGAAAATTCAAAAGCCATGCTCGAAAGTATTGGAAAAGAAATTTGCAAACTAAATGGGATAAATCTTGAAGATAAATCCACAATGAATGGGGTTTTGAAAAATGCGACTAAAGCCTTAGGATTTACCGATAAAGATTTCGAAATGAATGTTTCAGCTTCGTTAGGAACCATAGGACAACATCTTGGGAACTTGAGAAACGAAATAGGGACAACATCTCATGGAAAAACTTTAGATGAAATTCAAGACCGGAATAATCGCGTTAATTCATTGACAAAAGAGTTTCTTCTTGATAGTATTGAAATTCTTAGTTGTTTTTTAATTAGAATATTTGAAAATAAGCTTGAAATACCTCAATTTGGAAAACAAGAAGATGTAGATTATTACGAAAATGATACATTTAATGACTATTGGGACGATATTTATGGTGAATTTGAAATGAATGATTACTCTTTCTCTGCTAGCGAAATATTATACAATGTAGACAAAGATGCTTATATCAATGAATATAAAAGCTATACAGATTATATAGCACAAGAAATACAGGAGGATGAAATATGGCATGCATCACTGAACAAAGCATTGAAAACTTTGCCATAGAGCTACTCGAGCATCTAGGCTACGAATACATCTATGCACCTAACATAGCCCCCGATGGCGATACGCCCGAACGCAGTAGTTACGAACAAACTTTGCTCACCGGCAGGCTGATGGCAGCTGCCAAGCATATCAACAAGCACCTGTCGGCAGACGTTATAGCCGATGCCGTACGGCAAGTAGAGCGCATAGCTTCGCCCGAGTTGTTAGCGAACAACGAAGCCTTTCACCGTCTGCTCACCGAAGGCATCCCCGTACTGAAGCGTGTGGGCAACGAAGAGCGTGGTGACCGTGTGTGGCTCATCGATTTTGAGCGTCCGCACAACAACAATTTTGTAGTAGCCAATCAGTTTACGATGATAGAAAACGGCGTAAGCAAACGCCCCGACCTCATACTTTTTGTCAATGGAATACCTTTGGTGGTCATAGAACTGAAAAACCCAACAGATAAAAATGCTACTGTCCGCATGGCATATAATCAGATAGAAACCTACAAACAAGCTATCCCATCATTGTTTACCTACAATGCCTTCGTGGTGGTGTCTGACGGCTTGGAGGCTCGTGCTGGAACCATATCGGCAGGTTTTAGCCGTTTTATGGCATGGAAATCTGTCGATGGTCTTGCCGAAGCATCGCACTTGGTAGGTCAAATGGAAGTGCTTATAAAAGGGATGCTCAATCATGATACGCTTATCGACCTTGTACGCCACTTCATCGTATTCGAGCAAAACAAAAAAGAAGATCCTCAAACAAAGGTCATTAACATACAAACCGTAAAAAAACTTGCCGCCTATCATCAATATTATGCCGTAAACCGTGCAGTAGAATCAACCTTGCGTGCATCCAACCATCTTCAAGCACAAAGCAATATAGTAAGCGAAGCACCAGAAATTTATGGCTTGCCCGATATTAAACACCAGCCCATCGGCGATCGTAAAGGCGGTGTGGTGTGGCATACACAGGGTAGTGGTAAATCGTTGTCGATGGTGTTTTATACCGGAAAAATAGTGCTGGCAATGGAAAATCCCACGGTGGTTGTAATCACCGACCGCAACGATTTGGACGATCAGCTATTCGATACCTTTGCCGCTTCCAAACAATTACTTCGCCAAGAACCTGTGCAAGCTACCGACCGCACCCACCTCAAAGAATTACTGAAAGTGGTTTCAGGAGGAGTGGTGTTTACGACCATACAGAAATTTCAACCCGAAGAAGGAAATGTTTATGAGCAACTGTCCGACCGAGAAAACATCGTGGTGATTGCCGATGAGGCACACCGTACCCAATATGGTTTTGCAGCCAAAACTGTGGACGACAAAGACGAGTCGGGCCAAGTGATAGGTAAGAAAATAGTATATGGCTTTGCCAAATATATGCGTGATGCCTTGCCCAATGCCACTTATTTGGGATTTACAGGCACTCCGATAGAAAGCACCGATGTAAACACTCCGGCAGTCTTTGGAAACTATGTGGACATTTACGATATTGCTCAGGCTGTTGAAGACGGAGCAACTGTGCGCATATTTTACGAAAGCCGCTTGGCTAAAGTAAATCTGGATGAAAAAGGAAAACTTCTGGTAAAAGAGCTGGACGATGAATTGGATCAGGACGAACTGACCGAAACACAAAAAGCCAAAGCCAAATGGACTCAACTCGAGGCATTGGTAGGTAGTGAAAATCGCATTCGAAATGTAGCGCAGGATATTGTTCTGCATTTTGAACAGCGTCAGGAGGTCTTCGATGGCAAAGCGATGATTGTGTGTATGAGTCGCCGCATAGCTGCCGAGCTGTACAAAGCCATTGTTGCTCTTCGTCCCGATTGGCATTCGGACGAACAAAGTAAAGGTGCAATAAAAGTAGTAATGACTTCGGCTTCGTCTGATGGTCCCGAAATATCGAAACATCACACCACTAAAGAACAAAGGCGAGCCTTGAGCGAACGGATGAAAAATCCGGACGATGAACTCAAACTGGTTATTGTTCGCGATATGTGGCTCACCGGATTTGATGCTCCATGTATGCATACACTGTACATAGACAAACCTATGAAAGGGCACAACCTGATGCAGGCTATTGCACGCGTAAACCGTGTGTATAAAGACAAGCCAGGAGGGTTGGTTGTCGATTATTTGGGTATAGCATCCGATCTCAAAAAAGCGCTCTCTTTCTATTCCGATGCCGGAGGAAAAGGTGATCCTACCATAGCACAAGAACAGGCGGTTGCTATGTTGCTCGAAAAAATAGAAATAGTTTCGGATATGTTTCATGGTTTCGAATACGAAAATTATTTCGATGCCGATACTTCCGTAAAACTTTCAACTATTCTTTCGGCCGAAGAGCATATACTGGGTTTAGGTGATGGTAAAAAACGTTTTATCAATGAAGTGACAGCCTTGTCAAAAGTATTTGCCATAGCTATTCCGCACGAACAGGCAATGGATGTGAAAGACGAAGTGTCTTTCTTTCAAGCAGTAAAAGCTCGTCTTGCTAAGTTTGACATCACAGGTAGTGGAAAAACAGATGAAGAAATAGAAACTACCATCAGGCAAGTGATCGACAAAGCACTTGTAAGTGAGCAGGTGATTGATGTGTTTGATGCAGCTGGATTGAAAAAGCCGGATATTTCCATCCTTTCGGAAGAGTTTTTATTGGAACTAAAAGGGATGGAGCACAAGAACGTTGCTCTAGAAGTATTAAAAAAGCTTTTGAATGATGAGATAAAGGGTATTGCTAAAAAGAACCTGATAAAGGGTAAATCTTTGATGGAGATGCTCGAAAATTCGATTAAAAAATATCACAATAAGATCCTCACAGCAGCAGAAGTTATTGAAGAATTGATCAATCTAAGTAAAGATATAGTACAGAGCAATAGCGAAGCTAGTGCGATGGGTTTAACTGACTTTGAGTATGCATTTTACACGGCTGTCGCCAACAATGATAGTGCATTAGAACTGATGCAGAAAGAAAAGTTGAGAGAATTGGCTGTTGTATTATCCGAAACGGTAAAACAAAATGCAACAATTGATTGGGCAATAAAAGAAAGTGTAAAAGCCAAATTGAAGGTGGCAGTAAAACGATTACTAAGAAAATACGGTTATCCACCTGATATGCAGATGCTGGCGACTGAAACTGTGCTCAAACAAGCCGAAATGATAGCAGGGAACTTAAATACTTCCCCTTTCTAAAACTGTTATACACCTCCCATACAACAAGAATAAAAAATGCAAGACTTTTCCTGAAAATACTCTTTTGAAAAAAGGAAGATTTTCAGGAAAACCGTCAGGCTATGGTCTTGCTGATTTATTCTTGGTATATATCTTTGTATAGCTGATGGAGAAAGGAATTACTCCGATTTTAGTTTACTGGCTTCCTTTTGAAGCCTCTTAGCTTCTTGCTCTTTCAACTCAGCCTGCTCCATACGTCTAGCTCTATCTATGACTTCTTGCTCATATTTTTCGACAGATTGACGGATCTCTTTAATAACCTTCGAATCTCGATTGTATTCAAATACGTCTTCAAGCATGTAAACACTGACGGAATCAGCTTTATTAAAGGCTTTGATATAACGATATTTCAAGTCATTATCTGATAGATTATTGATAACCTCCCTTTGCCTATAATGAAAGAATAAGGAGGCAAGTAGCATAAGCCCAATTACCATAATTGTGATAAATACCCGCGAAGAGGTAATATCTATAGAAATACGATGATGCACTTTCTTTGGAGCTGTTTGAGCCTGCTCAAGCTGCTCTAATTTTTGCAGAATCAGTTCTTCTGATTGGCTGACTTGATTTGTAATATTTGCCAAATCGGATGTGCTGATTATATCTTGTGTTAGAGAACTCTCTGGTTTTGTAGAATTAGATTCTACTCGTTTTAGTATCTGTTTTAATTCTTCAAACATGACACTTATAGTGGATAAATCGCTCATAATGTTTTAATTTATAGGTTTAAAATTTAGGTCTGAATTGTCGTTTCTTCTTACGTTTCTCTTCTTCATATTCCATCCTATTTTTGAATACTTCTTCTTCATAATCATCTCCGTGAACTTGCATACTGCCAATTCCGGATAAAGCATCCAAAGTCGATTCAACAATATCTTTCGTCTGACTTTGCTGCTGGCTCTTGTTTTGGGTTTGATTCAGTGAAAATCCATTTTGTTTTAGCTGATAGTCTATTTTGGAATAGCTAAACATTCGATCAACCTTAGAGCCTGTAAATGAATATCCATTCTTAGTAAAAGTGATACCCTGTATCTCATCTGTCTGTCCTTTATATTTGAATTGCGAATCAACACCATATCTGTTTAGATTATATAATAGCTGTTTCCAACTTTTACATTTTGGAACAAGTTGAGTAAGTAGATTATATATCTCATACTTAGTTCTATCAGGGTCTTTTAGTCGATTAGTCTTTACTTTCTCTTTGCCAGAAGATATGTACAGACCATATTTGGCTGTCAGCTCCTTACAGATCTTTTCACTTCTATATCTGTCGTTTTTATCAGATATTGTTTTTCCTTTATTATCAATCCGATTAAAGCATAGATGGATATGTGGATGCTCTTTGTCAAAATGTCTCGCAATGATGTATTGGGTATCTTTAATACCCATTTTCTGCATATAGTCACGAGCCACTGTCACCATCATTTCATTAGTAATTTTATCCTTGTCCTGTGCCGAAAAATTTAATGAGATATGACCCACTGATCTACTTAGATTTGGGTTCAACTTTGCCTGTGAAACAAAACTCTGAATGATAGAAGCTTTGCTTTTTAGTCTAACATCCTTTGCTTCCAGAAGTGTTGTTCTTTTCTTGCTATCCAAAATATAATTGACACAGCCTTTAAAACCTTTTCCTTTTATAATCTTTGCTATCATTGTTCAAGTCGCTTTATTACATTATCTATTCTTTCAGCCATAGATTGAAACTCAATAGCGATATTACGATATTCTTGTGTATTTGCTTGTCGGGCAATCTGATTCAGATTATTTGCCATTCCACAAAGTTTTCGGATATAGTCTAGTTGCTCAACCGTGATCCGTTCTTTTACATATCCTTTTTTCAGGCAATCTCTAACAAAGTCACTAATTGTCGTCTTTGTATTTTTCACTTTTGCGATTAAAGAATAATACTCTTCTGTTATCAATTTTATGTTGATTCGATAGGTCTTTTTCTGTCCAAAATCTTTTTTCGGACGACCTCCTTTTTTACGATATTCTATCATCTTTTTAATTCTTAAATGTTATACATCAGACCAACGGGATGATCCCTTTCTGCGACCATCGGAAGCGGAAAGCAAGTTGTTTTGGGCATACCAAAACATAAACTTGCTCCGCTTAATTTGGCGAATGGTGGGGATATTGCATCCGCTGATTCATTGAGCAATTATTTACGTCTACTATCACCCTTAAGAGTGATAAAATTGAACATCATTTTCAGCCTGTCACCAATCATTCCCCCATAGAAATCATTAGAAGCTAAAGTCTCTAATGTGAAGTTTGTAGTACCATGAGTTATTGCTCCGATATCTAACCTGACACTTAATAACTCGGAAATAGGTCTTAGAATATTTCCATAGTCTTGTATCGTTTTCGACTCCCTGCCAAACTCATCAATTACTAAAGGTTTGTATGTAAATGATTGGATCGATTGCTTCATGAGCTGCTCTTGCAAATTCACCGATTTGATGAATGTGAATAGAGGGATAGGTATTGCAAAACGAAGTATCATGTGATTATGAAGCAAAGTATAAGTTTCAAGAATAGCAGTTTTTCCGCAGCCATATTTCCCTTGAAGCATGATTCCTTTATTCAGATCCCCATCAAAAGAAGAGTCATTTTTTATATACAGGTATAGTTGTTTTATTATAAACTCATTATTTGCATCTATAACAAAATCATGTTGCTGATTCTGTCTTTTAAAATTGTAAGAACCAAACAAAATAAACAGGTCACAGAATTCAGAATAGTCCAGATTAAGAGGTAACCTCTGCTGTTCTATCTTTTCTTTTTCACGGGTTACTATATCCTGAATATCATTCTTTAGGATGTCATACAATGTAACATTAGTCGAAGTCACTTCCCGAATGGATAAAGCCTTTCTTTTTTCCATAAGTATTGGTATTATTATTTTTCTCTTTAGTATTTATATTATAGGATGAGAGTTTAGGTGTAGAGTTAGGTTCTAGAATCTGATACTTAGTTTTAACCCTAAATCCACCTCTGGTGACAAAGCTAATTAGCTGAGCATTTTTCAATTTCTCCCTAGCTGATTTTAAAACTTGGAGAGAAATATTTGCATTTGCAACCATTTTTTTTATCTGCATATTCGATCCATCCAGACCAGTATGAACGATTAGCCAAGTATAGAAGAAAGAAATATAAACGTGTTTCATTTCCGCTAAAGCTTTCTTGTTCATCAAGTCGCCAAAAGTTTTTCTGCAAATCAAATAGATTCATCGCCTTCTCGACTTAGAATATAGGTCGGCTTCCATTTCGGCTCTGATATCCAAAATGGTTTTCTTTTTTCCTTTGGCTATCCACTCCAAAAGCTCCTCTTCAAAGAAGAATAGCTTTTTCCCTCGTTTATAGCTCGGCAATAATCCTTTTCTTACTAAAGCGTAAATTGTGGGCTTTGCTTTTTGAATAATTCGACAAGCATCATCAATTCCGATCGGAATCCGTTTTTCGGGTAGTTCTGTTTTATTTTTTACAAGCGATTTAATCTCTGCAACCGCTTCGATAAGATAAGCAACCGCTTCGGGTAACTTATCAAAAGTAAGATCCTTACATTCCATATAATTCTGATTTTAATTAATGAAATGCAATAGTATATGATGACTTCAGGGTGAAAAATTGCACCTGAAAGTCTCTTTTACTTAGTGTGATTTTATGATATAAACATTGATAATCAGCGGTGTAAAGTTGGTGATATTGAAGAGACAAACAAATAGGGCAGAATTTTTTCAACTCAGCCCTAAAAAATTACACCTTCACTGAAAGAAAACCAAGCAAATATCACTTCTCTGTTCTTTCAGTTCCTTTATTTTCAAATAACAGTTAC
>NZ_DAOKYH010000005.1:0-226329 GCF_035323175.1 Dysgonomonas sp. | reverse complement strand
CTTCTTCCTTTGTTTCGTTGTGCAACAATACCAGCCTGATAGCGTGTGTGTCGGGGGCATATTCTTTTTGTCTGACTACCCGGTTTTTCAGTACTAGTTTTTCTGGATTCTCTTTATCAGGTACATAGGTAGTCCGTATCTCGGTGAGGGTGTAGCCTTCCAGCTTTTTCTTTAACGATCGGCGGGCAGTGATTGCCAAAGCCTCATCCCTGCTTTCAATTGCGGCTTCTATTGCTTTTCTAAACTCGGGTTTCTTGTCTCTCCATTCATAGAATGATTTGCGGGTTATTTTCAGGTGTTTGCAAATCTCTGTGATAGAATATGTGTCTTCTTCTATCAGCGAGACAATCTTTTCTGCCAGCCTTTCGGTATACTTTGCCATATCTGTTATAATAATGTTGTTTATAATAGATAATTATTTAGAAAAGTGATGAATAAGTAGGGGCAGTGGCTTGTCCCTGCCCGTTTATATTCGGGCGACCACAAGGAATCACCCCTACAGTCGCAAAAAAATGAATTGATGAGAGAATATACAATATATCGGGAATGTGAGGCAGCGGTTAGTATTATTATGAATATAAATATTATCTTTAACATTCGAAAAAACACCCTTAAAGTATCAGAAAACAGAATTTATTAAAAATTAAAGCGAATGCGAATTATTTATTTTTGTTTTTTCCTGAGTATGTTAATATGCCCAAAACTCTTCTCTCAGGAAATAAACCCAAACATCTTATACAAGATTGTTAGCCCCTCAGGTTTTGTAGTAGATAACAGAGACGTGCACGACAATGCCGCATCTCTTTATTTATCGAAAAATGAAAAGAGCAGCCAAGGGCAAGTGTGGAAAATAGAAAAGTTGACAAACGGTTCTTACATGATCTCCAACCCCTTTATTTACAAAAGTATTGACAACAACAATACGACAACAGGGAATGGGAATCCAATCATTCAGTGGGATAGTAACAAGTCAAACATAAACCAGCAATGGCAATTGAATGTAACAGGTACAGGTGCTTTTGCCATCATTCATAAAGCGAGCCAAATGGCACTGGCTTTCACCGGAGAGGATGCCATCGGCGCGCAGTTGTCGCAACTTCCAAACTCTTCTCAAACATGGAGGCTGGTTCCTACGAATATCAAACCGCCTAAAGAGGAAAAGTTAAAACCAAGTAAAAACGACTGGGAGAATGAAACAATCTTTGCAATAAACAAAGAACCCGGACACGTAACTTATATCCCCTTCCCTTCTGTAGAAAGCCTTAAAAAAGATAAAAGCTTCGATAAACCTTGGGAAGAACCGTCATCGTCCTTGTACTTATCTCTGAATGGTGATTGGAAATTTAATTGGGTAAAAAAACCTTCGGAACGTCCTAAAGATTTCTATAAGACAAACTATGATGTTTCGTCTTGGAAAGAAATACCTGTGCCTTCCAACTGGGAAATGCACGGATACGGAACACCCATCTATACGAATATAACTTATCCATTCAAGAATAATCCTCCATTTATACAACCGCAAAAAGGATACACCAACGAGATAGAAGTAAATCCCGTAGGATCGTATCGCCGTGATTTCTCTATTCCGGCAGATTGGGATGGCAAAGAAATCATCTTACACTTCGATGGTGTATACAGTGGAATATATGTATGGATAAACGGTAAAAAAGTAGGCTATAGCCAAGGTGCAAACAATGTTGCCGAATTTAACATTACAAATTACGTTAAAGCAGGAACAAACACCATTGCTGCCGAAGTTTATCGCTGGACGGATGCTAGCTATATAGAAGATCAGGATATGTTCCGCCTGAGTGGAATTCATCGTCCAGTGTACTTATACGCAACACCTAAAGTACATGTACGTGACTACTTCTTACAGTCAGATTTTAAAGGAGATGATTACAGCTCTGCCCTTTTCAAAGTGAAAGCTTCGATAAAGAATTATGATAAAAAAGCATCTCAAACGACGACTCTAGGTGTATCACTTTTAGATACTAAAGGCAAGGAGGTTGCAAACATCACACAACCTGTTGGAGCATTGAAGGCAAACCAAGAACAGGAGTATGATATAAAGGCTAGTGTTACGAACCCGTCGCTATGGTCTGCCGAAAAGCCGAACCTTTATACTGCAATCATTACCCTGAAAGACAATAATGGAAATGTATTGGAAGCAATGTCCTCGAAGTTTGGATTCAGAAAAATAGAGATAAAGAACAAACGTGTTTATATCAACAACGAACAGGTTTTCTTTAAAGGAACAAACAGGCATGACATTCATCCCAGATTCGGAAAAGCTGTCCCTGTAGAATCGATGATACAGGACATCGTGATGATGAAGCAACATAATCTGAATACAATACGCACAAGCCACTATCCTAACGACCCAAGGATGTATGCCTTATACGATTATTACGGATTGTATGTAATGGATGAGGCCGACCTCGAAAATCATGGCAATCATTCGATAAGTGGTATGCCGAGCTGGATTCCGGCATTCAAAGACCGAATAGAAAGAGTGATACAACGAGACAAGAACCATCCGTCCGTTATCTTCTGGTCTTTGGGCAATGAAGGTGGAAATGGCGACAACTTCGATGAGATGTATAAAGTAGCTAAGCTGCTCGATCCATCACGCCCTGTTCACTATGAAGGCAAGAATGAAGTAGCAGATATAGACTCTCACATGTATCCCGATTTGGCACGTATGGCTGCCTTTGACCAAAGAGATACCGACAAACCTTATTTCTTGTGCGAATATGTTCACTCGATGGGGAATGCACCGGGCAATATCGCCGAATATTGGGATTATATAGAAAACAAATCGCAACGTATGATAGGCGGATGCGTTTGGGACTGGGTAGATCAGGGATTGAACATGTACGGAAAACCGGACAATCAATATTACCTAGGAGGTGACTTTGGTGACAAACCAAATGACTTCGACTTTGTATGTAACGGATTAACAACTCCCGATCGTAGAGTTACAGCAAAGCTGCTGGAGATAAAGAAAATATATCAATACATCAAATTCCGTGAACTATCGTTGAATACAGGCAAAATTGAGATTGAAAATAAGTATGACTTTACCAATCTGAATGAGTTTAATATAAAATGGGAAGTTCTTAAAGATGGTGTTAAATCCGAATCGGGAACAATGCCTTCGATAGACTTAGCACCGAACCAAAAAACGACAATCACTGTCCCATATAATAAAAATCTGGATGCAGGAAGCGAGTATCTATTGAATATATACTTCACACTAAAGAACGATACGAATTGGGAAAAAGCAGGTTATGAAATGGCATCAGCACAGTTTGCCCTGAACGCCAGACAGCCTTTATCTTCGGTTGACACATCATCTATGAGTGACCTACAAGTGAGCACACAAGGTGACAACCTTGTAATAGGCGGACGTGATTTCAAGACTGCATTCAACTCACAAACAGGTATAATGACTTCTCTTCAGTATGGAGGAAAGGAAATGATACATAACCAAAGCGGATTTAACCTCAACTGGTATCGTAGTGTGAATAACGACAAATACACCGATCAGAACTATTATACAACAGAGAATGACAAACCGATGTTCAGTTATCAACTGTCGCCGGACAAGAAATCTCTAACTATTCTGTCTGCCACTACAGCTACAATAAAAAGCCCGAAGGAAGTAAGAATCCCATATACTGTAAAGTATACGATCTACGGAGATGGAACAATTGATGTAGATGCGAATTTCACGTCTCCTTCTGCAGGATCATTTGTTCACCGCTTGGGCTTGCAAGTCGTATTGCCGGAAGGAATGGAAAATGTCCGTTATTATGGACGTGGCCCTCACGAAAACTATTCGGACAGAAAGGTTTCTGCATACATAGGGCAATATCAGACCACTGCAAAAGGAATGGAGCAAGAGCACTATGTGAGAGCGCAAAGCATGGGTAATAGGGAAGATGTAAGATGGGTTACCATCACAGACCAAAATAAGAAAGGGATTAAAATCCAATCGAAAGACAGGTTAGGATTTAGTGCTCTGCATTTCACCGATCAGGCGTTGTGGAAAGCCGTGCATGATTTCAAATTGAATGAGATCCGTAAACCCGAAGTTTATTTAAGTCTGGATTGTGTTCAACAAGGTCTAGGTAATGCAAGTTGCGGACCTCTGCCACTGCCGCAATACATGATTCCGGCTAATCAGAACCTAGGTTATTCGTTCAGAATACAAGGTGTGGAATAAGCAAACATTAACAGAATAGCAAAGGCTTGTAGTGAAAATTCATTACAAGCCTTTTTGTTTGGAGGTATAACACATTGTGAATACTCTATAAAATATTTGTAAATCTGCATTTTAAATCTTATATTTACTCTTAACCTAAATTAAAAACGATTCTAAAGAAAGGATTGCGTATGAATATACTTCTCGTTTGATCATTAAGAAAATACAATTTCTTATAGTTTGTAACATATTAAATGCCACTGATTATGGAAAGGTATAAGAAATATAGAACAATACAGAAAGCTTCATACATCGTGTTTTTCCTTTATTTGCTAATTCTGGCTTTAAGTAATTTCAGGTTTAACGGAAATGTAGAATATATTCCGTACTTTATAATTATCCCGTTTGTCGTTTATTGCATAACAATGATAACAACTGAAATTCTGATATATAAGGAAAGAGAGGCTTTTTTTGATACAAAACATAGCCAGTTGAGGAAAACAAATCTGAGGAATGATAGAATAGACACATCTACTTTATCGAAAATATAGATATAAACAAAAGAGGAGATTTCTTAAAATCTCCTCTTTTTCAATTTATCTTCGTTCGTTATAAACTCCAAATTCTGCTATAGTTGGAGAGCTCTTAGATTCCTCTATTGATATGCGAACTTTATTTCCCCATACCTTATCAAACCTATGTATTTTAATGACATCCGATTTTACTCCTGAAAAAATAGTCTGCCATTTTCCATTATGGAGGTATTCCAATTTATAAGATTGTATATCGTTATTGTTATTTTTCTCAGTTATTGTAATCATATTGAATGGCTGTTCATTGTTGCCTAGCTCTATTTCCAGCCATGGTTTGCTTACCAATGGATTTGACTCCCATCCTGTTTTGAAATTATCATCATTCGCAAAATCCATGAGCTGCATATCCCAGCTCCAACTCGAATTTGCCGGCTTAAACTTTGCTATATTCGAAGAGATAATCGGAGCTTCATTCTTAGGCAAGTTATTTAATGCTCCTTCATTTTTCCACAATTTACCTATCCGGCGAAAAGCGGCAACAGCATTATCGTCGATCAATCCATCCCTGTTCGGAGCTGCGTTAAGAATAAAGTTGCAATAGACCTTATTGAATGGGATTATATTGTCATTAACCAATTTCACCGGATCTTTTACTGGCGTTTTAGGAAAATCTTCTTTCCAAAACCAAGCCGAATTTATTGGCAGACAAGACAGAGCCGGCAGAGAATTGCTGTCTTTAGAAATATGCTGACCAGCACCTTGTTCATACGATTTTATATCTGTATAAAATAATGCCTGAGTAGGATACTTTGCTGCATTCAGATCCATCACAAGGCAATTGGGTTGCAAAGACTTGATCAGATAGTATATATCTTCGAAAGGTATTTCGTCGTAAGAAATGCGTGACCACGGAGCATCCCACCCGTCGATTATCAGGGCTTTTATTTCGCCATAGTTGGTAAGGAGTTCTGTCAACTGAGCTTTTATCATATCTATATGCTTAGGGCTAATAAAGCCCGGACGTAATTTATGATGTGTATCCAGGATGGAGTAATACAACATTACCCCCAGACCTTCTTTTCTGAAAGCATCTACGTATTCCTTTACAACATCGCGCTTCAATGGGCTATTCATCACGTTATAGTCTGTAGTCTTGGTATCCCAAATGCAAAAGCCGCTATGATGTTTGGTGGTAAGGCATCCATAAGTCATGTTGGCTTCTTTTGCTGTTTTGGCCCATTGATTACAATCTAACTTTCGAGGATTAAAAATTGAGGGTGAAGTATCAGGATCGGCCCAATCATCACTCATAAAGGTAGGGATATTGAAATGGATAAACATTCCAAAACGCAGGTTTATAAACTCTTGCTGAAGATCGGGTAATGATTTTACTTGAGAATAGCCGGACAAAATAAAAAACAGGCTAAGAATTAATAATGGGCATTTTTTCATAATAAATAAAGGGTTTTAATTTATGCGAATATAAGTATTTTGGAGAAGGATGAAATAGAAAATATATGTAATTATTTATTTCATTAATGAAGGGAGGAAGACTCATCTTAGAATCATAATCTCCACCCCTTCAAAACAATATATATGTTATAAACTATAACATGTATCTTCAAAACTCAACTTCTCCTACATTTATCACCTCTTTATTCTGAGACAAACGTAAAGTAATTGTCTTCTTCTTTTCCTCACCCGTTGCATAATATGTGTAGATATCCAAATAAATGGTAGTTGGTCCTATAACGGTTTGCTCTTGTGAACCATAATAATTTGCCTGAATCATGTATTTTCCTTTGACGGCTTTTCTTATCATAAACTCTTCTGGCCCATATCCTCCGGTAAAATCACATGACATAAGACCACCTGTTTTAGTAAACCTATATTTATAATAGCACTTTTCACCATAAGGGTCTGTTACCCACAAATCCATATCGCTATCATCTGTATCCCAATTGAGAACTACGCGTATATCCATAGGCATGCTATATATCAATCTTTCATCTACATTCAATAAATTCAACGTCACTTTTTTACGATTTGCTTCAGCAATCACCTGATTCATTTCTTCAACGGCAATTACCTCTATTTCAGGAAATCTATCATCCCAACTTCCTTCTACTATTTTGTACAACATATCTACAGCCTCTTGATATTGATTATTCTGAGCATAAGCCAAACCTAAATCTCGATAAGATTGAGGTTCCTCAGGGCGTAGCCTTAATACTGTCTTAAATTGTTCTATGGCATACTCATTATAGCCAAGCTGTTTCAGGCGATAACCCAAGACTCGTAATAGTCTATAATTTTCTGCTTCCAACTCTGCCAGATTTGATAGAATTATTAAGGCTTTTTCTTTCAACCCTCTTTCTTCAAACAACGAAGCTACTTCTAAGAAGAAAGAAGGCGTTGTTTTATATTCCTCCTTAATAGCCAGATAGGCCGGATATAAATCTTCATCCGATTTCGATTTTAATTTGGCTATATATGGAGCATTCGATTTCCACGTTTTTAGTTCTATTGCAGCTTTCACATCTTCACTTTGATATCCTTGGTTGGAAATTCCGTTTTCAGTATTCTCTATCCCTATTTCATTGCCTGCTCCTGTGTCCTCTGTTATTTGAACACCTTGCATCCTGCCTTGCAAAGCGTTAGAGAGTGACTGTAGCTCATCTGCAGAGACAGTACTTACAGAGCCTGTCACATCTACTCTTCTTTCTATACCATAACCTACTACTACCTCTTCGAGCATCATCTGGCTATCTTCAAGAATAGCATTTGCAACATTGTTCTCTATTTTTACGGCCTTCGGCTCATACCCAATAAATTTAAATACCAATATATCCCCATTCCGTGCATTAATAGAATATTTTCCATCTAGATCGGTTATTGATCCAGTATCTGTTCCTTGTACTATTACCGTAGCACCTATAATAGGCACACCGGAAGAATCTACAACAACACCTCTCACCGAGCCACTTTGAACATTTAGAAAAGGGGAGGCTATTGAGCGCGGCTTAGATACTACTTTTTCAGGTTGTTGAGTAAAATCTTTTTCGAACCATGTTTTCCTACCGTTAAAAAGGGAGATTACTCCGTTTATTTGTCTTTCTCTGGCTGCTTTTTCATCGTTTTCTATCTGCATTACACTCTTATTATACTCTTCAAGCAATTCAGCTGGAGGCACAATCCTGTATTGTATATAATCAGAAAGATTTTCGAGAACAATCAATGATGTATTACGAGTAACAATATTATATCTCTTTCCAAGTTCTTCGATTTCTTCCTTATTTCTATCAAATAACATATCCAGCTGAGTTATTTTCTTTTCAGCCCACACTCGCTCTACTATATTTCCATAATTAGCCACATCTCGGGAATCTATAGTTAGAGTTTTTGTATATGTAATTTTATCACCTATTCCAAAATTAAGAGTAATAGAAGCTTTTGCGGCTTTCAATTTTCCTGTTACCGAAAACCCCGATTCGGAATTTAGAATAAGAGTTGACGCTGTAAAGTCACTAATTTCTTTTTTATTATAGAGAGCGGATATCAGTCTGAAGTTTTGATTCAACAGTAACTTTACGGCATCAGACGGAGCCTGTTGTAAAAGATTTATATATTTTCCTCCACTGGCAGTTGCCAAGTACGTCAACAGACTATGGTCTGCACTTAAAGAAGAACAAACGACAGAGATTGGTGTACCACCTATCTGTTGTATCTGTTCTCCAAAGTTGCTTAACCCGTCAGAGAATAAAAATATCTCATCCGCATTCACATCTGCAAAATCCAAAGCTCCTAACCGAGTAGCTCCATCATAAGAAACCTTCTCTAATGTTTCTCTAAGGGCGTTCCAATTTCCATTCCGAATATTGAAAGTCTGAGCCTTACCCAGAAAACAGTTAAAAGTATGAAGATCTACAGTAACATTTCCTATTTCTTTAAAATAGCCGGATAACATATTAGCCTCCAAATCAAAGTTCCGTCTATCCATCGACGATGACGCATCCCAATACAAGGCAATACGCTTTGGCACCTCTCGAGATTGTTCTTTCAGCGGGGGGAAAACCTGAGAATAAAAAATAGTTTCACCGCTAATAATACCTTTTTCAAGAAAAGTAAGAGCATCGTTTTTTACAGGAACAGAAAACACGAGTTGTCCTTTTCCTTTATACTTTTGAGCAGAATAAGATGCCTGATAAACATCTCCCTCATTACTAAAAGTAAAGCCTCCCCAAGGTGTTTTATCTATTTTTGGTTGGGTTTCTTTTCCAAATACTGTAATATGAAGATTAAATTTATCAAGCTCGTTATTTCCGTATTCTACGGGAAGAAAGAAACGATAATTATCACCTGTTTTCGGCAATTCTTGTTCATAAGCAATCACAACCTTTCTTGTCCCTCGGGCAAACAAAGGATATACCCTTGTTTTAAAATTATTTCCCTGTGTTTTTTCCAACAATCCGGGGTCTACCCCTCGTCTGACTATCGATTCAAACACTTCCTGCCCTTTAGCTTTCTCTACAACGACTCCTTCTCTGAGCTTTCCATTTATATCGAGAGCAAACCGCGAAATATTTTGTCCTTCTGCCAAGGGAAATTGTAATTCGCCTTCCAATACACGTTTATTGGGATTATAGAGAGTCATTTCAACTGTAGTAACAGCAAGTGGACCTACTACTTTTATATCTATGTTTACGTTCGATATACGAATCGGCAATTCGGTTGCTTGCAGATCCTTCACTTGTATTGTAGGACTACCAGGATTTACCTGTTGGGCTAAACAATAGATGCCTATCCATATAAAAGTGATTAACAAGAGATACTTTTTCATAATGTTCAGATATTTATTTGTTTTCATAGTCAGAATATCGTTTTATCAATAGACAAATCTTAAATGAAATGTCACTATAATATTACATAATAATTCGCAAACAAAGTCAATCTATAGTCGATATAATACTATAATATCCTGTCATGCTTACTTATTCGGGATAAAAAAGATGCAAACAAATTCTTATTTGTACTTATAGCTCATAATTTTTATCTTTTTTGAATAAATGAAAAAATTAAATAAAATATATTGATACATTTTTTTGATTAACTTCGCACTATTAAGTAAAAAAGTCTGATCCTGTTTCATAAGCTCTTTATGATATGAGAAAACTCCCAATCATCCTATTTTTATATTCTCTTGCTACTATCGTATCTGCAAACGATATAGGGAACAGTTATATTAATGAACTGAATAAAGCAATAAATAACAAAAAATACTATGATGAAAAGAAAGAGCAAAAGATAAATAGCCTTAAACAGCTCTTACACATATCAGATCTCTCTCTTGCTCAAGAATATGATATAAATTTCAAACTGTCGAAAGAATACAGGAAATACAGAATGGATTCGGCGGTTTACTATATGGAAAAGAATCAAGATATAGCGAAGAAGTTAAATAGCATAGACGTTATCAACGAAACCAATCTAAACTTGTCGCTATTATACTCTGCAACAGGCATGTACCTCGAAGCAAAGGATATATTAAATCATATTGACAGAAAATCATTATCCGAAAAATTAGTTCCACTTTACTTTGAGTCCAATAGTCAGTTTTACGGACATTATGCGCAAAGCAATGACAGACACGCTTATTTTCAGATAAATGAAGCTTATAGAGACTCATTACTCACAGCCTTAGACTCTAGTTCTGTGAGATATCGAATAACATATGCCGAGAAAATATTCTATCAGGGACAAATAGAAATTGCCGAAAACCGTCTGCTAAAACTCATGGATGAAATACCGGAAGATGACCCGGATTATGCTTTTGTGGCATATCTATTGGGTAAAGTCTATGAGAATAAAAAGAAGCAAAACCTGCAAAAAAAATATTTTGCCCTTTCAGCCCTATCGGATATTAAAAACTCAATAAAAGATAACGCTTCCTTGCAAAGTCTGGCGTTGGTTTACTATGAAGAAGGGGACATAGATCAGGCTTATAAATTTACCAAGTCGTCTATCGATGATGCTGTTTTTTGCAATGTAAGATTCAGGACGATAGGTATTTCAGAGTTTTACTCAATTATCAATACAGCCTATCAGGCGAAAGAAGCAAAACAAAAAAGTAAACTGCAATTATACCTTATACTTATTAGTATTCTTACCGTATTCCTTATCGTTGCTGTGATATACGTATACAAACAAATGAAGAGAGTTTCGCGAATAAGGAAAGAACTGTATCGAGCGAATGTAAAACTAATCGATTTGAATCAGGGAATTACGGATACCAACAAGCAGCTCAAAGAGGTAAATATTCAGCTATCTGAATCAAATCATATAAAAGAGGAATATATTGCACATTTCTTCGATTTGTGCTCAACATATATCACCAAATTGGAGGATTATCGTAAGTCTCTGAATAAGAAGGCTGCGAATAACCAGTTGGATGATTTGTTCAAAACACTAAAGTCAACAGCCTTTGTTGATAATGAGCTGGAAGAATTATATAAGAATTTTGATAATATATTCTTAAGTCTTTATCCCACATTTGTAGAAGACTTCAATACCCTTCTTATAAGCGAAGAGCAGATAGTTCTTAAGCCCGGAGAATTACTCAATACCGAATTGCGGATATTTGCCCTGATCCGTTTAGGAATAACAGATAGTGTAAAGATTGCAAGCTTCCTTCGCTATTCATTGAGCACTATCTATAACTACCGCACCAAAGCCCGCAATAAAGCCGCTGTATCGCGTGACGAGTTTGAAAACTTAGTGATGAAAATTGGTATAATACAGAAAAACAGATAACCCAAAAACACTTCAAAATGACTACTTTTTAACTATAGACAAAAACAAATAACAAACTAATAAATAGACACATATAAGTTAACCCGCACTACTTTTTTGACTCAAAGAAAAGTTGTAGTCATTTAATTATCTAGATTTATAAAACTATATATAGTTAATATTTTTCAATAAAATAAACTCTGACCTATGTTATGCTAGGTCTTATCTTATATATAATAAGCAAAGGCATATTATATACAAGATGAAAGCTTTTTGATTAATTTAAATCTAAATTATTATGAAATTGCGTTATTATGTATTTATAAGTTTTATCATGTTTCTTTCAAGTTGCACAGATAGTATTGACACTAATCCGGAAAATACTAAATCAAACTCTGATGCCTATACGAAAAGTACAAGTTCCATTACCACAGAAATAGAAGACTCATCTGAAGGAGGTCGAATTATCGATTTTGGGAATGGTCTGGAAGTAGAAGAGGTTCTTGGTGGTTATTTATTCCAAGGAGATATTTTCTTAACAGAAGAAGATATACAAGATATGATAAACGAAAGCACTTTAAAAGGTGATACCCTCACAAAATCAAATGTCCATACTCGTGAAAAACGACAATGGCCAAATGGTATAGTTTATTATACAATAAAAGATGGGTTTCCTAATCCTAAAAGAATCTATGATGCTATAGAAGAATGGGAGAAGAAAACAAATCTCAGATTTATAAATTCTAAAATAGGAGACTATATTGAATTTATACCTACTTCAAACGATACAAACTCTCGCATTGGAAGACAAGGTGGGAGACAGCAGATAAAAATAGCATCGTGGGCAAGTGCAGGCAATGCAATCCACGAAATAGGACATGCCATAGGATTATTCCATGAACATACACGAAACGATAGAGGTAAGTATATAGAGATCAACTGGAGTAATATTAAACTCAATAAGCTACATAACTTTATCAATTGGTTTGACAGAAGCCGTCCTTACGGCCCATTTGATTTTAATTCTATCATGTTGTATGGTTCTTATGCTGCTTCTAGAAACGGTAGTCCCACAATTGTAAAAAAAAATGGACAAATATTCAATGCTCAGAGAGACAGTCTGTCAATTGGAGATATAAATGCTGTAAACAGTTATTTATACAAATCAAAAATATCTCCAAACTCATTTGTTGAGAAAGTTTATGATGTTAAGGGTGGGGTTTACAATTTACAATTTATATCTAGATATGAGAATGCCATTTCTACCGATTTCTATGTTTCAACTAATTCCGCCAACTGGGTTAGAGTATCAAGTATAAAACCTTTACCTCAAAGTTATTCAGCTTTAGGGTTGGTGCAGCTTACTTATCAGGTAGATGAGAATAGGACCATATATAAGAGAGAGGCAAATATTGTTCTAAATCATCGAGTTACAAATCAAAAAATCTTCATTAAAGTAATTCAAGATACAGCACCAAATAATCTTGAGGTTGCTTTTCTTACCTCAAATTCTAAAGGGTCAGGAAGTGGTACCGCCCATATTAAAGTTGAAGTAAATGGAAAGATTGCAAACTCATCTTCTAAACCTTGGTCTTTAACAGGTGGACGCGTTATAGCTACTCATTTGAGACCGAATGATCCAGATCTAGTCTCTAATTCAGAAGATGCGACAGTCAGGTTATTCATATCATTACCTTATCCTTTGATAGAGTTTAGACCACAAATAGCCGATGTCAAGTTGACATCCGGAGGTGTAGGTAGTACCGAATTAATCGTTACATGTAAGCTGAAGGACTTAGCGAACACTAACTTAGCAGTCATTAGAATATAAATTACTCTCAATTTTATGCTGTCCATTAAAAGAAGTTACATATTGAAATAAGATTGTTTGGTGGAGTCTGTATAGAATTCATTCTATGCAGACTCCTTTTTGAAATTTGAATAATTTAAATGCTCATGAAAAAAATTGTTTACGCAGCGCTTTTCTGTTCTATCTTATTCTCTTGTACCGAGAAAAAGGAGTATGTAGAAATATACACTACTACGGCAGATAAAGAAAAGACTATGCAAAAAGACTCGGTAGCGTTTTCTGCTAAATCAGACACAAAAGCTACTGACAATATAATAACACTATATCCTGAAGAGAAATATCAGGAAATGGACGGTTTTGGTGCAGCCATAACCGGGTCAAGTTGTTATAATCTTTTAAAGATGACAGCCGAGGACAGAACTACACTACTGAAAGAAACATTCGATCCGGTGAATGGGTACGGATACAGCTATATCCGCATATCACTGGGGGCTTCGGACTTTTCGTTAGACGAATACACATATTGTGACAAACCGGGAATAGAAAATTTCGCTATGCATGAATATGACAAACGCGATCTGTTTCCAATTCTGAAAGAAATAAAGGCGATTAATCCGGATGTGAAAATTATGGCCTCTCCTTGGTCTTGCCCTAAATGGATGAAGGTAAACAACCTGCAAGAACTAAAACCTTTCGACTCTTGGACAAGCGGACAGTTAAATCCTAAATATTATCAGGATTATGCTGCCTACTTTGTAAAATATATTCAGGCAATGGAAGCAGAAGGCTTCAAGATAGATGCTGTAACAATACAAAATGAGCCGTTCAACAGAGGTAATTCCATGTCTCTATATATGACTTGGCAGGAACAACGAGATTTTGTAAAATCTGCATTAGGCCCGGCATTTGAAAAGGCAGGCATAAAAACTAAAATATTGGTGTATGATCATAATTACAACTACGATGAAGATAAAGCCGAAAACTTCGATCAGAAACAATATCCACTGAAAATATATGAAGACACGGATGCTGCAAAATATATCGATGGTGCTGCTTTTCATGCTTATGGTGGTGATAAAGAGGAGTTGCTGAAGATTCACAACGGCCGTCCTGACAAGAATTTATATTTCACAGAAATGTCAATCGGGCTTTGGGGTGAAGGATATTCATTTGCAAAAGACTTGATGTGGAACATGCGTGAGGTTTGTATCGGTACGATCAACAACTATAACAAAGCAGTTATCATGTGGAACTATATGCTTGACGATAAGCATGGCCCCGACCGTCCGGGCGGATGTGATATTTGTTTGGGTTGCATCACGATAGACTCTAACGATTATAAAACAACAGACAAAAATAGTCATTACTATACAATGGCTCATTTGTCAAAGGTTATAAAACCGGGTAGCCATCGCATTAAGTCGGAAGGACAAACAGTAGAAGGGATCTATTATTCGGCATTTGAAAATCCCGACAAAACCTATTCTATTGTATTGCTAAATGACACCCCTGCACAGCACACTGTTACAGTACAACTTGGGAACAAATCATTCAGCTACAACGTACCGGCGAGTTCTGTAATTTCGTGCATTTGGAAATGAATCGGTTCAAATATTAAAAGCTGAATAATAAAAAGATTATATTTGCGACCAATTTTTGCAAAAAGAAGAAAATACTAAATTATTAATTACATACTTATGCTGAAAAGAGGAAAAACGCTGTTAGGCATCCTAATCATGGGTGCTATAAGCTTAAATATGATAGGGCAAAACAAAACACCTATCTATTTAGATGAAACAAAACCTATTGAACAACGAGTTGAAGATGCGCTCTCCAGAATGACTCTGGAAGAAAAAGTCGCCATGTGCCATGCACAATCTAAATTCAGTTCGGCAGGAGTTCCCCGTTTAGGCATTCCTGAGAATTGGGCAACAGATGGCCCTCACGGTATTCGCCCCGAAGTTTTGTGGGATGAGTGGGATCAGGCCGGATGGACTAACGATTCGTGTATCGCTTTTCCGGCCCTTACATGTCTGGCTGCAACATGGAGTAAAGATATGTCTGCGCTGTATGGAAAAAGCATCGGAGAAGAAGCTCGATATCGTAACAAGAATATACTACTTGGTCCGGGAGTAAATATCTACCGTACGCCACTCAATGGAAGAAACTTCGAGTATATGGGAGAAGATCCTTATCTGGCTTCACATATGGTAGTGCCTTATATACAGGGAGTACAGGCCAATGGAGTCGCAGCATGTGTAAAACATTATGCTCTCAACAATCAGGAGATAGATCGTCATACAGTAAATGTAAATGTAGATGATCGTGCACTATACGAGATATACCTTCCGGCTTTCAAAGCGGCTGTGCAAGAAGGAAAAGCTTGGGCTATAATGGGTGCATACAACAGATATAAAGGACAATGGGCTTGCCACAATCAATATTTACTGAATGACATTTTACGAGGAGAATGGGGCTTTGATGGAGTGGTTGTATCCGACTGGGGTGGAGTAAACAGCACAAAGGAAGCTATTTATCATGGTCTGGATATGGAATTCGGTTCGTGGACTGATGGACTGAGCGAAGGGGCAAGCAATGCCTATGACAATTATTACCTGGCAAAACCATTCTTGAAACTATTACAATCGGGAGAAGTAAAGGTAGAAGAAGTAGACAAAAAAGTTCGTAATATTCTTCGTCTTGCATTCCGTACTACAATGAACACAAAACGTCCTTGGGGCTCTTTTGGAACACCGGAGCATGCAGCGGCAGGACGCAAAATAGCAGAAGAAGGAATTGTATTGTTGAAGAACAACAACGGCGTATTACCAATCGATCTGAATAAAACGAAAAAAATACTCGTAGTTGGAGAAAACGCAATTAAGCCAATGACAGTAGGAGGAGGTAGCTCTTCATTAAAAGCTAGATATGAAATTTCTCCGCTGGACGGAATAATCAATCGTGTGGGAACACAAGCGGAAGTTATATATGCACGTGGCTATGTAGGTGACCCTACAAGCGAATACAACGGCGTAAAGCTAAAGAGAGACCTTCACGACTCACGCTCAGCAAGCGAACTGATAGCAGAAGCAACAAGCCTTGCCAAGAACGTTGATCTGGTTATATTTATCGGAGGATTAAACAAAAGTGACAGACAGGATAGTGAAGGCAATGACCGCGAATCATTGAGCCTCTCTTATGGTCAGGATAAAGTAATTTCAGAGCTGGCAAAGGCAAACAAAAACTTTGTTGTTGTGAATATTTCGGGTAATGCTGTAGCAATGCCTTGGATAAACGAAGTTCCGGCTATTGTTCAAACATGGTATAACGGTACTGAATCAGGTACGGCTTTGGCTTCAATTCTTACAGGTGATGCAAACCCTTCAGGAAAACTGCCTTTCACATTCCCAGTGAAGCTCGAAGACAACGGAGCTCATAAGCTAGGCGACTATCCGGGTGTGAACAAAGAAGCTACTTATAAAGAAAGTATCTTCGTGGGATACCGTTGGATCGATAAAGAAAAAATTAAACCTTTATTCCCTTTCGGACACGGACTTAGCTATACTACTTTTGAGTACGGAAAAGTATCTGCCGATAAGAAAGAAATGACAGCAGATGGAAAAATCACATTCTCTGTAAATGTAAAAAATACAGGAAGCAAAGACGGTGCAGAAATAGTTCAGTTGTATATAAGCGATCTGAAATCATCTCTTCCCCGCCCTGTAAAAGAGTTGAAAGGTTTTGAAAAAATAAACCTGAAAGCAGGTGAAGAAAAAACGGTGACTTTCACGATTGACAAGTCAGCCCTAAGCTTCTTTGATGCGGATAAACATGACTGGGTTGCCGAAAATGGTGACTTTGAAGCAATCATCGGTGCATCTTCAACAGATATAAAATCGAAGGTAGGATTTAAACTAAAATAAAATTCTTCCATAACAACAGAAAAGCACAGGTCAAATGATCTGTGCTTTTTTCTTTTTGTATAAAAGCACGCAGAAGCCTACTATCAAATAAAACACTAGTAATAAGCATAATAAATATAAGTATTTATAAATATTTACAGATTGTCCTCACATTTTACCATATAATCCTAATTATCAAAGTATGTCGGGAATTTACATAAAAAGCTTAAGCACATGTATACAAACGCATCATATTACCTCTTAAAAAAATGAAAGGGCAAAATCTTTTTCGATTTGCCCCTCATACTGAATTTGTTTTGTAAAGTGTGTTGTGTAATTGAGAATAATAATTCAATTAACTAAGGTTGGGACCTCTGTTATGGAATTTAATAATATCAAAGGTAAGTGATAAATTCAACACATTGGTTAATATTTATAATTCCTTACCACAAGATATATAAACACATAACAAACAACAACTTACAATAAAATATAAGATTATTAGACAGACCTTTAGAAGTTTATACAGTTGGTTTATTACTTCTAAAGTCAGAGGGAGAAAGTCCCGTTATTTTCTTAAAGGATTGATAAAAAGATGTGCGGTTATTAAACCCGACATCAAAGGCTATAGCATCAATAGAAATGACATCAGACTTTTCATTTGATAAAATCTTTATAGCTTCTTTTACTCTATATTCGTTGATATAAGTATTAAAATTCTTCCCTGTAGTTTGGTTAATTGCTTTCGATAAATAATTTCTATTTATACTCATTTGTTTAGCCATTAAATCTAAAGTCAAATCAGCATTTTTAAAAATCTTTTCTTTCGAAACTAGTTCATGTACTTCTTTCATCAAAGCAACATCTTCTTGTGTAGGTTGCTCCTCTTCTATCGCTTTTTCTTCTGATTTGTCATCTTCCTGTAATACATCCGCAGACTCATAAGGAGCATAAGACAACATCTCGCTTGCCCACTCTTGATTTTTATATACCAGAGCCCTATATGCCATCCTATTTCTATGATACAATACGATAGAAAAGATAAGCCCAACCGAAATAATCAGTATAATTATGCTTCCATAGAATATTTTGTATTTAAAAGCATCCTCCTTGGCTTTCATATCCTCATTCATTACCCGAGCCTTGGTCTCATATAAGTCTTGTTCAGCCTTTAGAAGTATCAGGCTACTATACTTATCCTGAAAATATTTATTAATCATCAGCGTGGAATCAAAAAAAGCAAGTGCCAGCTCTTTATTTCCCACTTTGGAATAATAACAACACATCAGAGGATACAATGATTGATAAAGATCTGTGTTTTCGGTTCTTCGTATAAATAGCTGAGTAGAATCTATTAAGGTCTTCGTTTTTTTAAAATCATTCTTCAAAAGATAGCTTTTGGCTAATTCTAAACTAACATCAGAAGCCAGCTCATAATCATTATCCATGAGCATCCGGTTTAGTCCGGCACGAAGATATGGGATTGCATCATCCGGCTTACCTCTACTAATCAAACATTTTCCTATATTACTAAGCGATACCGCATCGATAACCGGCTTCAGCTTTACATTATCTACACTAAAATATGCCGATCTGAAATAATACTCTGCCGAATCTATATTCCCAATTAAATTATAATACGAGCCAATTGCATTTCGTGCCAACAAGTTGGAACGATCGAAATAATATTTTGGAGGTTTTAAAGCTTGCCGAAGATATGGAATAGCTTTATCATAGTTACGAAAAAAGTAATATGCCCTCCCTATTTGATAATAAGCATACCCTCTTCCGGGATATTCTTCACCGGTGATATTTTTTAGTTGTTCGTCTATAAGGTAAGTTTGAGCAAAGGCTTTAGCATATAAAGAAGACTTCCAGTATATATTAAATATGGCTTCCATCGCCCTAATTTTCATTACCATATTGTTTTGTCTCTCTGCCTTTTTAACAACCTCTTCCATTTTGGCTATTTTGTAAGAGATATCATTATTTTCACCCACAGGTAGAACTAAAGCATACATATAGTTTGCTTCTATATCCAACTCTGATGAATTATACTTCTTTGCATCTTGCCTTACCCTTGATATTTCCTTAAGCTGTTTGTCTAAAGGAAGATAATTAAATATATCCTCGTAATAATCCGACAAGTCATCCACGCTTTTAATAAATCCATGATGAGCTAATTTATAGAAAACAGAATCAGAGCAGAAGTAGTGCACTCTGTTGTATTGTTTCACGTATATACTGTCTATGCTAAAAGCATTGACGGTAGATACTGCTAATAAGAAGAAAAGAATCAGAAATAGTCTTCTCATCCTTGTGTAGTTTATAAGTTTATAGGGCACCTCTTAATTTGTGTTATTGTCTTATTATTTTGTTATATACCAAAATCAATGCAAAATAAAATAAATTTTGCTATTAACATAAGAAAATCTCAAAAAAATAGAATCTAGAGATATTCTGAAAGTAAAATGTTTTAAAACAACGGGGCTTTGTATCAAAGTAATGAAATAAATATATAATTTTGAAATAGAAATGGAAAACAAAATAAAACTATCTGTGCTTGGCTTTTCTTTCAACCAGTCTCAATCCGGAACGTATGGACTAGTATTGGCTGAAGAAGATGGGTTACGCCGCTTAATGATCGTTATAGGCACACCCGAAGCCCAATCTATTGCGTTCAAACTACAGGGTTCAATCCCACCTCGTCCATTAACACATGACCTCTTTCAGACTTTATTGGCACAGCTTGGTATTCTACTGCTCGAGGTGAATATTTACAAATATGAAGATGGTGTATTTTTCTCTAAAATGATACTGCGCCAGGGAACAGAAATAATAGAAATAGAATCACGAACATCAGACGCAATAGCCATTGCCTTAAGAACCAAATCACCGGTATATACCTCCGAAATTATTATGCAAGAACAGGCGGTTGTATTTGATGACAACACGTCGGAGGATAATGCGTCGGAAAACGAAAAAGATAATTTGGCACTGGATTACTCCTTATTAAACGAAGAAGAATTGGAGAGCCTACTTAAAGATGCTATTGACGGAGAAGACTACGAACTGGCATCCTTGCTCAGAGACGAATTACTTAAGAAAAAAGATGATCCTAAGTAATTTTCGCAATTAGCTTATAATAAATACACTACACCCATTATTTCCATAACCTAAACTTTTTTTAAGCTTTATAAGGATTCGCTTATGCAACGAAAAGCGTGTCCCGATCATCTTTTTAAAAGAAACAAATCCGGAGGTTTCTTTTTAGAGGTTGATATCACTCTTTGAGTAAAAAATTATTTATTAATTATAAAGAAATAAATTATGAAACTTAGAAAGATTCTAGGATTAGCTTTGTGTGCTTCTATTTTTAGTTTTGGTGCTATGTCGTGTAGCGATGACGACAATAAAGACAACGGTAATGATGTATCTGTGATTTCCGGTACATGGAAACATACAAAAACGGATGCCGAAGTAGAGGTTACTAAGCCGGAGATAAAAGAAAAAGTAGTAGCTGCTATTAAAGAAATGAATGATGCTGCAAATAACGTATATGCATTCAAACTCGACAGCACATTCAAAGCCAAGATAGCTATCAACAAGGAAATGGTAGAAATAGAAGGTAAATACACATTGAAAGATAATATCCTAACACTGAAGCATGAGCAAAGTTTACAAGCATTATCTTATAAAAACACTGATATTATTGCTTCGGAAGATGTAAAAGAAAAGGTTGCGGAAAAACTGGAAATAGACAAAGCCGATATCAAGAAAGCCATACGAGTTGATACATTCAGCAAGATAACAAAATAAAAAGCTGTTTGTCAATATTGTAAAAAGCCATTCTCTAAAAAAGGATGGCTTTTGCCTTTTATGTCAAAGTTTGTAATGAGTATAAATATGCGCTTAATTTTTCGTATTTTTGTATCCATTTTTTAGAACTATGGCAGCAGAAAAAAATATTTTCATAAAAGGAGCAAGGGTTAACAACCTAAAAAATATAGATGTCGAAATCCCTCGAAATAAATTTATTGTTATCACAGGTGTTTCGGGTTCAGGAAAATCTTCTTTGGCATTTGATACACTCTATGCGGAGGGACAACGCCGTTATGTAGAGAGCCTATCGTCATACGCCCGTCAGTTTCTTGGCAGGATGAACAAACCCGAAAGCGACTATATTAAAGGGATTCCACCTGCGATAGCCATCGAACAACGAGTGAGCGCACGCAATCCCCGCTCAACGGTAGGGACATCTACAGAAATATACGAATACCTGCGATTATTATTTGCTCGCATCGGAAAGACCGTATCTCCGGTATCAGGCGAAGTGGTGAAAAAGCATCAGGTAAGCGACATTGTAGAAAAGATGCTCTCCTTCCCCGAAGATACCCGTTTAGCCATATTGACTAAGATAATCCTTCGGAATGACAGAACACTGACCGAACAGTTGGAGATATTACTCAAAGAAGGATTCTCCAGAGTTGAAATCTCAGGTCAATTTGAGCGAATAGAAGATTTAATAGCGTCAAAGAAAGAACTAAACCCGGATGATCTGCTTCTTCTGATCGACCGCCTTACATGTGATAAAGATTCTGCGAATATCAGTCGTTTTTCGGAATCCATAGAAACAGCTTTTTACGAAGGTGAAGGAGATTGTATCGTCCGCTTTTATACGGGAGATAAAATTCAGATGTTCAATTTTTCTAAACATTTCGAAGCTGATGGAATTCAATTTGAAGAACCCAGTGATCTGATGTTTAGCTTCAACAGTCCTGTAGGTGCTTGTCCTGTATGCGAAGGATTTGGAAAAGTAATGGGTATTGACGAAGATCTGGTTATCCCCAACAAAGGCTTGTCTGTTTATGAAGATGCTGTCGTATGCTGGAAAGGTGAAAAAATGAGCGAATGGAAAAAGGAGTTCATCCAATCTGCAGCCCGCTATGATTTTCCCATACACAGACCTTACTTTGAACTATCGGATAAAGAAAAAGACCTATTGTGGCACGGTGCTATAGGACTGCATGGGATTGACGCATTTTTTCAGATGGTTGAAGAAAACCAGTACAAGATTCAATATCGTGTTATGCTGGCTCGCTATCGTGGAAAAACTACATGCCCTTCGTGTAAAGGAGCACGGCTAAAACCTCAAGCTCTGTATGTAAAAGTGGCAGGAAAGACAATCGCTGATTTGGTTCTGATGCCTATTACAGAATTACAAGAGTTTTTCCAGAACTTAGAATTGGACGAAACAGACGCTGCAATTGCCAAACGCCTATTGACTGATATAAATGTACGAGTTCAGTACCTCGTTAATGTAGGACTGGGCTATCTTACCTTGAACCGTCTTTCGAATTCATTGTCAGGCGGAGAGAGCCAACGTATCAATTTAGCAACATCTCTCGGCAGCAGCCTTGTGGGCTCGTTATATATATTAGATGAGCCAAGTATCGGCTTGCATTCCAGAGATACAGACCTGTTGATTAACGTCCTGCAAGAACTAAAAGCCATCGGCAATACAGTGGTAGTAGTGGAGCATGATGAAGAAATAATACGTGCAGCAGACTATATAATAGACATAGGCCCTAAGGCAGGACGCCTGGGAGGAGAAGTCGTATATCAAGGAGATGTAGATGGACTTCGCAAGCATACCGACAGCTATACGGTACGCTACCTGAATGGAGAAGAGAAAATAGAAGTTCCGAAAATTCGCCGTAAATGGAACAATTACATTGAAGTGAAAGGGGCACGACAAAACAACCTTAAAAATATCAATGTAAAGTTTCCTTTGAATGTAATGACCGTAATAACAGGGGTGAGTGGCTCCGGAAAATCATCGCTGGTTACGGACGTGCTCTATACAGCTTTGGAACGTCATTATAAAGGAAAAGGAGACCAAATCGTACAATACAATGGACTGGAAGGTGATCTCAACTTGATAAAAGAAATCGAAATGGTAGATCAAAACCCAATTGGCCGTTCGTCTCGTTCAAATCCGGTTACATATATCAAGGCTTACGATGAAATACGAAAACTCTTTGCCGAGCAACCGCTTGCCAAACAGATGCATTTTACTCCCGCTTATTTCTCTTTCAATGTAGAGGGGGGAAGGTGCGAAGAGTGTGCCGGTGAAGGCAAGATTCTGGTAGAGATGCAATTCATGGCAGATGTGATGCTCGAATGCGAAGTATGTAAAGGACGGAGATTTAAACAGGATATACTCGATGTACAATACAGAGGCGTAAATATCTATGAGGTATTGGAAATGACAATCGATCAGGCGATCGAATTCTTTGAAGGAGGAAAAGGCAACACAGAAAAGAAAATAGTGAAACGCCTGAAACCGCTACAAGATGTGGGTCTAGGTTATGTCAAACTAGGTCAGTCTTCTTCCTCTCTGTCGGGAGGAGAAAATCAGCGGGTAAAGCTTGCGTTCCATTTAGCCGATGAAAAGCCGGAACCGACTTTCTTTATTTTTGACGAGCCAACCACAGGTCTTCACTTCCATGATATAAAAACATTACTGAAAGCCTTCGATTCTATGATTAAAAGAGGGCATACAATAGTTATTATAGAACACAACATGGATGTAATCAAATATGCAGATCATATCATTGATATTGGTCCTGAAGGAGGAAAAGACGGTGGAAACATTGTTTGCGAAGGTACACCCGAACAAGTCGTTCAATGCAAAGAATCTTATACAGGTCGCTTCTTGAAAGAAAAATTGAACCAATAATAAAACATATATCCCATAAAAAAGAAACAGTAAATAGCTTATTTACTGTTTCTTTTTTGTTCATTTATAATAGGTTGCCGTTCTACTTTTACCTGTGTCGAATCGCTGGGTAATGGTGTTTGTGCTGCTCCATTTTCTGTCTGTTGCTGCTGTACCCTACGCCTTCTCGGCTTGAAAGATTGGAACAAGCGCTTCAACGTTGCAGCCTCTTTACTGTACTCTATCCCTACCCCTTGCGTAGTAGGTGCTTGACGATAAAACTGATTATTCATATGGCTATACGCCTTGAGAGTCCACAAAGAGCTTAATTGATACTCTAAATCAAAGTCGCCAATAAAAGAATTGTCAGCAGATGTTGCATGATCTGTACGCATTCCCAAGTTCGTATTAAAGGTCAATCTATCGTCCAAGAATTTACGAGAAAGATTCACACTCATGTCCATATTCGATAATGAGCCGTCATCAGATTCTACATTGGCCCCTATTTGCCACTTATCGCCCAGCATGTTACCCACCAATGCCGTCAATCCTGCCGAAAGGGTACTGGAAGCAAGTGAGGACCACAAGCTATTTGTGAAGTTAACACCACTATTTCCCATACTTGAATAGAATGACCCTGTGGCAACTAAGGACGCAAACTGTCGCACCCTTTGCTCATCGGTACTAATCAAGCTGTTTATCCTCTGTCTTGTGTCGTCATCAGCACCCGGAAGACTAATATTATAAGACACATCCATCTTATCTATATTGCCCGTTATTTTAAGAATACAATCAACATCTACTTTCGTTGTAGTTCCATTAAGAGCAAAACTATTGTCTAATGTATTCAAGTTGGCTCTTACTCTCCGATAAGCCGTTATATTAAACTTCGTCTTCAAAGGATCTCCTGTAAAGTTGAGCTTACTACCATCCTGTATCTTAAAGTCAAGCTTTTTTATTCCTTGCAGATTTAGCCGAACAGAGCCGTCACTCAGTGTATAGTCTCCATATGCAAACATGTTTTCACTCTGCATATCATATGTAAAATCTATTCGTCCTGCTCCTTTGGCATGCATTTGATCTCCTGTAAGCGGATCAATAACTATTCCCAGATTAATATCCGGCGTCACATCAAGCCTGACTCTCAACTTAATAGGCAGAGGGGCATCTTTCACGATATTACCAATCGTGTTTTTCAATTTTTCTTCGGGAACATTTATGTAAACAATACTCTTGTAATCAGAAGCTTCTGATCGCTGAGGCAATAGAATATTCAGAGTCGAATTTTTATCATTCTTTATCTGCATATCCAAATTTATATTCTTTTCATCACCAGTTATTTTCACCTGCCCGGATGCAAAAACCCGACCATAAAACAAACTGTCTGTACGATGCTCTGTATCTAGTACCATCAGCTTATCCATTCGCATATCAAGCTGATACTTCATATCTCCAAAATTCTTGTGAGTCAACGTAGCATTTACATTAGCCGTATTTCCCCTACTATCTTTTAAGGTAAGATTATCAAACCCTATCTTATCGGGGCTAACACGTATAGTATCGGATATCGTATAAACTACATTCGTATAATCCACTCCTATCTGAGTATCGTTAAACCCGAGAAATCCTCGAACTTTAGGAGCTTTAGTCGATCCTTCTATCATCAGATTGGTGCTGATACTTCCATCTATCTTGTTTAGCATATCGGCGACAAATGGCTGCATCCATCTGAGTGGCATTTGCTGCATTCTGACCTGCAAATCGAGAGAATCCTGATTGGTATATACCGTACCGTCTACCTCGGCAAAAGTTTTATCTCCTTTTGCCAATATAGCATCTAACCTTACCCCTCCGTAGCTATCACTCCAATGGCTATCTACAGTCATTGTTCCCAAGGTATCTGCGAATATTACAATATCTCCTATTTCCAGATTACGTGTATAGAGTTCAGGTTGATCAAGCATTTTTGTCATCAGTACATTTCCATGTATACATCCTCGGATATTTTTTATGTCAAATGCTTCTAACAATTCCCCTATCTCAGCATGGTTGAAATCAATATTCAAGCTATCCCCTACTTCTTTGGAAATAACTCCGTTCAATCCGATGTATTTTTTCTTGTTCACACCTATTCCCAAATTGTGAACTTCGGTACGCTCTCCTTTATTCCAGACTTCTGCCGGAAGGAGATTTAGAGCCAGCTTATCTATCATTATATCAGACGGGCTAACCTTCAGGTAAGAGAGTAATTCATTCTTCTCATCTCTGCTAAACTGTGCTAATACATCTACTTTTCCGCCAATATCTATATTCGTTTTATTACTCATTACATTGACCACAGAACGCATTACATTATTTGCACCCCTGACATTTAAGGCCAATGAATACATACCTTTTTGCATAAGAATGTCACTTCCGGCGGAAATATTAAAAGCAGAGTCGAGATTAATTACATCAATGGTCGTACTTTTTATATCATATTCTCCAAATTTGACATATGGAATATTTCCTTTAGCGGTGATTACATTATCTATTGTATTTATCCTCCCGCTTATGCTTGCAGGTTCAATAACATCAACAGGCAGTGATAATATCCGACCCAGCTCTTCGGTGTTATTCGCCGTTAGATTGAAAGTAAAATTATTCTGATCTTTTTTTACCCTTTTTACTTTTGGGAAAACTGCCGGAAGGTACTTATTCATTAATTCAGAAAACTCGTCGGAAAGAGATGTAAATTTATATTGCCCATCAATATTAGCGGTAAGAAGAGAAGATGTCAGTTTTATAAATTTATCATTCTCTGTCCTTTTACCCATTTCCAATGTAAACTTTCCGGGCTTAAAATTAAAATTAGCATCGTATAGATTAAGACTATCAATTACAGCCTTCCCTTGCATCTGATCTATATCCAACCCTTTCATACTTCCTTCCAGCACAAGGGATAAACGTGGATTAACCCAGTTTTCATCTTTATAGAAGCGATCGATATGCAGGGTGTCTACTTTCAATCTCAGATTAATGTCGGGCACTCGTGCTTGGGTCATACTTGCCTTTGCATATACTTTCCCTACGGGAGAATTTAGATTTGCCGATGCTCCCATTTCTGAAGCATTATAATAAGCATCGAAAGGAATGTTTCGATAGGTATCTTTTCCATACTGTATAGATGCAATTTCACCTTGCAGTTGTGCTATCAGTGGTCCTTTTTCTGCCTGTCTTGCTCTCACGTCTATCTTAGCGGATAAACGCTTCAACCCCAAAGTATCTCCCAGCAATTTGCCTAGATTGAAGTTCTGGGTATTTAATGTTGCAGCAACATTGAAGCGTGAAAATATACTATCTGCTCCTCCGCTTGCCTTCGCCGTGATAGCTCCCTGACGACACCAAGCCTCAGCATCCAGCTTAAACTTGCTCAATTGTCCCTTTACATTTCCTTTCAGGTAAAGATCTCCAAGCTCCCTGAATATATCGGGAGCTATAAACGTAGAATCTCCAACTCTCGCAAAAGAAGTGACAGCCGAGGAAGAAGCCTTGAATTTATCGATCGAAAGTAAAATATCGGCACTTCCATATCTCTCATAATTTGAGATTGAAGCCTTTGCTTCTAATAATGCATCATTGCCATAAGCAATATTTATATTTTCAACATTTACGGCAGGTAATTTTCCTTTAATAGTCGTAGAGAGAATAATGTTATTCTTTAGAAACTTCAACTGAGGAAGAAAAGACAATAAGTCAATCGGAGATATCTCAGCACTCTCCGTTTGAACTTCAAATTCGGACGTGGATAAGTTATACCTCACTTTATCGGCTCTGAGATGCGAATTAGGTAGGTTTAAAGATAAATCATCTACCCAAAGTTGCGATTTATCCGAATAGAGCTGTCCCTCCAGCGTTTTAATTTCAAGACCGGTCATTTCTTTCGCCGAAAGATTATTTAATGCAATATCCAATCTATCAGGGTCAATAGAATTCAGATCAAGATTAATATTCAGATCGTATAATGAGATATGAGAAGCATTGAATAGGTGGGGCGTTACCGAGTCGGAAAGAACATCATAATTCAGCCTGCCATTTTTTATATCAACATCCGTGATGACAATCTTCAGTGTACTTTTTGTTGTATCTGCCTTAACCGTATCTCCCGAAAAAGCATCTATAATAAACTGAAAATTGAAATCGCTAACACTATCTTTTTTATTAACGTTGATAAGAAAATCATCGAGGCTTATACTTGTAATGGCTAGTGTATTGCTCTTAATTAATTGCCACGGACTTAGTTTTACATCCAAATGTTTGGCATAGAGCAAGGTGTCTTTTGCCCGATCTTCTATATATATGCCATTTAGGGTTGCATGATTGAACAGGCTAAGGCGAACTTCATCGATGGAAACTTCTGTTTTCAGTGTATTTTTTAGAATATCTACCGCATAGTTAGCAACTTTCTGCTGAATAAAAGGAATAGAAAGAAGTATATAAAGAAGAATATTAAGTCCTATCAGCGATAGAACTATATACATCAGAACTTTGAAAAACTTCTTTATCAAGCTTTTCTTCTTTGGTAATTCTTCGTGTATATGAGTATTCTGATCTATTTCCTCCATACTTATTTTATTTCAGCTTCTGAATCCATTCTTCCTCATTAAATCCTACCAGAACAAAATCTTTTCCTACTACAATCGGACGTTTTACTACCATTCCGTCAAAAGATAGTATATCTATTAATTCTTCTTGCGATGCTGATTTCACCTTATCTTTGAGATTATTCTCTTTATAGATTCTCCCCGAAGTATTGAAAAATCTAGAGATAGGAAGTCCGCTTTTCTTTATCCATTCAGACAGTTCTGCCTTCGACGGATTTTCTTTGGTAATGTCTCTGCTGTTTACTTCTACATTATTTTCTTTAAGCCATTTAGCGGCTTTTTGGCAAGTACTGCATTTAGGGTATTGTAAAAAGAGTGTTGTTGTCATTGTATATGTCATTTTATATTTGAACAATATACAAAAATAAAAGTTTACGGATGAATAACGTAGTTTAATTAGCTAAAGTTGACTTCTCACGTAATAATTTGTGTATTTTTGTACCTAAAATTAAAAATTACAGCATGATACAATCAATGACTGGTTTTGGCAAATCAACTGCTGAACTTCATAAAAGGAAAATTACTGTTGAAGTAAAATCCTTAAATAGTAAACAACTCGATTTATCGGTACGTTTACCAAACCTGTATAAGGAGCACGAAATGGAAATCCGCAATCTGCTATCTCGCCAATTAGAACGAGGAAAGGTAGATTTTCTCATATATATAGAAAATATAGGCAGCGAAACTGCTACACAGATCAATCAAAGTATCATAGAAGGATATTATAATCAGATCAAAGAATCTTGCGAGAAATTGGGGGTTGCTGTTCCTCAAGATTGGTTTCAGGTCTTGCTACGTTTACCTGACGTTTTGAAGTATGAAGCGCAGGAAGTAGACGAGGAAGAATGGCTTATGGTATCGAATGTTATCAGCGAAGCAATTGATCAGTTGCATGCATTCCGTAAGCAGGAAGGTGCAATGCTTCAGAAGCTATTCGAAGAAAAAATATCTAACATAAAAACCCTTCTGACCGATATAGAACCTTTCGAAACAGAACGTGTAGACAAAATAAAAGGCCGTATATCAGAAGCCCTACAAAAAATAGAGGATTTCGATTATGATAAAAATCGCTTCGAACAGGAAATGATTTATTATATCGAAAAGCTTGATATAAACGAAGAAAAGAATCGTTTGAACAACCACCTTAAATATTTTCTGGAAACAATGACATCAGGATCAGGACAAGGTAAAAAGCTTGGTTTTATAGCTCAGGAAATAGGACGTGAAGTAAACACGATGGGCTCAAAATCGAACCATGCCGAGATGCAGCAGGTTGTTGTGAAAATGAAAGATGAGCTCGAACAAATAAAAGAGCAGGTGTTGAACGTATTGTAAGGAATAAGCGATAGAATGGGCAAATTAATCATCTTTTCGGCTCCTTCGGGTGCAGGCAAATCAACTATTGTAAACTACTTGCTTTCGCAAAATTTAAACCTCCGGTTTTCTATCTCGGCCACAAGCCGTTTGCCTCGCGGAGAAGAAAAACATGGAGTAGAATATTACTTTCATACACCCGAAGAGTTTCGTCAGAAAATTGAGAATAATGAATTCCTTGAATACGAAGAAGTATACAAAGATAAATTCTATGGAACGCTAAAAACCGAAGTACAAAGAATCTTTGATAATGGCGGCAATGTAATCTTCGATGTCGATGTGGTAGGAGGATGTAACATAAAAAAATACTACGGAGATAAGGCGCTCTCTATATTTGTAGAACCGCCATCCATCAATGAATTACGCAACCGACTGATAAGGAGAGGAACCGATTCTCCCGAGATAATAGAAGCACGGGTAGCAAAAGCAGAATATGAAATGACATTCGCTTCTCACTTTGATGTCATTATCAAGAATGACAATCTGGAAGAGGCAAAGGCAAAAGCATTACAAGTGGTAAAAGAATTTCTTGCAACATGAAGATAGGCATATTCTCCGGCTCATTCAACCCTATTCACGTAGGGCATCTTATTCTGGCAAACTACATTGTAGAATATACCGATATAGAAGAAGTCTGGCTGCTGGTAAGTCCTCTCAACCCTCTAAAATCGGAGAATGATCTCTCGGATAAATATGTACGCTTAGAAATGACGAAGTTGGCTTTGGAAGGATATCCCAAAATAAAGGCGAGCGACTTCGAGTTCGATCTGCCCAAACCATCATATACGATCAATACGCTGGATGCTTTGAAAGTAAAGTATCCCGAGCATGACTTCACGCTCGTTATTGGAGCCGACAATTGGGCTATTTTCGAAAGCTGGCATGAAACGGATAAGATTCTGGAAAATTATAAGCTTAAAATATATCCTCGCTTAGGCTTTCGGATAAAAATACCTGATAGGCTAAAGCAAAAGGTAGAAGCCTTAGACTCGCCAATCATAGAAGTATCATCTACCTTCATACGTGAGGGTATAGAGGCTGGTAAGAACATGCGTCCTTTTCTTACCGAAAACGTATATGACTATATTATAGAAAAAGGACTATATAAACACTATAAAAATGAGCTATAAGGAACATTTATCGAAAGACTTACTGATTCGCCAACAACGCTTGCAAAGTGCCATGCAGTCGATGAATATTGAAGGCTGTATATTGACTACTGCCGTAAATGTATTCTACATGACCGGAATGGTATATAATGGTTACTACTATTTACCGATAGAAGGACAACCGGTACATTTCGTAAAGCGCCCCGAAGATGTCAGTTTCGATAATACTATTTATATCCGCAAACCCGAACAGATAACTGATGAGCTAAAAAATCTCGGACACTCCATTCCTCAATCCGTGTTGATTGAAACAGATGTGATTTCCTTCGGTGAATGCAGCCGTTTACTCAATACATTCGGGCTGAAGGAAGCTGCGAATGCATCTACCCTGATGCGTAAAGTACGCAGTGTAAAAACCGAATTCGAATTGGAGCAAGTAAGACTTTGCGCCCGTAAGCATGAAGCCGTTTATAAGATGATACCTTCTGTTTATAAAGACGGCATGACGGACATAGAGTTTCAGATAGAAATAGAACGTCTGATGCGTCTGCACGGATCATTAGGACTTTTCCGCAGCTACGGCGAAAACATGGATATCTACATGGGCAGTCTTCTTACAGGAGAAAATGCAGAAGCCCCATCCCCTTTCGACTTTGCTCTTGGCGGAGCGGGAACAAGCCCCATTTTACCTTTAGGTGCGTCGGGTCAAAAGATAAAGAAAGGGAATACCATTATGGTAGATATGGCCGGAAACTATACCCCATGGATGACAGACATGACCCGTGTGTTCTCTGTAGGTAAGACTCTCGATTTGGCTTACCGCGCACATCAGGTCTCTATAGAAATCAGCAATAAGGTAATGGACATCGCCAAACCCGGCGTAAGCTGTGCCGAGTTATACAATATTGCGATGGAAGCAGTGGTTAAGAACAATCTGGAACCTTACTTTATGGGAACAAAGCAACAAGCTAAATTTGTTGGTCACGGTGTAGGATTGGAGATCAATGAGCCTCCCGTACTAACCCCTCGTTCGAAAGAATTGCTGGAACCAAACATTGTTTTTGCCCTCGAACCTAAATTCGTAATCCCTGAAGTAGGAGCTGTAGGCATTGAAAACACATACTTGGTAACGCAAGATGGCCTTGAGAAGTTGACAATATTGGAAGAAGAAATTATAGAACTTTAATCACGATTAGTATACGCCGAATTCTTCCTCCATTTAAAATATATATAGGGCTTAGAGCAAATGCTTTAAGCCCATTTTTATATCTCACACCTTCACTACTATCAGCTCACAGCTTTATGCTTACTCCTGCGTCGATCGTCATATACCGAAATAAATCCGAACATGCCGCAAGCAGAAGCGATTAGCAATATCGGAGCAAAAAACATGGCAGACTGCAAAGCATCTTTCCCTGCGGCAAAATAGACGACTAAAGCAACTATCGCAATCAGGGCATACATCACACCGAAAATGGCAAACATATTCCCTATGAAAGGGCTTGAGCTTTGCACTTTAGACTTCTCATGCATTAATGCTCTTTCGGCTTCTATCTGATGCATGATCCTGTATTTAAGATTGTCGCTTGCTTTCATTCTGGTGCCCGAAAGAAGCTCTCTTATTTTATCATCCTGCATATTCATATCGTTGTATTTATATTTTTTATTATTATTCATCAATTCCATATTTTAATATCTCTAAGAGGTTTCGTACCGCATCATCTGTTCCAGAATATCTGCGAAACGCTTTCGTGCCCTATGCATCTTCACTTTCACATTTACATCCGTCAGCCCGGTTATTTGTGCTATTTCTTTCACCGAGTTATCTTCCAGATAGTATAATGTGAGCAAAAGCCCTTCATCTCTAGGCATCTTATCCATAGCCTCATTTACAATAGCCTTCCTCTCGTTATCCTCTACCTGAGACATTGTATCCCAATCCGAGAAAGAATTATCCAAATCAATCTGTTTATAATCAACAAACTCTGTATTGTAAACCGTATTACGGGTTTCTGTAATTGCCGTATTATAAACAATTCTGTAGAACCAAGTCGAAAACTTACTGTCAGCCCTAAATGTATGCAAATTATGAAAAGCCTTAACAAAAGCATTCTGCACAATATCTTCTGCATCCTGCCTGTTACCACACACACGATAGGCTATAGTTATAGCCATATCCTGATATGTGTCTACAAAATACCCGAAGGCAGACGTATCTCCCTTCAGGACTTTGTGTATAAGTTGCTTTTCATCCATCTTTATTCAGCGTCTTCAAATTCTTTTTTGTCTTTCACCACCAAGTAAAACACAACGTAAGCAAGACCAAGGAACAACAGCACGCTACTGCTTATTACAAGATATTGAAAATCTAAAGAAAGAGCAAAGCTTGGTGCGATGAAAACCCCTAAAGCCAACCCGATAGCGATTCCGACACACAGAAAACCATTGCGAAGAGATCTGTATTTGTTCGGAGCTGTTTTTACTTCGGGCGGAGGTATAATCCCTTGTTTCGCCAATTCCATACGAACTTTCTTATCCGATGATAAAAGTTTTAAAAGAACCATTCCACCTAAAACGACCGGCAATCCTACTGCACATAAAATTGCAATTATTGGTACTAATTCACCCATGATATTTCTATTTTTTGTTGTTAATAATCTGTTTTCGAATATATGACTACACATAGTCTCATGTGGTTACAGATTTTATGTAATATTTTTCTGAAATCGTTATTTTAACCTTTATCTCTATATTTTCCTACCCAAAAGGTGACAATAAAACAAATCACAAAAATGCACACAAACACCTGATAACAAAACACATAACGCCACATAAACAATAAAAAGGTGACAAAAGTGACACTTTTTGATATGTTTTGTACCTGTCACTTTCTACACACTAAAAAAGAGAATACAATATAAGACAATTTTATATTATTCTCTTTGTAGCTATTAAGCAAATACTAAAAGAAATTTAGAATTACTCCACCTAAAAATAAATAGCCGCAGGAGAAAACCTCCCACGGCTATATACTATATAATAAAAATCTATTAGTTCAGATTCAATTTTTTCGCAAGTGGAGCTGGAACAGCAGCCTTGTTAACCATTATATTTGTTGTTTTGTACTTCACAAATGTTTCTGAAGCATACCATATCCCTTTATATTTACCTGCTTCACCCCATGAGTTTTTCACAAGATAATATTTTGTACCATTCTGATCTTTTACAATCCCGAATATTTGCATACCATGATCGTCGGTCGTTTCTTGGCTATCAAATGCAGCCTGACGCATTTCTTGTGTAACCACCTTTTCTTTTACCGGACCTTGATCTACTTTTGCTTTCAAACGGGTAGTTTTTTCGCTTTTTGACAATCCTAACCAATGAGCCTGATCTGAACCAATGTTTTCAGGAGCCTCATCATCGGGGATAACAGCGATACCATTGCGGGTAAATCCAATTTCACTTACATCCGAAGCCCATGCCACAGTGTAACCGTTATTTATTGCATTGTCTATTACTTGTATCATTTCATCCATAGGTACATTATACGACAGAGCCCAGCGCCAGTTGTCAGGTATTTCTATAGCAAACGGAGCATAGAACGGATGATGTGTGAATGAAGTGATAGATACATAATTCTTGCTTGTAAGCCCTAAAGATTGAGCTAAAGACTGCGGAGTATATGTTTTGCCTTTGTATTGGAATTCTTTTGGCACAGCACCCAGATAAGCATCCAAAACACTGTTGAAACCAACACCCCATACCGGAGAAATCCGACTTGATTTCTTGTCGGCAATTCCTTTTACATAGCCACTCAATGCAGCTTCCAATTCACCATGATTATGAATAGTCTCACCATAGTTAAGACCGGCATACACTTCATTAGGAACTACGCCGTATTCATCTAAAGTTTCTACAACATCGGCAAATGCACCACCTTGTGCAAAGTTTAGATTACCTCCTACTCTTACATACTTATCCGCTTTATCGGCATAATTACGACGAACAATATACATCTCAGAAAGATCGTGATCTCCTTTGTTCATTTTAAGAAGCTCAGATTCAAGAAAAGCTACTCCCGAAAAACTCCAGCAAGTTCCGCTATTCCCTTGATTTTTGATCGATGTTATCGGGTTTTGTTTCACCACAGTGAACTGATACGCTGTGTTTTCTTCCTGAGCAAAAACAATCAGATTGATAAGCAGGAATAAAGGCAAAATAAGTAATTTTCTCATAACAAGTGAATGGATTAAAAATTTATTTAAAATTGAGCACATTATTGTTCTATTTCTCGAGGTACTTTATTCTCTCCTCTTTTCAGCTCGGGATAAGCAACACGTAAGTGACGCATGCTGACCAGCTTGTCGCAAAACACTTCTTTTACCTGTTCTATATCCTTAAAGGTAATCGGGGCATTCTTGAACAAACCATCGCTCAGCTGAGAATCTATAAGACGGTTTACCAATTCGGTAATAGCTTCTTTCGTATTCTCCTTAAGACTTCTCGATGCGGCTTCCACCGTATCAGCCATCATAAGAATAGCGGTTTCGCGTGTAAACGGATTTGGTCCCGGATAAGTAAAATCTTCCTCATCAACGATTTCGTCTGGATGATTATTTACATACGAATTATAGAAGTATTTTGCTTTCCCTTTACCGTGGTGAGTTTCTATGAAATCTATTATCTGTTGCGGCAAGTTATTCTTTTTAGCTATTCTTACCCCTTCAGCCACATGATCTATTATAATGCGGGCACTCTCTTTTTCTGTCAGTCCGGCATGTGGATCGATCCCTTCAACCTGATTCTCGGTAAAGAAAATCGGATTTACCATTTTACCTATATCATGATACAAAGCTCCTGTACGCACCAGCGTAGCATTAGCCCCGATACGATGCGCAGCGGCAACAACCAATGTAGATACCTGCATAGAATGTTGGAATGTACCCGGAGCAACCTCCGAAAGTTGCTGTAGAAGAGGTCTGTTTGTATTTGAGAGTTCTATCATACTCACCTCCGACATAAAGCCAAAGACTCTTTCGCAAACATAAACCAGCAGATAAGCGAAGGTGACAAACACAAAGTTGATACAGAAATAAATATACACCCTCGAATTTTCTTTTATCAATGCAATATCTCCTTCAGTACATAAAATCCAGCCCGTAAACGACACAATATATGTAACGAGTATCAGAAGGGCGCATACAACCAGCTGGGAACGTTCAGAAAGATTCCGCAAGCTAAAGATACACATATACCCCACCAACATCTGAACTGTGATAAACTGAGCCATCTGAGCCAGAGGAAACATAATGGCACAGATCAGTATTGTAATAGTATGCGTGGTAATAGCTGTACGCGAGTCTATAAATGTACGTATGAGAATGGTAGGTATCGCAAAAGGAATGACATACATCAGAGTAAACATCTTCGAGTCGCCCATTATTCCCGTTATCACCGGGAAAATAACAACCATAAGCAACATAAAGATGACATTCTTTTTATTTCTGTACTCCTCAATACGATAGAAACGGAGATAAATCATCAGAGCCATTACAAAGAGGGTAATCATAACCAACTCTCCCATGATAAGCCATCCCGGTTTTGACTTTGTTCCTACCTTTCCTTCTGCTTCTTTAATGTAAGAATCGAGAATATTTTTGAGGCGCGCATCTACGATCTCCCCCCTATCTATAATCTTTTCGCCATATTGTACTTCTCCGTCATACAAAGAAACCTGTTGCAGCATATCATTTTTGATACCCAACGACATTCTCTCGTCATATATAATATTAGCTATCAGATAATTGTTGAGATTAAAAGTTTTTAGACGTCCTATATCAATATGGGCAGGAGCGTCATCAATGATTTTTTCGTATGCTTGGCGTGGTGTATAAAACGATGCAATATGCCTGGTTGCAGCAATTTTGTTTGCTGTTTCGCTGCGAAGTATTAATTGCTTTTTATTCAGTTGCTGAATACGCTCATAATCTTCGGCAGAAATCACTCCGGCTTTGTATATTTCTGTAAACTTCCTGTTTATATAGGTTATATAATCCTCCGGAATACTTCTTGCCCTGGCATCCTGAACAACCTGAGATATTGCTTTTTTCTCGATTGTCGCATCTGCCAGATAATAGGGCTGATAAGTCTGCATGATGCTATCTTTCTCTTCTTGTATCTGTGCATCAGACTTATGTATATGAAACTTAAAGGGTGCTGTAAGCAAGCCGTATTGCCATGGCCGATTATCTTCATAACTGTATTTATATTTACCCTCGCGCGGTAAAAAATATACAATAATAATGATTGCAGCGATGAACAAGACAGATGTAGGTATCTTTATCTTGCTGATATAATAGTCGATTTTTGCCATAAAAACTATGGTTTAAATTACAAATCTACAAGATTATTTTTATTCTAAGAAAAGATACAGGCCAAAATCGAAGCCTCTAAAGATTGATTACCGCCATTACACGTTTCACAACCCCGGCATTGGAGCGTACATAATTACCGGCATGTAACCCGGCAGCATTCAGTGTTCCCTCATACTGAAGAAACTCATCCATCAAACCACGGAATGCCTGATAATCAGAAATTGAGTAACCTCCTCCACATTCTATCATTTGCTGAGCTTCACGAAACTTTTTAAAATTCGGGCCAAATATTACAGGTAAATCGTAAACCGCAGCTTCTAATATGTTATGTATACCAACACCAAACCCTCCTCCTACGTATGCTACTTGTCCGTAGCTATATATAGACGAAAGGAGTCCGAAATTGTCAATAATCAAACAGTCATAGTCTGCCATCATTCCGGGCGTTGCCTTCGAATAGCGAATATGAGGACGTTGCAGGTTGCTTTCGATGTACTTCAAGTGAGCTTCATCAATCTCGTGCGGAGCTATTATCAATTTAAGGTCTGTAGTCATATTAAAGTATGGGATCAGTATATCCTCATCCTTTGGCCAGGTACTTCCGGCAACAAATATCTTCTCATTCTCAGACTTAGCTTTCTTCTCGAAAGCCTCGGCTATAGGAAGTTGCTTGGCTTGTTTTTGAATATCCAATACTCTATCAAAACGGGTATCGCCACAAACTTCAACATTTGTGATACCTATATTTGATAACAATTTCCGGGAGTTTTCGTCCTGCACGCATATACATGTATATTTTTTCAGCAACTTGCGCATATCGCTTCCATACCAACGGAAGAATATCTGATTGGGACGAAAGATCGCTGAAACCATGTACACCGGAATATTCCTTTTATAAAGCTGATTTACAAAATTATACCAGAATTCATATTTTATAAATATCGCCATCTTTGGCTGAACAATCTTCAAGAAACGCTTTACATTCCGTTTCTTATCAAAAGGCAAATAGCAAACTACATCTGCCAGCGGATAATCTTTCCTTACTTCGTAGCCCGAAGGAGAAAAAAATGTAAGCAATATCTTATATTCAGGATGTGTTCTTTTCAGCTCTTCCATAATCGGACGACCTTGTTCAAACTCGCCTAAAGAAGCTGCATGAAACCAAATATATTCAGCATTTGCATCTATGTTCTGCCTCAATATCCGATAAGTTTGCTTGTGCCCTACAATCATCTTTCTGGCTTTCTTGTGGAAAGGAGAAATAAGACGGACAATCAACGCATATAGATATATAGCAAAATTGTAAAAAAACAGCATCTTCTTGTTATTTAATATTTAAGATTGCCTTTTCAAGTCGGGCTATTGTTTCTTCTTTTCCAATAGTTGCCGTAATATCAAACATATGAGGGCCTTTCGACTCCCCTACAACAGCCAGACGGAATGCATTCATTATATTGCCGAGATGATAGCCTTTCGATTCAATCCAGCCTTTCACTATTTCTTCCTGATTGTGAGAAGAGAAGTCTTCAATTCCTTTCAGAACTTCTGCCAGCTCGCTCAATTGAGACGGCGACTCTTCTTTCCAACGTTTTTTCACAACCTTCTCATCATAAGCGGTTGGAGCCACAAAGAAGAAAGAAGCCTGATCCCACAATTCTTTTACGAAACTTACTCGTTCTTTTACCAGACCGACAACTGTTTCTATATATTGTAACGGGCATTCGATCCCTTTATCTTGCAATATAGGGTAAAAAATTGTGGCTATCTCGCTATTTGGTCTTAATTGGATGTATTGGTGGTTGAACCATTTCCCTTTTTCGTAATCAAATTTGGCTCCGCTCTTACTACATTTCTCCAATGCAAAAAGTTGAATAAGTTCTTCCATCGACATTATTTCCTGATCATTACCCGGATTCCATCCCAGAAGAGCAAGGAAATTGATTACAGCTTCGGGCAGGTAGCCACTTTCACGGTAGCCTGACGAAATCTCACCACTCTGCGGGTCTTTCCATTCTAATGGAAAAACAGGAAAGCCTAGACGGTCGCCATCACGCTTGCTCAATTTTCCATTTCCTTCGGGCTTCAGCAAAAGCGGAAGGTGTGCAAATTGCGGCATAGAATCCTCCCAGCCAAAAGCCTTATACAATAATACATGCAAAGGAGCTGAAGGCAACCATTCTTCGCCACGGATAACGTGTGTTATCTCCATCAGGTGATCATCTACGATATTAGCCAAATGATATGTAGGCAAATGATCTGCCGATTTATAAAGAACTTTATCATCGAGTACCGATGAGTTATATTTTACTTCGCCACGAATAACGTCATTGACCAATACTTCCTGCCCTGCTTCAATCTTGAATCGGACTACGTACTGATTGCCGGCATCTATGAGTGACTGGACTTCTTCTTGAGAGAGGGTCAACGAGTTTCGCATCTCTCCCCGTGTAGAAGCATCGTACTGAAAGTTACTCACAGCTTCACGCTTAGCCGTCAGTTCTTCGGGAGTATCAAAAGCAATATAAGCTGCTCCTTTTTGGATAAGTATATCTACATATTTTTTATAAATCTCTTTTCTCTCCGATTGCCTATATGGAGCATGAGTACCTCCAATATGTGTACCTTCATCAAACTTTAAGCCCAACCATGTGAGAGCTTCGATGATATATTCTTCTGCACCCGGCACAAAACGTTGCGAATCGGTATCTTCTATACGAAGGATAAAATCGCCATTATTTTTTTTTGCAAAGAGATAATTATATAATGCCGTACGTACCCCGCCAATGTGAAGTGGTCCGGTCGGGCTCGGTGCAAAACGCACCCTAACTTTTTGAGACATACTTTATTTTTTTAAAGAGGCTACAAAATTATACAAAATATTGCAATATAGTAAGAATAGTGGCAGAAGAAATAAAAACAATGCCAGAGATGAAAATAAAAAAGCCGGAAATCTAATTTCCGGCGCTATATATTCACTAAATTACGATTATCTTTTTTGAATACGTCCTCTGCCTGAAGTGTTTGTTTGAATATCTTTATACTTAAGATTTACAATATCCACATTGGCATTTCCCGAGCTGACAACCGAAAGACTTTCAACCGATCCTGTCAAGACAACATTAGAGCCTCCGCTTACCGCCACACTTACAGCCCTCGCACTCTTTATATCCAAAGAGGAAGCACTTCCACCGGAGGAGGCAATATTTAACGTTTCTGATCTCACTTCATCTATATTATAACGAGAGCCACCCGAAACAGCAATACTAGATTCTCTCGATTCCAGTTTCTTTATATCAAAACTAGAGCCACCTGATGCTGCTATAGATATTCCCCTATTATTTTTGAGTTCGTCGGTAGAAAACTTTGATCCTCCCGAAAGTGCTATAGACTCTATATTGTTTGCCGTAAGATATACTTTCACTCTCTTATTGCTTTTACCTTTTCTATCAACTTTCAAAATACCTTTTTCTACATATACATCTATGGGCTCGGGGCTATCTATTTGCGCAGTATGGCTTTTCCCATAAGAGAAATAAACCTCAATACCCGACCTGACCTCAATACCACTATAAGCACTCAAATTTATTTTTTCAACATGTGAGGTTTTAGACGATCCGCACGAGACAAACAATACGATGATACTTAATATAGAGATACCGATAAATTTCATAATATTCATTTCTAGTTTAGTTTTATTTTATTTTTACATCTGCATAATTGCTCGATACAGTAATGGTCGCTGTTGGTCTTTTAGTTCCTATCTGCCCTTTTTTAATAACTGTAGTCGAGGTTTCGGTTTGCTCTGTGTATTTCACCGTATATTTTTTCGCCACAGCCAAATCTCCTTGCACCAGTACAACATTAAATGAAGCTCCTACATTATCGGGAACGCTTAATACCACATCAGAGTAATTACCTTTTACATTGATATTTGTATTTGGAGATATTGAATTAACCTTTACATCAGAATAGTTGCAAATTACATTCATTCTGGAGCGGAGATTATCAATCGATATGTCGGCATAATTAAACTTACCATCCATCTCTCCCAACGAGCCTATTTTAAAATCGCCCGAGGTAGAAGACAACTGAGCCGAAATAGCTTGCACATCATTCAATACAAAGTCACTATAAGCTCCCGACAAGTCTAATCTATTCGCCTTATCTATCTTTACTTTCGAATAAGAAGTCGACAAAACGGCATCCTGCAATTTGCTTATCGTCACTTTTCCATACTTATCCTTAATGGTTGGTCTGGCTCCCGAAAAGCTTTCTGCATCGAAGGTGCTATAAGACAGATTAGCTGAAAAAGGTGCATTAAACTCATTCATTTTTAATCTGCCATATTTTAGATCTACATTCAGTTTAACATTGCGTGGAATACTTATCACTAAGTCGATTTGATTTACACTGGAACCAAGACTAGCTATAGCCAACACTCCTTTATCCTCTGAAATTCTAACAGGATTTCTCTGATTAAGTTTGTTAAAATATTGAATCTCTAACTCTACATTCTTCGATCGGGATTCCCTTACAAATATATTCCCATATTTATGAGAGATATCGATTTCTGAAATATTAGAGTACGTTTTAGTCTCAACTCGATCGGGAGTTTTGCCTTTCTGATTATTTGAAAAGACTTTCAAGTTATCATTATTGGATCTGGACTTCAGATTTTTACCCAATTCCGACAATCTTTCTTTATTCACTTTCAAGTTTCTCTCCAATTCCTTGAGGTTTTTGACTCCGGATTTTTCAAAATCTTCCTTCCATGCCAGCCACTGGGTAGTATCAAAGTTAAAGTCAAACTTAGAATCAAAATTAAGGGCATCGAAGTCCAAATCCATATCCGGAATCTCTATGTTCGGAATTTCTATATTAAATCTTCCTTTACCATTAATAGAGTCTTGAGGCAGATCACCCTTTATCTTTTCCGATGCTCCTAATTGAATTAGAGCAAGGCTGCACAAACCGATAAACAATATATACTTTTTCATCCCTTAATTATATTAGCATTTGGTATATTTTCCTAATTTTTGATCTATATTCTCGAGTACATGGATATTCGTTCTATAATGTTTCACCAAAAAATGAATAGCCATATCCTTATCTTCATTTTTAGAGATTTCGTTGATAAAATTATTATTACCATCTATTATTTTCTGTATATCCTTGGTCAGTCGCGCCTGATTTTCGGTATCTGTATATGCGAGTTTACACATTATATCAGCAATCTTTGCTTCCATTTTCTGATTATAATAATCATTTGTTGTTTTAAATTCATCTGTTGCTCCAATGACCTCCGGTGCAGGAATATTCCCTCCTGTATTGTCAGGTGTAGAGAATCTAACAACAACGGCTATTAGTATGGCAATGGATGCCGCCACAGATATGGCACTTATAAACCGTACCCGTTTCACTCGTTTTTCGTTCTTCAAGCTTTCTTCATTCTTACTTTTCAATAGAGCTTCGAATCGCTCCATGTGTCCGAATGATGGTTCCTGATCGTCAAACAAATCTCTGTTTCTGTCTATTTTTTTTCTTATGTCATTCATACCTTCCCTCCTTTTTTAGACGAGTTCCAATAATTTTTGTTTTGCCCTCATATATTGTATGCGCACCGTTCCGGGTGCTATATTCAGAATCTCACTAATCTCTTCGTGGTCATACCCCTCTATAAGGTAAAGATTTACAATCAACCGGCTCGACTCCGGCAGCTTCGTTATTGCAGTTTTCACCTGCTCTACACGATCCAATATCTGCTCCCACTCTTCGCTATCATCCGAGTCTACTATATCATATTTGATATTCTCGTTGAAATCGACAGTTTCCAAGTTTCTTTTCCTCAGCTTGTCAATAGATGTATTAATGCCTATCCTTACAAGCCATGCCTCGAAAGGGACTGAATTTTTATAGTTGTCCAAACTCGAGAATGCTTTCAGAAAGCTCTCTTGCATTGCATCCTCTGCCTCGAGACTATCATACAGAACCCTATAGCATGCATTATAAACTCTCTTATAAAAAGTAGAGTAAATCTGCATCTGAGCCAAATGTTGACCCTTTCTACACTGATCTATAATATTAGAATCGAAGCTTATCATTTAATGTTTTAGGTTACCCTTCTAATAACATCTACGGATCGAAAATAGAAGTGTTACAAAAAAAAGAATTATTTTTCAAGAAAATGATAAATTTAAGAATTAAGCATTCAATAATAATTCAAATACCTCCGTACTTTTATTTTTTCTCATAATTAAAAAGGAATTGTTGCAGCATTGCTCTTATTTTTTTAAACACAGAGTTTTTCGCAATAAAAAAGCATCTCTCTATTTTTTCACCAGTTACTTAATTAAAAAAATGATAAATAAATTTCATATAAAAACAGACTGCATGTAACCCCCACCTGCTTACCCTTAATCATAACTCTCCAATAGAAGCTTTAAGGTTTAGATAGTTGTAGGTCGGAAATCCATAAAAAATAATTAGCTTTGTGAGACTAATATTATAAAATAAAGAACGAATGAAGTCTCTAAGCTTATTTCTTTTGCTTGCAATAGGAGCTCTCACATTACCTGCACAGAATACAGTTAAAATGAGTGCAGTGAAAGGAAATGATTATGGTGTGGCGTACTCATTACCGAAAACCTCTGTTATAGTCACCGTAAACTATACAAAGACCACGAAAAAAGCCGGTGAATTCTATCAATATGCCGAGCGGTACCTGAGCATAACCAATCCCATAACCGAAAATAGCGTAACCTATACTATCGACAATATAGATGCTACAACAAAAGGAATAGTAGATAAAGACAAGTCTTATCTGGTAGAATTTCGTTCGAATACAACTGCACCTTTTGTCACACTGACAAAGGATGGCGTGATATGTGCGATCAACGACGACTACACTTTCCCCAAAGAAGAAGCAATACAAGCTCCGGCTAAAGTGAGTGAAACGACATTAAACCCACGCAGCTTCCTGTCCGAAGAGATTCTACGTGCAGGTTCTACAGCAAAACAAGCCGAACTGATCGCAAAACAAATCTACCGATTGCGTGAAAGCCGCACAAATATAATTACAGGCGAAGCAGACAATATGCCTCCTGATGGCAATGCTTACAAACTGGTAATGACTCAACTTGATGAACAAGAAAAGGCACTCACCGCAATGTTTGCAGGAACTGAAACGAAAGAAACAGGCACAAAAGAATTTACGATAATCCCCGATACGAAAAACATAGAGAATCGAATCATTTTGAGGTTTTCATCTAAGCTAGGAGTCGTGGATGCCAACGATTTGGCAGGAGCACCTGTATATTTGTCTCTCAGAAACAAAGACCCGAGAGAAGAACAAATACTGACACCTAAAGAACAAAAAGAATTGGAGAAAAAATTCTCTGCCGGAATCATATACAATATCCCGAACAAGGCCAGCTTGCAAATAACATACAACAGCAAGGATTATGTAAAAAAAGAATGCGACATCGTTCAATATGGAATTCAGGATGTGCTGACAACGAAAATGTTTGATAACAATAAATTACCAATCAAAGTGATTTTCTATCCTGAGCTGGGAGCTGTAAAACAAATTATCCAGTAATATGGCTTTGGAGATTGAACGTAAGTTTCTGGTTAAAGGAAACTACAAAGAATATGCCTATGCGCATGAAGAAATCGTGCAAGGATATCTTTCTTCGGTGAAGGAGCGCACGGTAAGGGTGCGGATAAAAGGGAAAAAAGCATATATCACGATCAAAGGGATAAGCAACGAATCAGGTATTACGCGCTTTGAGTGGGAAAAAGAAATTTCGATAAACGATGCCCGGGAATTACTAAAATTGTGTGAACCAGGAATTATAGATAAAATCCGGTATTATATAAAAAGCGACAAGCATACCTTCGAAGTAGACGAATTCAACGGTGAAAACCAAGGTCTTGTTATGGCCGAGATCGAGCTCTCTTCAGAAAACGAACAGTTTGAAAAGCCCGACTGGCTCGGAGAAGAAGTGACAGGCGATCTCCGCTATTATAATTCTTCTCTGACAAAACTTCCTTATTCTAAATGGTAGTTATAAGCTTTTCTTCTTAAATTCGGATTATATTTAGTAACAGGAGGAGAAAATATGATAGATACAGAAGTAAAAGTTCACGATAATTTCGCCTTAGAATTCAAAATTGGTTTTATAACCGACCAACATCAAAAGGATATAAATGAGTTCAGGATCAATACGTGGATATTCCTCCCTAACAGCCTTGACATCAATCGGTCTACATATAAAAAAGAGGACTTTTACAGAGATGTAAAAAATAACCTTCGCCTGATTACCCCCGTTTATTCTCTCGAAGAAATACTAAAGGCAGGACGTGGCCCTCTTCCCCGCTTACAGAAAGCATTGGATGATCTGACTGTAGACCCAAACAATGAAGATCTCACAGAAAGTTTTTCTTACCAAATAAAGATGTTCGTCTGCATCGTAAAGAGTGCATTGAGACGGCATGTACAGATTATCGGAAGTACAGCAACAGACGAAAAAATAGTTTCTCATGTCGAGGCTTATATTGCCAACGTGAAGGAAATAGCATTACAATACAGGGAAAAGTGGGAAGAACTTTCTAATCCCGAGATGACAAAGCAACAGCGGGAGTTATTCCTATTCGGAGATGACTTTCTGGGTAATATCATAGAGCAATATGCCTTTCAGATTATGAAAATACTAAAAGGCAAACCGATATTCGAAACAATCAAAGAAAAGCTATACACCTTAATTGAAAGGGAAAAAGCCCATAAAAAGAAAAGAGGGTTTATGCTACTTGAGAAAGGGCAGGAAAAACACAATAGTTTGGTAATCACGCAACGGAATATTCTGAAAAAATTCGTTGAAAGTGACCTGTTCTTACAGATTATCAGAAAAAAAGACGGGCTTTTTGCCCAGCAGCTATACTACAGTGTTGCAGCGGGAATCGCTATGATATTTGCTACGATGGTATCTTTCTTCGCCACACTGCGTTTTGGAAATTTCACTACCGACCTTTTCGTAATCCTTGTCTTTAGTTATATGTTCAAAGATAGGATCAAAGATATGATGCGCTACTATTTTTCGTCTAAGCTGGGTAAAAAATACTTTGATTCTAAACTAAAGCTGAGTATACGTAAGCAAGAGATTGGCTGGATAAAGGAGGCATTCGATTTTATAGAGGAAAATAAGTTGCCGGATGAAGTACGAAATATCAGGGCAAGAACGCCACTGGTAGAAGCTGAGAACCAGGTGTATGATGAAAAAATAATTTTATACCGAAAATGGGTAAACCTATCGAAGGACGAGATAGAAAAATACAAAGAATACCGTCTATCGGGAATTAATGATATTACGCGTTTCCACTTGATAAATTTCACTCATAAAATGGATAATCCATTTATCCCACTCTACTTATCAGATGCAGAGAAAGGATATGAAACTATAGAAGGGAATAAGGTATATTCATTGTACTTTATTATACAATGTAAATCCGACGAGGATGAATACTATAAAAAATACAGGGTATTATTTGACCGCAACGGAATAAATGACGTAAGCGAGCTGAATTGACCCTTCACTTTATCTTACCACTTGTATAAAGCACCAAAGCGTCATTCAAAAGCTCTTTTATTACCTCAAGAGGTAAATCTTGATTTGGATCAACTCTGAATATTTTCATCCGAGATCTGCTACCCGCTTCCAGTTGGGGATGGTTCAGGTATTTTCCTTCAACGAAGAGGATATATGGTTCATCTGTCTTTTTATCAACCCAAAGATAACACAGAATTTTTGTCTTATAACAGAAGCAAGGCATTCCCCACTTCTGTGTTTCGGAAATACACTCGTCTTGGGTTAGTATGATACTTCGCAATGCCAGCAAGCAGCTTTTTTGAGGCTCATCTTTATCCAAATAGAAATTGTAAAGTTCATCAATCATCACGGTTTTATTTAAAACATGGATATGCTGCCTTTATAATGGACTCGTATGAGGTAATACCTCTACTGTTACAATTCTTTTAATTGTAGCTGTCTAGCTAATAATAGCAAGTCTTAAACCAGAGCTTTTTAAATAAAGTTGACTGATAGGTTTTTACGTCTGTCTTTTTTCTTTTTCTGAATATAGGCATATACCGCAACACTTGAGACCGCAGCAACTAGAGTTATGGCTAATACTTTCTTTGTCATATTATTACATTTTATTTAAGGACTAGTTAAAGCATAGTAAAGTTAGCAACAAAAAATCTGAAATCAATATTTTTTAGAAGCAACTTTTAGAATAGTTAATCAAAATCAGGTATAAGAAAACAGCCGGTATAGCCAATATTGTACTATCGAATCGATCGAGTATACCGCCATGTCCGGGTATCATTCCTCCCGAATCTTTTAGACCTAAGGTGCGTTTAATAAGCGATTCGAAAAGGTCTCCCCATGTTCCGAATATGATTGTTATAGCTGCAAATCCTATCCAGCCCAAAGTAGACAGATTTTGATAATAATGAGCAAAAATGAAGGAAGAGCCGATAGAAACTACAGCTCCTCCGATAAATCCTTCCCATGATTTTTTAGGAGATATACGTTCAAATAAGCGATGTTTACCAAAAGCCATCCCTGTTAGATAAGCAAATGAATCATTTACCCAAATAAACACCAATAAAGCTAAAACATATACATAGTGATAGCTTCCCGGAGTGTAAGCAAAAACCAAATAATTAGTGAGCGCAAAAGGCACGGCTATATAAAATTGCCCCAACAAAGAATATGCTATAGAGCGTATAGGGTCGGGACGCTTAAGATACAATTCACCAATAAATAAAACTAAGATGTAGATACAATAAGGAACGAAAGTTACAACAGAAGCATCGACCGTATAATAATAAAAACTACCGATAAAAAGGGAAAAACCTCCAAGCACATTCCATACCCGAGTGAGGGGAACTTTTGCTCCTTTTTCGATCAGTCCATAAAACTCATATAACGACAATACAGTTATGAGAGAGAATATAATACAAAAAGTATATTCATTTATAAGGATACCACCTAGTAACAGCCCTACAAATACGGCTCCGGCAATAATACGAACGGCAATGTTAGGTAATCTCAAAATAATAAAGTTTTATTAGTTTGAGGCAAAAGTAGTAAAAATAAGAATATCATGTTTCCCTATTACTGAGGATATTCAGCTAATTCGTCATTCTCAGGTAAATAAATCAGTAATCGTCGGCTTATTATTGCAAATACACTCGCAATAACAAGTGTTGTTTATTTTGCATGCATCGTGTCTGTTTTTGTAGTTGTGAAGCTATGCACTTAAGGCCTAAATATAAAAGAAAGGATGTTGTTAAATCCAACATCCTTTCTTTTACTAAAGTATATTTTAAATCGATATACTTGTAAACATTTATAAATTAAGACAATGAATTATTCCGATTGATCCTCTTCCGAAATAATTCCGGGGACATCTTCGTTCTTCTTTATCTCTATTTCTATATTATCAGGCAACTCTTCGGCTTCTTTGTATAATTCTTCCGAACGAGAAACCCATTGACGTTCACCAAATACTTTCTTCAGATCATCAGCAAAAATAACCTCTTCTGTAATCAATAAGTTTGCTAATTTTCCATGTCCGTCAGCATGTTGAAGGAGCAGTTTCTTCGCACGCTCGTATTGCTCACTGATCATATTCCTAACTTCTGTATCTATCAACAGAGCCGTTTCTTCACTATATGGTTTTGTAAAGCCGTAAGCCTCACCCGACGAGTCATAATAACTTAAATTAGGCATCTTTTCGCTCATACCAAGATATGAAATCATCGCATAAGCCTGCTTCGTTACACGCTCCAAGTCGTTAGCAGCACCCGACGATATATGCCCGATAAAGACCTCTTCGGCAGCACGACCTCCAAGCAAAGCACACATTTCGTCCAACATTTGCTCTTTAGTGGTGATTTGTCTTTCCTCCGGCAGATACCAAGCAGCACCCAAGGCTTTGCCTCGAGGAACAATAGTAACCTTTACCAATGGATTTGCATATTGCAAGAACCAGCTTAGTGTAGCATGTCCGGCCTCATGGATTGCGATTGTCTTACGTTCATCTAAGGTTGTTACCTTATTCTTTTTCTCCAACCCACCAATAATACGGTCTACAGCATTTGTAAAATCTTCCTTCTGCACAACCTTCTTGCCTTTACGGGCAGCGATCAATGCAGCTTCGTTACAAACGTTAGCTATATCAGCACCGGAAAATCCCGGAGTCTGTCTTGACAAGAATTCTACATCAACCGTGTCGTCAATCTTAACAGGGCGGAGATGTACTTTAAATATTTCCTTACGATCGTTCAAATCGGGTAAGTCAACTGTTATCTGACGGTCGAAACGTCCGGCACGCAGTAAGGCTTTATCCAGAATGTCAGCACGGTTTGTTGCTGCAAGAATAATAACGCCACTGTTTGTACCAAAACCATCCATTTCAGTCAACAACTGATTTAATGTATTCTCACGCTCATCATTCGAACCCATATTCAGGTTACGACCACGAGCTCGTCCAATCGCATCTATTTCATCGATAAATATAATACAAGGCGATTTTTCTTTTGCCTGCTTAAATAAATCTCTTACACGAGAAGCTCCAACTCCGACAAACATTTCCACAAAATCAGAACCTGACAATGAGAAGAACGGAACATCCGCTTCGCCGGCAACAGCTTTTGCAAGCAATGTTTTACCTGTTCCGGGAGGGCCAACAAGTAACGCTCCTTTTGGTATTTTACCACCAATTTCGGTATAGCGGGAAGGATTTTTTAGGAATTCAACGATTTCCTCTATTTCTTCTTTAGCTTCAGACAATCCGGCAACATCTTTGAACGTAACACGAAGGTCTGAGCCTTTATCATATAATTGAGCTTTCGATTTTCCAACACTGAATACGCCTCCGCCTCCGCCGGAACCACCGCCCGACATACGACGCATCATATAGATAAACAAACCGAAGATAAGAATCACAGGCAAAAACCCGACAAGGATTTCTAAAGGGTTGGTACTATCTTCGTAGCTGACATCAATATCATATTTATATTCGGCTCTCACTGTTTCATAGAAGTCTGCAAACTTGTCTGCCGAAGGAATACGCACAATAATAGCCGGATTAGTACCTGCCCTGTCGGCTTCGCCTTTAAACACGCTCTTTACAGAGTCAGGTCTTACAAAAGCTTTTAAGGTACTGTTCTTTCTGTCTACTATTATTTTGTTGACACTATTATTTTTTACATACCCCTGAAAGTCAGACCAGGGAACTTCTTTCGTTACGGTGTTATCCGAAAAGAAATACATACCTATAATGGCAGCAAATACAATGAGGTATACCCAATAGAGATTGAATGGAATTTTAGGTCCTTTCAGATTTGGTTTTTTGGGGCTATTCTCTCCTTTATTATAATTATCCATATTTTTTCCTCACAATGTGTGATTTAGTTTGTTTTCAAAACTATAACAAGCGTAAATAAGATTTGTTTAAATATGCTTTATCTCAATCAATATCAGGGATTGATTCTAGTTTTGCATCCGCCCACAAATGTTCGATATTATAAAACTCACGCAATTCGGGCACAAATACATGAACAATAACCGTACCATAATCTATACCAACCCAACGGCTTTCACGTAATCCGTCGATCAGTAAAGGGCGTTCTTTTTTCTTTTTCTTGAGGTAATCAACAATTTCTTCTGATATAGCAGATACTTGTATAGGAGTGTTTCCTTCGCAAATCACAAAATATTGACAAATAGTACCCGGTAATTCTGTCATATCGACAATGACGATATTTTTAGCTTTCTTCTCTTGGCATGCAGCCACAATATTGTTTACTAAGCTTTTTCCTTCTTTCATTCGTTAATTTATAGAGTCTCTTTTTTTGTTTTAGCCTACAAATATAAAGTGATTTTTTTAACTTACCACTCATATCTTATAGAAGTACAAATAATTAATTGTGTAAAGATAACTAAGTTCTTAAATTTCTTTCGGGTTTAGAAACCTTAATACCTACTTTAATAAGGATTTTTATCTTTTATTTACATAGAAATAGCTTTTATATGAGAAACAGAATATAAATGCCTGTCAGTTTTGTCATTTTTTGAGACACGAGAAGGAATCAGATATCCTATTATAAGTGAAAATATAAATTTCATTCTAACTTTGTACTTATGAAGAATTATGATCTAATCACCATTATAGGACCGACGGCATCAGGCAAAACAGCATTTGCCTGCCATCTGGCACATACACTCCACACCGAGATCATAAGCGGAGACTCGCGGCAGGTATACCGCTCGATGGATATTGGAACAGGAAAAGATCTGTCAGATTATGTAATAAACGGAGAAAATATACCTTATCATCTGATTGATATTCGGGAAGCCGGCGATAAATATAATATCTTCGAATATCAGCACGATTTTCACAATGTATATACAGACATAAAAAATAGGGATAAACTCCCTATCCTATGTGGAGGATCGGGGCTCTATGTAGAATCGGTACTTAGAGGATATTCATTGGTAAACGTTCCCGAAAACAAGGAACTCAGGTCAAAATATGCAGACTATAGTTTACAGGCACTCACACAAATACTAGAGAGCTATAAAACGTTACATAACAAAACTGATGTCGATACAGTTCAAAGGGCAATAAGAGCAATAGAAATAGAAGAGTACAAAAAGACTCACCCGTTGGAGCAGAATGAATTTCCTCCTCTCAATAGTTTAGTAATTGGAGTAGATATCGACCGTGAATTACGTCGAAAAAAAATATCAAAACGTCTTAAAGCCCGGCTTGAGGATGGAATGATAGAAGAAATAAAAGATATTCTCTCTCAAGGAGTAAAACCTGACGACCTAATTTATTACGGATTGGAATATAAATATGTTACTCTATATGTCCTCGGGCAGTTGAGCTACGAAGATATGTATTCGCAATTGGAAATTGCCATCCACCAGTTTGCAAAAAGACAAATGACATGGTTTAGAGGAATGGAGAAAAGAGGAATAGATATCCATTGGATAAACGCAGAATTACCGATGAAAGAAAAGATAGATAAAACGAAGTTGTTAATTAACATGAACGAATAGTCTTTTTTGTTAATATTAATTTAAAGCTAAGTACTAATTCCCTTTGTTAATGTATTTTTGAAATGATTATTTTTCAATGCCCGATGAGAATAGAAATTTTAACTGCAAGTTTATTTTTAATATACTTCAACAACCTTTTTAGCATGAGTTTCTCTCGCTTCTCTAAGTGAGTATAAATGTTATTATCTAAACAATGCAGTTCAAGTTTCAAAACAAAACATCTAAATATCACAAAATCATAAAAGCAACTTAAAAACCTCAATCAACAATGAAAAAAAAGAAAATAGGAATTCTATTCCTAGCATTAATTGGCTTTCTGGGGACTATTCAATCTCAGAATTATGAGCCGGTCGACTATGTTAGTCCTTTAGTCGGCACTCAATCGAAGTATTCGTTATCTACGGGTAACACCTATCCGGCTATCGCGATGCCTTGGGGAATGAATTTCTGGATGCCTCAGACCGGTAAGATGGGCGACGGCTGGGCATATACCTACGATGCCGACAAAATTCGCGGCTTCAAACAAACACACCAGCCAAGTCCATGGATCAACGATTATGGTCAATTTTCTATCATGCCGGTAACAGGTAAACCTGTATTTGACCAGGAAAGACGTGCCAGCTGGTTTTCACACAAGGCGGAGATAGCTAAACCGTACTATTATTCGGTTTATCTTGCCGATCACGATGTAGTTACCGAAATGGCTCCTACATCTCGTGCGGTTATGTTTCGTTTTACATTCCCCGAAGAGCAAAACTCATACGTTGTAGTTGATGCTTTCGATCGTGGGTCTTATGTAAAAATTATTCCTGCCGAAAACAAGATTATAGGTTACACAACACGTAACAGTGGTGGTGTACCTGAAAACTTCAAAAATTACTTTGTAATCGTTTTCGACAAACCATTTACATATACAGCTTCTGTTGCCGGAGGAGTTCTTTCTACCAAAAGCCTGGAAGTTAAAGACAGCCACGCTGGTGGTATTATCGGCTTCTCTACCAAGAGAGGAGAAAAAGTACATGCCCGCATTGCTTCTTCATTCATCAGCCCTGAACAAGCAGAACAAAATCTGAAAGAATTGGACGGAAAATCATTCGACCAGGTAACTGCGCAAGGACGTGCAGAATGGAACAAAACATTGGGACGTATCCAAGTAGAAGACAATAACATCGACAATCTTCGTACATTCTATTCTTGTCTATACCGCTCAGTATTATTTCCACGTTCTTTCTATGAGATAAATGCAAAGAACGAGGTAGTACACTACAGCCCATACAACGGAGAAGTTCTTCCAGGCTATATGTTTACAGACACAGGCTTCTGGGATACCTTCCGTTGCTTGTTCCCATTCCTCAACTTGATGTATCCGGAAATGAACACCAAGATGCAAGAAGGATTAGTGAACACCTACAAAGAAAGCGGATTCTTACCGGAATGGGCAAGTCCCGGTCACCGTGGTTGCATGGTGGGTAACAATTCTGCTTCTGTAGTAGCTGATGCTTACCTGAAAGGACTTCGTGGATACGATGCTGAAACGCTATGGCAAGCAGTCGTTCACGGAGCAAACGCTGTACACCCTACTGTAAGTTCTACCGGGCGTTTAGGCTGGGAACACTATAACAAACTGGGTTACGTACCTTACGATGTGAAGATCAATGAGAGTGCAGCACGTACACTCGAATATGCATACGACGATTGGTGTATCTATCAGTTCGGTAAGAAGCTGGGTAAACCTGAAAAAGAAATCGAGATCTACGCTAAGCGTGCGATGAACTATAAAAACCTTTTCGATCCTGAACATAAGTTGATGAGAGGAAAGAATGCAGACGGTAAGTTCCAATCTCCTTTCAATCCATTGAAATGGGGTGATGCTTTCACCGAAGGTAACAGCTGGCACTACACATGGTCGGTATTCCACGATCCTCAAGGATTGATCGATCTGATGGGAGGCAAAGCCGGCTTCAACCGCATGATGGACTCGGTATTCAATGTACCGCCATTATTTGATGACAGTTATTACGGAGGTGTAATTCATGAGATCCGCGAAATGCAGATTATGAACATGGGTAACTATGCACATGGTAACCAGCCGATCCAACACATGATATATATGTACAACTATTCAGCTGAACCTTGGAAAGCCCAATACTGGGTACGTGAGGTGATGGATAAATTGTATACACCTAATCCTGACGGATATTGTGGAGACGAAGATAACGGCCAGACATCTGCCTGGTATGTATTCTCTGCATTAGGATTCTACCCTGTATGCCCGGGATCGGATGAATATATCTTAGGATCGCCACTATTCAAATCTGTGACTCTAAACCTAGAGAACGGAAAGAAAGTAACGATAAAGGCAGATAACAACAGCAAAGCAAACCGCTATGTGGAGAGCATGACAGTAAATGGACAGCCATATACAAAGAACTACGTGACACACGGAGATCTTCTTGGCGGAGCAAACATCAGCTATAAAATGTCTCCTACTGCCAACCAAAACAGAGGTACAAGCGACAGCGACTTGCCATATTCGTTCTCGAAAGAATATAAGGTAACGAATACAAAAAAGAAAAAATAAGAAATGGAGCAGCCTAAAGTCAGTATTATTGTTCCTGTTCATAATGCGGGTAAATATCTTGAAAAATGTTTGACTTCTATTGTTAGCCAAACATTGAAAGAGATTGAGATCATTTTGGTTCTCGACTGCCCTACCGACGGGAGCAATGATATTGCTGAAGGTTTTGCTGCAAAAGATAAGAGAATAGTACTGATTTATAACGACGAAAATCTGCATACAGGAATCAGCAGGAATAAAGGAATAGAAGCAGCCAAAGGAAAATACATCGGCTTCTTCGATCACGACGATTATTGCGAGCCTGATATGTATGAGTTGTTATATCAAAAAGCAGAAGAAGAACGTTTAGATGTTGTAAGGTGTAACTTTCTGTGTGTTTATAAAGTGAAATCCGAATATGTAGAAGAAGGATATAAATATCCTGATAATTCTACCAATGCAACGGATAAAGAATGGTTTTATGAAAATGTATGCAGCGATAAAATTTCGTGCGTTATATGGAACCATCTGTATAAAGCTGATTTTCTGAAACAAAATGCACTATCTTTCTTAGACTCAAGAAATATTTGTTCCGAAGACAGCATTTTTTTCATAAATGTATATGATAAAATAGATAAGATCGGGCTTGTTCCGGACTTTTTATATTATCATGTCTTTCATTCTAACAATACAGGGAAAGTATACGCTTATCGATCTATCAAAAATAGAATTGCATTTTTTGAAGAATTGCATAAGTTTCTGAAAAGTAAAGGGATTAGTGAAAGCAAATGCAATGCTTTCCTATTCAAAAATGTAGTTCGTTCATTTTATAGTGCCTCTCGTCAAGCCATCCTGCTATTTCCTCTCAGAAAAGCATTTGGAGAGATAAATGCATTAAGAAAAAACAATCTGATAATGAGTCAGTTTAGATTTCTATACAAAAAAGAAAATCTATCTGCCTTATTAGAGATGAAACCGACTATTATTATCTTCTCATTTTTGATTAAATTTGGTACCCGAAAATAGATTATTGATTAAATGTTTTTTAGAAACATGTACTAATTATGAAAAATAACTACATAAAAAAAGGAATCATAGGACTATGCCTAGCCAGTATGACAGCAATGTCGGCCGAAGCTAGTACCTTGATCAAATTAGAAAACAATACAGTTTTATCTCAGGATAACACTGCTATCAAAAAGGATGATCCTTACAAAAGCAACCGTCCTGCGGTAGACAAACGTCTATTCCAATCCAAAGCTGTAGAAAGCGAAATAGTACGCATCAAAAAAATGCTGAAAAATCAAAAACTGGCATGGATGTTTGAAAACTGTTTTCCGAATACACTTGACACAACTGTAAGACACAGAAAGAGCAACGGAAAAGATGACACTGTCGTATATACAGGAGATATCCATGCTATGTGGCTACGTGATTCAGGAGCTCAGGTTTGGCCTTATGTACAGTTAGCAAATAGCGACCCTGAATTAAAAGCAATGTTGGCGGGAGTTATCCGCCGTCAGTTTAAGTGCATCATCATCGACCCGTATGCAAATGCGTTTCTTGATCCGTATGATCCGAACCCCGATCATCAGTGGATGTCGGACGGTACAGCGATGAAGCCGGAATTGCACGAACGAAAATGGGAAATTGACTCGCTATGCTATCCTATACGCTTAGCATATCACTATTGGAAAACCACGGGTGATACAAGCATCTTTGATGAAGAATGGCTACAAGCAATCACGCTGGTTTTACAAACATTTAAAGAACAACAACGCAAAGACGGTGTAGGTCCTTACTCTTTCCTTCGTGTAACAGACAGAGCGTTGGATACATTAAACAATGGAGGATTAGGCGCTCCGGTGAAACCGGTAGGATTGATTGTTTCTTCATTCCGTCCGTCGGATGATGCAACCACACTGCAATTCCTTGTACCATCTAACTTCTTTGCTGTATCTTCTCTCAGAAAAGCAGCCGAAATATTGACCGAAGTAAACAAAAAACCTGCCCAGGCTAAGGAGTGCAGCGATCTTGCTCAGGAAGTAGAAACAGCATTAAAAGAACATGCCGTTTACAACCATCCGAAGTATGGTAAAATCTATGCATTCGAAGTTGATGGCTTTGGTAATCACCTATTGATGGACGATGCAAATGTTCCAAGCCTTTTGGCTATGCCATACTTGGGAGATGTAGATGCAAATGACCCTATCTACCAAAATACACGCAAATATGTGTGGAGCGAAGATAATCCTTATTTCTTCCGTGGAAAAGCGGGTGAAGGTATCGGAGGACCGCATATCGGTTACGACATGGCATGGCCTATGAGTCTTATGATGAAAGCCTTTACAAGCAAGGATGATCAGGAAATAAAATGGTGCATAAAAATGCTGATAGACACCGATGCAGATACAGGATTTATGCATGAATCATTTAATGTAAATGATCCGAACAAATTTACTCGTGAATGGTTTGCTTGGCAAAACACTTTGTTTGGAGAGTTAATCCTCAAACTGGTAAACGAAGGCAAAGTTGGCTTATTGAATGATATAAAATAAGACTAAGATTAAAATATGAAGGAATCGTGCAAGTTTTACTTGCACGATTTTTTGTTTTCTATAACAGCAATAATATTTTGCTTCAACCTTTCTTTGAAACAAGAATGATTCGCTTTCTAAAATACATTTTTGTTTAAATTAAGAAAAACCTAAAATATTGAAGATTATAATTATATTTGTGAACCATTACATTATATAGAACCCGACTAACCAAGTTAAAATCATTATGGTACTTTGTTGATAATTAAACTGAATGATAGAACAAATAATTATTTTAGAACACGTAGACCCTGTAGTCTTTTTCGGCATAAATAATTCCAATTTACAATTAATAAAAACGCTCTTTTCTAAATTACATATCGTTGCACGGGGAAACGCTATCAAAGTAACAGGAAATGCAGAAGATGTTCCTTTATTCGAAGAAAAGATCAGAGAGTTGGAGAAATTCTCTGTGGACCGAAATAAGCTAACTCAAGAAGACATTATAGATATCGTTAAAGGCAACTCTCCGAATGTTGTCAAGCAAGAGAATCTGATTATATACGGAGTGAATGGCAAGCCTATCTCTGCACGCACACCAAACCAACAGAATTTTGTAAATAGCTTTTATAAAAATGATATGGTATTTGGTATCGGTCCTGCGGGCTCGGGTAAGACATATACGGCAATCGCCTTGGCTGTAAAAGCATTGAAAAACAAAGAGGTAAAAAAGATTATTCTGAGTCGTCCTGCTGTTGAAGCCGGAGAAAAGCTTGGATTTCTGCCGGGAGATATGAAAGAAAAGATAGATCCGTATCTACAGCCATTGTATGATGCATTAGAAGATATGATTGCTCCGGCAAAACTAAAAGACTATATTGAAAATAAAACAATACAGATTGCTCCTTTAGCCTTTATGCGTGGGCGAACTCTTAGCGATGCAGTAATCATACTTGACGAAGCACAGAACACAACTGTACTTCAGATAAAAATGTTTCTGACACGCCTTGGTATGAATGCGAAGATGATCATAACAGGAGATGTTACTCAAATAGACCTCCCACCCTCTCAACAGTCTGGGCTTAAACATGCTTTACGTGTACTCAAAGACGTGAAAGGCATTGGTCATATTGAATTTGACAAAGGAGATATTGTCCGCCATAAACTGGTACAACGAATTGTTGAAGCATACGAGAAAGAGGATAAACGAGAAAAAACCTTAGAGAAAAAAGAAAAGAAAGAGTATGATAAAAAGGAGGCATGACCTCTCTCCTAAAGGCTTTTATAAATCATAAAAACGTCATATAGAATAAAAACGGGTACAATGTCAATGTTACATTGTACCCGTTTTGCATTTATAGTATAGTTGTGTATGCGAAATAATTAATATCCTACAGTGTAATGCTGGCGGGAGTGTTTTCTATTTTCAACCTCATCAGCAACAACGATAGCCAAATCCTGAACAGAAATAGAGGACGTACCATCTCTCATTACAGGCTCGTCTTTTCCCATTCTGAATCGCCCTGTTCGTCCTGTAGTTATATTTTCATTCATTTCTGTAGGTGGAGAAAGGTACACCCAATCCAGATATGTCTCTCGCCTCAGCTTATCAAAATGATCTCGTGAGGCTTTTGCGCCTTCTTTCATTTTAGCGGGGAAATCATCAGTATCTACTAATTGAGTTCCTCCTATATATAGAGTTCCGGCATTGCCTACTACAAAATAGCGTCTGATATTTGCTGCACGAACCGCTTTTTGTATCGATTCATAACCATCAATATAATCGTTATAAAGATTCGCATTGTCCCAACCGGCATTATATGCAGATATTACCATCTGATTGTTTCTTAACACTTCTGTAAGTGCATCTGTATCTTTGATATCAACACTCACAGCGTTTAGCTTATCATTCTTCACTGTGATTTTATCAGCATTTCGTGCAATCGCTGTCACTTCATGATCCCTCGACAACAATTCTTCTAATAGTTGAGAACCCACAAACCCGGTTGCCCCAATTAATGCTACTTTCATAATATATACAATTGATTTATAATGTTATTGAAAAAATAATTATCTTTTATATTTTATCGCTCTTACTATCTGCGACCTATATTTTCGAGATAATTTTCTACTCTTTTGTTTCGCTCATCTTCGGTCAGACTGGCAGCCACTTCGATATGGGTTCTGTCATCAATTTTCAGCCATACTGTCTCTCCCATATCTTTTTTGTGTTCTTCTATTATTCTTCTTAACGTATCTTCCGGAGTCTGTCTTTCAGTCCTTTTCATAGCAGTTCTTCTCCCTGCTTTAGGAGTTGTTTGTTGTACACTCATTTTATTTGATTTTTTAATTTAATTGTGCGATTAATGCAAATTTTTAAAGAAGCAGAATATTCTTCTACTTCACCAAAAATCACATCACATGTAGTTTTGGAAAACTGTCATATTTATGTGAAACAGATAAACATAACACTTAAAGTGCAGATTTACAAATATTTTATAGAAACTTTACAAATAAAGAGGCAAAAGCATGATAAATAACAAATCTTATACTTTACCAACACCATCATACGCTAAGTTAATGAAAATAAAAAACTTAACAAAACACTATTATTTTTTGGAGATTATATGAGATAAAATCGGGAGGAATAAAGAAATAATTAAGCGGCGGAAATACAAAAGAAAAAAGGAAGCTGATCACTTCCCTTTGCTCTTTAATTCATCTTCTAATTTAATCACCTGATCACGGTATTGGGCAGCTTCAAGAAATTCGAGCTTTTTAGCAGCCGCAGACATTTGCTTTTTTGCTTTTGCGATAGCTTTCTTCAGTTCCTCTGCGCTCATATACTGCATCTGGTCTTCCGAAGCGATAGAAAGCATGCTATCTTGATTATATGGCTGAGGAGTAGCAGAATCTTCTCCTTTACGCTGCGTGAACACGGACGTACGGGCTTTCTGTATTTGTTTAGGTACAATACCATGCTCCTCGTTATACGCCATCTGCTTCTCTCGTCGGCGATTGGTTTCATTGATAGTCTTTGCCATACTATCCGTAATCTTATCGGCATAGAAAATAACCTTACCATTTACATTACGGGCTGCACGACCTACTGTCTGAGTGAGAGACCTATGCGAACGTAAAAAACCTTCTTTATCAGCATCCAAGATTGCAACAAGCGAAACTTCGGGTAAGTCAAGCCCTTCACGCAGAAGGTTGACACCTACAAGTACATCAAATTCTCCCGTTCGCAAGCTATCCATAATCTGAATACGATCGAGAGTATCCACGTCGGAATGTATGTAGCTACAACTTATTCCGTTGTTTGACAAATAATTTGTCAGCTCTTCGGCCATACGCTTTGTAAGAGTTGTTACAAGTGTACGCTCATTCTGCTCAACACGCATTTGTATTTCTTCCATCAGATCATCAATCTGATTTAAACTCGGACGCACATCAATTGGAGGGTCTAAAAGACCAGTGGGACGAATCAATTGCTCTACAATTACCCCTTCTGATTTTAACAGCTCGTAATCGGCAGGCGTTGCGCTCACATAAATGGTTTGTGGTACAAGAGATTCAAACTCTTCAAACTTCAATGGCCTGTTATCTAAAGCTGCAGGAAGACGAAAACCATATTCAACCAAGTTCTCCTTGCGGGAATGGTCTCCTCCATACATTGCTCGTATTTGGGGAATAGTCACGTGACTTTCGTCAACGACTAAAAGAAAATCATCAGGGAAGAAATCCAACAGGCAGAATGGACGTGTACCGGGTTTGCGATTATCAAAATAGCGAGAATAGTTCTCTATACCGGAGCAGTGTCCTACTTCACGGATCATTTCCAGATCGTAAGTTACTCGTTCATAAAGGCGTTTAGCCTCCAACGGTTTTCCTATCGATTGAAAGAAATCTACTTGACGTCCCAGATCTATCTCAATTTCCCCAATTGCCCTATCCATACGGTCTTTGGTCGTTACGAATAGGTTTGCAGGGTAAATCCTAAAATCATTATAGCTATCGATTTTTATTCCGGTGAGTGGATCGAGACATTCTATACTCTCTATCTCATCTCCCCAAAAAACAACTCTCACAATAGGATCTCCATAAGCAAGGAAAACATCCACTGTATCGCCCTTTACACGAAAATTGCCGGCTTTGGGATCAACTTCGTTACGTGAATACAGAGCACTAACCAATGATCTTAGAAAAACATCACGTACAATTTTCTGTCCCACCTTTAAACTAATTGTAGAGCTTTCAAAGTCTTCGGGATTCCCCATGCCATAGAGGCAAGACACAGAAGATACAACAATTATATCGCGACGACCCGATAAGAGAGACGTTGTAGTTGCCAGTCGCAACTTTTCTATCTCATCGTTGATAGATAAATCTTTCTCTATGTAGGTATTCGTAGACGGAATATATGCTTCCGGCTGATAATAGTCATAATATGAAACAAAGTATTCGACCGCATTATCAGGAAAAAATGTCTTAAACTCACTATACAACTGGGCGGCAAGTGTCTTATTATGGCTTAACACCAATGTGGGCTTGTCTACATTTTGAATAACATTAGCTACCGTAAATGTTTTTCCTGAGCCGGTGACTCCCAACAATGTCTGAAACGGAATATCTTGTAAAACCCCTTCGGATAAAGCAGCTATCGCAGCCGGCTGGTCTCCTGTTGGGCTATAATTTGAAGTTAATTTAAAATCCATCTGTTATTTTCCTCTTTCCTAAATCAAAGATAACAAGAATTTTGCATTTATATTCTTAAATAAATAGGATTAACTACTCATCATGAAAAATGTATTCAAATTAAATAATGTATTTTTGTATTACAAACGGAATATTTTGAGTATGAAAAAAATTGTTCTATTCCTCTATGAGCTATTTATTTTTGCTCCTATCTTCATCTTAGCTACTATTGTCACGGCCGTAACCGTCATGATCGGATGCCTGGTCGGCAACAGGACTTTCTGGGGTTACTACCCTCCAAAATATTGGTCTAAACTTGCATGCAGGCTTGCTCTGTGCAAAATAAATGTTGTCAGAAACGGGAAACTAGATCCAAACAAATCATATATATTCGTACCAAACCACCAAGGGGCTTTCGATATATTCCTGATTTACGGGTATCTGAATCAAAATATAAAGTGGGTTCAAAAACAAGAACTTCGTAAGCTTCCTTTTGTAGGAAAAGCATCCGAGATTGCAGGGCATGTATTTGTAGATCAGTCCAACCTCAAATCGATGAAAGATACGATAGTTAAAGCCGAAGCTGAATTGAAAGAAGGATCATCGATGGTAATCTTTCCCGAAGGTGCACGCACAAAAACAGGCAAGATGGGACGATTTAAAAGGGGAGCTTTCATTATTGCCAAAGAAATGAATCTGGAGGTTGTTCCTGTAACCGTAAACGGACCTTACGACCTGATGAAAATAAATACATACTTCTTGAACCCATGTAAACTGGAACTGATAATACACGAACCGATCTCTACAAAAGATTTGAATGAAGACAATATGTCTGAATTTATAGATAACTGTCGGGAAATTGTATATTCGGGACTTTGGGAAAAATATAAATAATTAAACTTTAAAGAACTATACAAAAGACAGAACGGTTTTAAATAGGCTTATACAGACGAACCTGAACCCTAATAAATGTTAGAAAATTAATTCATAATAAACATCACAACAGTAAATAACAAGATAACATTCATTTTTTTGTACTTTTGCGATTAACCATATAACAATATTTAGAAATGAAATTGAAGCACATATTATTTTTATCATTCATACTGATCGCTTGTCATTCAAGCCTTTCGTATGCATATAATACATCAATTTCCGTTACTCAAACACCGAAGGATGAAATTACCACCTATACTGTAGCCAAAGGAGAAACTGTATATTCTATTGCTGCTGCACATAACACTTCCGTACAGCAAATATATAAGTTGAACCCAAAAGCCGAGCAAGGTATTAAGGCCGGTGACAAACTTCTACTATCCAAAGCGAAAGCCGTAGCAAGTTACAGCAACCACCTGATAGAAGCAAAGGAGACGCTATTTTCGGTTTCACGCCTCTATAAAATATCGGTAGATGACCTGAAAAATGCAAATCCCGGACTTACTGAAAGTACTTTCAGTATAGGTAAGACCATCCGAATTCCGATGTTTGGAGGAAGCTCTTCTACTTCAAACTATGCCGGACAAGCTGCAAGCAGGTCAAACAAAGAATATAAAGTACAAAAGAAAGAAACACTATATAGCATTGGAAAAGCAAACAATGTAAGCGTTGAAGCTTTATTGGATGCCAATCCATCACTCAGAACAGAGGGATTGAGAAATGGTATGACAATAATCATACCTGCCGGTGAAGCCACATCTAAAAACAACTTATCGCAAACAAACAACATCAGAAAAAGCGAAGCTCCTCGTGCGACTAAAGGCGAAACCGTAAGAGTAGGTATCCTGTTGCCATTCACAGACAACAGCGGAAGTATATCAAAAGACAAGCTTGCCGAATACTACGAAGGGTTCTTACTGGCAGTGAAAGACCTGAAAAGTAAGGGACTGAATGCTGAGATATATACATTCGATACAGGCTCTGAAAAAAACACCAAAAGACTTGAAAGCCTTTTGGAAACAAATGAGATGAAAAACATGCACCTCATTATAGGAGGAGTATCGAAACAACAGATAGATGCCTTAGTGAAATTCTCTAAAAAAACAGGCATAAAGTATGTGATACCTTTTGGCTCTTCCAGCGAGATAACAGGCACACCTCTGCTATTCCAAATGACGTCATCGCATTCATCATTGTATCCCGAAGTGACTTCTGCTTTTGTAAAAAGATTCAGAAATTACAATATAATCTTCGTATCCGAAGATGGTTCAAATAATGATAAAATAGATTTTGTAAACGATCTAAAGAAAAGCCTCAGCAAGGCGGGAATTCAATCGAAGACAATCACAAAATCGAGCAATTTGGGCGAAGACCTCAAAGCTGCAGCAAATGCTACAAACAATATAATCGTACCTACATCGTCTTCCGAAGCAACATTAAGAAGAATAACAGCAGTGCTGAATGTTTCGAATGATACCTCGTTCAGCCTCTTTGGTTATCCCGAATGGCAGGTATATAACAGCCAGGTAGAGAATCTCCATAAATATGATGCGTACATTTACAGCATATTCTTCCTCAACGAACAGCAAAATGCTGTGCAAAACTTTGCGGATGACTACAAACAGTGGTACAATAAGAATCTGATTAACTCGTTCCCTAAATGGGGATATCTTGGATATGATACAGGTCTTTACTTCTTAACTGCACTAAAACAGTATGGAAGTTCTTTCGAAGATAATATATCCAAAATAAATGTACCCACATTACAGTCTTGCATTTACTTCGAAAAAGCAAATGAAAAAAATGGAGGATATGTAAACAACGGTATATACTTTATCCACTATAAAGATAATTCCAGTCTCGAAAAAATAGATATCACTGATTAAATGGTAAATAGATATTTATTATTATTGCTTCTACCTTTTATTTTTGGTTCATTCATGTATGGACAAAATAAAGACTTCAAACCTGAGTGGAACATAGGCGTAGGATTCGGACCCACATTTTCATCTGTGGATTTTCAATCCGTCCCAAACTCTGAAAATGCCAACAAGATGCGCATCTCGACAAAAAACCAGATGCAGTATCACGGAGGTATAGCTATACGATACATCTCTGAAAAAAACATCGGTATCATTGCCGAGCTCAACTATAGCCAGGAAGGGTGGAAACAAAATTTCAGCAAGAATGACGTATTTGCAAATTTAGGTTTTGAACATTCTCACCAATTAAACTATTTTGAATTACCCGTACTCACGCATATCTACTTCGGAAACAAAGTACGCTTCTTTTTCAATCTGGGACCTAAAATTGGATTTCTGATAAGTGACAGTGAAAAAATAAACGACAAGCTCGAAAACTATTTGGCTAGCGGAGTGTCTCCATCATTCGAAACCAACCAATATTATCGTATGGCTGAGAATAAAATCGATTATGCCTTAATGGCAGGTCTTGGACTAGAATTTCGTACGGGTATCGGCAATTTTGCTTTAGAAGGAAGATACTCTTTCGGGTTAGGAGATATTTATAAAAGCAGTAAAGCCGACTACTTTTCGAGATCGGCAAACAGAGTTATTTACGGTAAGTTAACCTATTACGTCAAGCTATTCTGATATGCCACGCATATACAAGCTCTCGAAAACAGGATTAAAAATACTTTATAAGATACGCCATCATAGAGGTCATGGCATACATTCTCCCTTTGTTTTCAATCTGATAAATAAAGTAATTGAAGAAAAAACGCCTTATCATATCTATGATGATATAAGAACCATTATAGATCCTTATGTTTTTTTGCACTTGAAGAAGTACAACTTGCTTTTATTTCGATTGGTTAATTATTTCAATGCAGAGAGAATACTCGAAATAGGTGCAGGATATGGAGTGAATACAATTTGTATGACAGCAGCATCGAGCAATACAAAGTGTATAAGTATAGAAACAAGCGAGAGAAAATATAGTATTGCCAAACGTTTATACAGTGAATGGAACAGAAATATAGAGTTATTGACTGATCCAGAGCTACCCGAACTACAAGAAAAGCAAGACTGTATCCTTATCGATTTAAATAACTATAGTCTCTTATCATCAGATGTTTGCAAATACTTGGATAATATTTGTCACGAAAAAACATTTATAATTGTAAGAGGCATAAGAACAAATAGACGCAACCAAACGTTATGGAAATGCATCGCAAGCATGGATAGCAGAACAGTAATACTGGACTTATTCAACATTGGTATTGTATTTTTTGACAAGACTCTTTACCGATGGGAATATAAAATCAGTTTTTAAACTAAACGAAAATGAAGAAAAGTGGCATATATACGAAAACCGGAGACAAAGGAACAACTTCCCTTGTAGGAGGCAAACGTGTGATAAAGGCTCATGTGAGGCTTGATGCATATGGTACAACAGATGAGCTCAATTCGTTTGTCGGATTTCTTACAGAAAAGATAGAAGATGAGCACGACTTGAAAATATTATCTTTTATTCAGCATAAGTTGTTTACTGTAGGCTCTTATCTGGCAACGGAGACAGAAGCCATGCCACCCAAAGCAGCGAGCATCATTACAGACAAAGATATAGCCACCCTCGAGAATGAAATGGACAGGATGGATAGCGAGCTCCCTCAATTGAGGCAATTTGTCTTACCGGGAGGAAGCGAATCGGCTGCGCGGGCACATATCTGCCGTACCGTTTGCCGACGTGCTGAGCGTTGCGTATACAAAGTGAAGGAAGAATATCCGGTGGATGATCTGGTCTTAATGTTCATAAACAGGCTCTCCGACTACTTTTTCTTACTCGCTAGAAAAGAGAGCAATAAGAAAGGAAATGAAATATTTTGGAATCAGGCTTTGATATAAGAAATATTGTTATATTTTTGCGGAAAATATAAGCAAACTGGCAAAAAATAAAAATAAATAAAAATATTATGTACTGGACACTAGAATTGGCATCTAAACTAGAAGATGCACCATGGCCTGCAACAAAAGAGGAGTTGATTGACTATGCCCAACGTTCGGGTGCACCTCTTGAAGTAATAGAAAATCTACAGGAAATTGAGGATGAAGATGAAATCTTTGATACCATCGAAGACATCTGGCCTGATTATCCAAGCAAAGAAGATTTCTTTTTTAACGAGGATGAGTATTAAACTCCACACGTTGTAAAAGGCTATAGAAACAAATAAGAAAGAGATTAGGGTAATTTGTAATTACTTTAATCTCTTTTTTTGTATCGTTTGAAACGTAGTAAAAACATGGAATACTTTAAAGAATAATCGTTTTGACCCGAGCTTTATTTTCCTGATGAAACAGATGCCAAAGTTCTATGAAAAATATTCAAATAAATCAACTAATTAGTATTATAAAAATAAGGAGGTTTAGCTATTATTGAACCCAGTATGAAACCTCCTGTTCCTGTAAGTGTATCATAGATTTGCATTCTCCTTGTGTCTTCTTTGTATTTAAAATATGTTTAAATGCTATTTAAATGTTTGTTTGTTTGTTTGTATATGTATATATTTGCATCATAGTACAACAAAGCGCATCAAAATACAACAAAATACATTAGAGTACATTTAAGTACATAAAAAAGAAAAACCCCCACTTATGTGAGGGTCTTAGTAATTAGAAATCTTTTATTAGAAATCTAAAAAAGCCACCTTTAGGATGATAAATCCTTTTACCATTTCGGGTAATCCAACGAGAAAAAACGAAATGATAACCTGTAGGTGCTTCATCTAAAATAGTTTTCTTCATTGTAAACTGTTTTAATGAATACTAAAAATCGAATGAGAAGTTGAAAATCCTACCTTTCAACTTCTTTTTTGTATCTATACACTTATAGATAACGCAAATATAATTAAATCATAAGACATTTGCAAGCCATTTTAAGGCCTAGTTTTGAACAGGATGTTAACAACTGCACAGCTAAGTTAAAAGTTCGTCAAACGCAAACCAAACACGTCATTTCTCTTGATTTAATTAACAATATTTAACCTTTATATTTTTTAGAATTATAGACCCTATCATGCGCACAAATATTTGAAGAGAAATAAATAAGTTTCATTAAAACTTACTTCAAAAAAAACAATAAAAAATTGATTGTCTATATATTAATTATAAATAATCATTTTTCAATAAGAATGAGCATTAAGCTCCGCAAGTTACAAAATACTATATTCCAAACGATGGAAAACCACAATAGCTAAAAAAATACACACACCCATTACCACTATCGCATAGCCTAAATTCTATTACGATTGATTTCACTGATAGTAATTTGCAACTTCCTTTCAATAATATTCCTTTTTCTTATCTTTGCAAGAAATATCTCCAATATGATACTAATACATAAAGCCACCATTATCAACGAAGGAACTTCATTTGTAGGCTCCGTATTGATAGAAAAAGACATTATATCTGAAATATATAGATCGGAAGAAGTTCCTGAGACAATTCTCAACAAAGCAACAGTAATAGACGCCAAAGATTTATGGTTGCTTCCGGGAGTAATAGACGATCAGGTGCACTTTCGCGAGCCGGGATTAACTCACAAGGGAGATATTGCGAGCGAAAGCCGTGCTGCGATAGCAGGTGGAGTAACATCCTTTATGGAAATGCCAAACACAAACCCGCAAACGACAACCATAGAATTACTGGAACAGAAGTTTGAGATAGGCGCACAAAAATCCTACGCAAACTACTCCTTCTATATGGGTGCTACAAACGACAACCTCGCCGAGCTAAAGAAGGTAAACCAAAAAGAAGTATGTGGCGTAAAAGTCTTTATGGGATCGTCAACCGGCAACATGCTTGTAGATGACAAGAAAGTATTGCAAGCTATTTTTGCCGAAATAGACATGCTCATTGCTACACACTGCGAAAAAGAAGAGATCATCAGAGAAAATCTGGCAAAATATAAAGCAGAATTCGGTGGAGATATACCAATTCAGTACCACCCGCTCATACGTAGCACAGAGGCATGCTACCGCTCTTCTGCCGAAGCTGTTGAACTAGCCGATAAGTATCAGACCCGCCTGCACATCCTTCACCTTTCCACCGAGAAAGAAATCAGCCTGTTTGATATTAAACCGCTTACAGAGAAAAAAATAACAGGAGAAGTGTGTGTGCATCACCTTTGGTTTTCGGACGAAGACTATTCAAAGTATGGCACGCGCATAAAGTGGAACCCTTCGGTAAAGACACGGCAAGACAGAGGTGCTCTTATGCAAGGCCTGCTAAAAGGAAAACTAGATGTGATAGCAACAGATCACGCTCCGCATTTGATAGAAGAAAAAGTAGGAGGAGCTTCGAAAGCAGCATCGGGAGGACCTTTGGTTCAACACTCATTGCAGATGATGCTGGAACTATCTAAAAAAGGAAAAATATCAAAAGAGCAGGTTGTAAATAAGATGTGCCACGCTCCTGCTGTAATGTTCCAAATATATAAACGAGGATACATCCGCAAAGGGTACTTTGCTGACCTTGTACTCGTAAACCCTAATAAACCATATACGATTACTAAAGATAATATTCTGTATAAATGCAAATGGGCTCCACTAGAGGGTGAAACAATGTCTACCACGATAGAAAAAACATTCTTGAACGGAAAAATTGCATTCGAAAACGGAGCCGTAAACGAAGTAAGAGGAGAAATGTTGAAGTTTGATCGATAACCTCTATTCACTCAAAAAAAATCGTTCAAAAAATAGAAAACGTAAGATCTCTAGGATAAAATAGGGATAATACGAAACTTTCATTTAAGTTAAATTGTTAAATAGAGAGGAATTCACTCATAAACTTCAATCTAATTATGAAAAAGTTTGGTATTGTTCTTAGCGTCATTCTTGCGCTTCAGTTTGGCAGAATAGATGCTTGTACACGAGTTGTTTATCAAGGCCCAAACAACACGATCCTCACAGCCCGTTCTATGGACTGGAAAGAGGACAGCCGTAGCAACCTTTGGATATTCCCAAGAGGAATGGAACGTAGTGGCGAAGTGGGCAAAAACCCTATGAAATGGACTTCAAAGTATGGCAGTGTTATAGCCTCTGCCTATGATATCTGTAGCACCGACGGCATGAATGAGAAAGGGTTGGTAGCCAATCTTCTTTGGTTAGCTGAATCTTCGTATCCGAATTGGGACGGCAAGAAGCCTGCATTGTCAATCGCCGCTTGGGTGCAATATATGCTCGACAACTTTGAGACAGTAAGCGAAGCCGTTACAGCAATGGAGAAGAGAGATTTCGAAGTCATATCCGACATGATGCATGATGGTTCCCGTATGGCTACTTTACACTTATCTATATCCGATGCCACAGGCGATAATGCTATATTTGAGTATATCAACGGAGAATTGAAAATACACCACGACAGATCATATCAGGTAATGACCAATTCGCCTGTTTTCGATCAGCAATTGGCATTAAACGATTATTGGAAAAATATTGGAGGACTAACATTCCTTCCCGGCACAAACCGTGCAGCAGACCGTTTTGTAAGAGCATCTTATTATATAAACACCATTCCTCAAACAGACGATACACGTATCGCTGTGGCCAGTGTGTTTAGTGTTATTCGCAATGCTTCTGTACCTTATGGTATAACTACACCGAATGAGCCGAATATTTCTTCTACAAGATGGAGAACAGTTTCGGATCAGAAGAACAAAGTGTATTATTTCGAATCAACTCTATACCCGAATGTCGTTTGGGTTGATTTCAAAGACATAAATTTTTCGGAAAAAGCTCCGGTAAAGATGCTGGATTTGGTAAACGGAAATTCCTATTCAGGAAACACAATCAAAGACTTTATAGATGCCAAGCCTTTCAAATTTCAAGGAATAGACAATTAACCCATAAGACTGAATATAAACAACACAGCCAATCCGTTATGATTGGCTTTGTTGTTTTATACATATTATTTAGAATGGATATCCTATACCAAAATGCCATGCCATGCGGTTTAATCGCGGCTTGAACAATACAAATCGTTCAGATTGTAGAAGCCCCGGATCATACGCTTTCATACCTGCATCAAAACGTAATAACAGAAAACTCAAATCTAAGCGAATACCCAATCCGTACGAAACGCCAATTTCTTTATAAAAGTTCTTGAATTCAAATTGTCCTCCGGGTTGAGTTTCATAATTCTTTAAAGTCCAAACATTGCCGGCATCAATAAACTGAGCAAATTCGAAAAGAGGTGTCAGCTTATATCTATTCTCTATACTAAATTCGAGCTTCATATCCCCTGTCTGGTTTACAAAATCACTTTCTGTTTTTTCGGCACGTCTATAAGATCCCGGACCAAGAGATCGGGTACTCCACCCCCTGATACTGTTTGCTCCTCCGGCAAAAAATCTCCTTTCGAAAGGCAAGACATCCGAATTACCATAAGGGTGAGCTAAACCGAGCCCGACACGATAAGCCAATGAATGTATTTTTGAGAAATAAAAAGTTCGGGAATATTCTACACTACCTTTTATATATTCGGCATAGGCAACACCCAATATCTTTTTCTGCCCTGTTTCCTGATCAACTTTTGCTCCATTCAGAGTGGTAACAAGTCGAGGCAACCCTCCCGCAAATTCAATAGAACTTCGGATAGCATATGTCGGATAAAGTGCATTCAATCGGCGTGCATTCACTAGCGTAATGGTATATGCCATGCGCGAAACGAGTTGATCTCGATAGCTCTCTCGTAGCAAAGCATTCTTGTCATCGTCAAGATATTTTTTAAAATCGTCAGACATACTAGGCATCCGCATGAAGTTAATATCAAACAAATCAAGAGTGTGACGTAATCTATTATTGTATGTAGACCAACCGTAGTTCAATGAAGTATTGAAGAACTGACGTGTATATTCCTTACGATGCTGATTGGTAAGACCAACAGAGACTCTGGTAGAAGCGGAAGGCTGCTCTCTCCAACTTTTTTTCAGCCAAGGGAATAAGAACATCGGAAAGGTAAGTCCGGTTTCTATCCCATACTCATAGAAGTTTTGATTCAACAAGTCATTCTTCTCCTTTCCGGCAATAAATTCATAGGCCCCTTTCAGCTTTATATTGAATTGCTCCCCTCCATTAAAAAGATTCTGATGCTGATATGTTATACTTGGGGCAATACCGATATCTCCTGCCGAATTAGTACCATCAAGTCCAGCCTTAAACCAATGGGCATTTGCCGGCAGCAAGACTATCGTTGCATCCAGCAAATGAGTGCTATCTTGAGTCGATGGGGCTACAGATATATTTGCCTGCTTTATTGCTCCCATTTTGGTATATGCCTCGTATGTACCATTGAGAGCCATATCTGAGAAGTAGCTTCCTTTACGCAGATAATTATTTCGAACAATGGTAGAACTTCGTAAGAAATTATTTCGTCCCCTGATAATTTTTATTCCTTTATAGTCCACAGTATCTGCATTCCTGAAAAACCATCTGTTTGCACTCACCAACCCATCATTTTGCCCTCTTGTATCAGCAGTTGAATTCAAGCCGGATATTATCGTTACATTGTTTATTTTATAACGAGGGTAAGGCAAACTATCTTTTGCAGGATATACATCCAAAAATAAATCTACCTGATGTGAGTTGAGTGTAGAATCCACTTTGAAATAGAGATATTCTTTCGAAAAGTTATAGTAGCCCACATTTCGCATTATGCTATTCACTCTTTGTCTTTCTTCCTCAAGGAGCTCCATATCAAACATATCCCCAGAGGTTATGTAAGGTTTCATTGGGATACGTGTCAAAATGCGAGTCATTGTGGTATCGCTAAGCGTATATTTATAGTCACGAACAGTATAGGGTTTACCTCCTTTAAGATCGTACGTTACAGATATTTTCTTCCCTTTTATCTTCAATATAGTATCTGCCTCGGCATTCAAATATCCTTGGTTATTCAACTGTTTAAGAAGTTGGTTTCTTGATTGCCAGGTTTGTCCCGAGCTATATATTACAGGCGGTGCTCCTAGTTTACGGATATTCCTATTTATCCATGAAGAATCGCTTCCGGCTATATTGTAGATTTTTAGGGTTACCTTTCCCAGAAGGGGCAATGTTGTGTTTGGTTGTTGGCGAACAAAATCTTCCAAGTCAGAGGTTGCATTCTTTGTATCATGCTTTATGGTAAAATCATCCAACAAATAGCTTCCGTCCGGAATGTTTTTGGTAGTAGAACATGCCGTAAGAATTAAAACAAGGATAAATGATATGGATAAAACTTTTTTCATTACAAATATTAACATACAACAAAGATATAATGTTTAATAAATAGATAACATTAAAATACTAAGTTTCATTTATTGTGACCATGTTATCTATAATAAAGTCTCAAAGAATCGTGTTCTTTTGATGACAATTTTCCTTTCTTCAAGAAAAAGAAAATGGAGCGGTTTTGGATATAACGATGAATAAATAAAATGTTAAGAATCATTCCTAAAAATACCTCAACTACAAAAAAACAATACCTTTGCATCTGATTATGAAAGAATATCGTCTTACTGACTGGTTACCTACAACAAAAAAAGAGATTGACCTCAGAGGATGGGATGAACTTGACGTTATCCTTTTCTCGGGAGATGCATATATAGATCACCCCTCTTTTGGAGCTGCTGTGATCGGCCGCATTTTAGAAGCCGAGGGGCTAAAAGTGGCAATCGTACCCCAACCTAACTGGCGGGACGATTTGCGTGATTTTAAAAAATTGGGTAAGCCTCGCCTTTTTTTCGGAGTAACGGCCGGAGCAATGGATTCGATGATCAATCACTATACTGCAAACAAACGGCTACGCTCTGATGATGCTTATACACCCGATGGAAGAGCTGACATGCGACCAGATAGACCTTCGATTGTATACACCAATATTCTAAAAGAGATTTTCCCCGATATCCCTGTCCTTCTAGGAGGGATAGAAGCATCACTACGCCGGGTAACACATTATGACTATTGGGACGATAAACTTCATAAGTCAATATTAGTAGATTCCAAAGCCGACCTGTTGGTATATGGAATGGGAGAACTACCTCTGAGAGCTATAATCGGGGAACTAAAGAGCGGCAAATCGATAAAAGATCTCAAAGATATTCCTCAAACCGCATATCTATCGGACAAAACGCCGGATGGAAAGGAAAAGGATATCTATCTCTTTTCACACGAAGAATGCTTGTCAGAAAAGCTGAATCAAGCAAAAAACTTCAAGATTGTAGAAGAGCAATCGAATATGATAAATGCTTCCCGCATCATTCAAAAATGTGGTGAGCAGTCTGTCATTATCAACCCACCCTACGCTCCGATGTCGGAAAAAGAGGTGGACGCATCGTTTGATCTTCCATATACGCGCCTACCCCATCCCAAATATAAGGGAAAGACAATTCCGGCTTTTGAGATGATAAAATTCTCGGTCAATATGCACCGTGGCTGTTTTGGAGGCTGTGCATTTTGTACCATATCAGCCCATCAGGGTAAATTTATCGCTTCACGATCTAAGGAATCTATACTGAAAGAGGTAAAGGAAATAACAGACATGCCCGATTTCAAAGGCTACCTAAGTGACCTTGGAGGCCCTTCTGCCAACATGTATAAGATGAAAGGGAAAGATGAAAACATCTGTGCAAAATGTAAACGCCCATCATGTATTCATCCCAAGATATGTAAGAATTTGAATGTGGACCATTCTCACCTCTTGGAAATATACAAGGCTGTAGATAAAATACCTAAGATAAAGAAATCATTTATTGGTAGCGGGGTACGTTACGATATGCTTCTACACCGGAATGAAGATGACAGGCTGAATAAGATATCTGAAGAGTACACCAAAGAGCTGATTGTAAATCACGTATCAGGACGTCTTAAAGTTGCTCCGGAACATACATCCGACAAAGTGCTCAGCTATATGCGCAAGCGGAGCTTCGAGCAATTTTACACTTTTCAGAAAATATTTGAGAAAATAAACAAAGAGTCGGGACTCAAGCAACAGCTCATCCCTTATTTTATATCTTCACACCCCGGGTGTACAGAGATAGATATGGCTGAGTTGGCCGTTGCAACAAAGCCTCTAGGATTCAAACTGGAACAGATACAAGATTTCACCCCATCTCCTATGACCGTAGCTACAGAAATATACTATACAGGGTATCATCCGTATACGCTAGAAAAAGTATATACAGCACGGACAAAAGAACAAAAATTGGCACAACGCCAATTCTTCTTTTGGTATGATAAAGATTACCGTCCGCAAATCATAAAAGAATTAAAGAGATTGAAAAGAGAAGATCTTTTAAAAAGGTTGTATTAAGACCTACATAGAATTATTTACTTTAGTAATATCTTAAATTATTAAACACTTCGCTTATGAAAAACTTAATTCTGCTCATTTTACTATTCCTCCCTCTGTATGCTTGCTCCGATAAGAGTAAACAAGAAAAGAAAGAAGCTGAAAGCACGAATACGAATATCAGACACGTAGTTGTTTTTAATCTTAAACACGAGTTGGATGATCCTAAAACTGCTCAATTTCTGGAAGAAGGCAAAGAGATATTAACAGCTATACCCGAAGTAAAAAATTTCCAGGTATTCCGTCAGGTCAGTAAAAAGACGAATTTCAACTTCTGTTTTTATATGGAATTTGCCGACTCTACTGCATATAAAACATATAACGATAATCCTGAGCATGTAAAATTTGTAAAAGAAAGGTGGGAAACAGAGGTTTCAGACTTTATGGAAATCGATCTGGAGAATTATAAATAAGACGTACATGTAAATTTAGATGGATTCTGGCTTTACTATTGCACATTTTTACTATTTTTGTGCGATAAACTATTATAAGCTATCGTCGTATTTTTATAAGTAGCTAATAATCAATAAATAGATATAAACATGAGTAACAATTTATTAAAAGGCAAAAGAGGAATTGTCTTCGGCGCATTAAACGAGAAGTCTATTGCTTGGAAAGTAGCTGAGAAAGCTGTAGAACAAGGTGCAATCATAACATTGTCAAACACTCCTATAGCTGTAAGAATGGGTGAGACCAAGGCTTTGAGCGAAAAGCTGAATGCTAAGGTTATTGCTGCTGATGCAACTAGCGTAGAAGATCTTGAGCAAGTCTTTGTTCAGTCTATGGAAGCCCTTGGCGGAAAAATTGATTTTGTACTTCACTCAATTGGTATGTCGCTCAACCTCCGTAAAGGAAGACAGTACGATGACCTTGATTATGGATTTTTAGATAAAACATTGGATATTTCAGCTATCTCTTTCCACAAAATGATGCAGGTAGCGAAAAAACTGGATGCAATTGCAGAAGGTGGTTCCGTTGTAGCTCTTACTCACATTGCTGCACAACGTACATTTACCGGATACAACGATATGGCAGACGCAAAAGCATTGCTTGAGTCATTCGGTCGCAGCTTTGGTTATATATATGGTCGTGATAAGAAGGTACGTGTGAATACAATTTCACAGTCGCCTACTTTAACTACTGCCGGACAAGGTATTGGCGGAATGGATGCATTTTTCGACTTTGCAGAAAAAATGTCTCCTCTTGGAAATGCCAGTGCAGAATCTTGTGCCGACTACTGTATTGTGATGTTCTCTGATTTGACGCGTATGGTAACGATGCAAAACTTGTTCCACGACGGAGGATTTTCTAATATGGGTCTAACTCAGGCAATTGTTGAAGATTATATCGAGAAGAAATAAGCAGATAAAACAATAAAATAGACGAGCGGCCCATAAATAATTATTTATGGGCCGTTTTTTCATATTAATCATTACTTTTGATTTTAATAAAAAAATATAAAGGATGACATGCTTATAAAATTATACGAACAAAACCCCAATCAGAAAGAAATTGACAGGGTTGTATCTGTTTTGCAAGATGGCGGACTAATTATATACCCTACCGACACAGTTTATGCTATCGGCTGTGATGCGCTCAATGTACGCGCGGTGGAAGAGATATGCAAGATGAAGGATATAAATCCGGCAAAGAGTAATCTTTCTATCATTTGCTATGATTTAAGCAATATCAGTGAATATGCAAAAGTAGATAATGCTATTTTTAAACTGATGAAGAAAAATTTACCGGGACCTTTTACGTTTATACTTAATACAACATCATCTCTGCCGAAGATATATAAAAACAAAAAAACGGTGGGGATACGTATTCCTGATAATAACATAATAAGAGAGCTTGTCCGTAACCTAGGAAACCCAATACTTACCACTTCGGTGAAAGACGAAGATGAAGTGGTTGAATATACGACCGACCCCGAACTCATCTACGAGAAATATCAAGACAAGATAGATATCGTTATCGATGGCGGATTTGGGGGTATAGAAGGCTCTACAGTTGTAGATTGCACAGGTGATGAGCCGGAAATAATTCGTCAGGGGAAAGGTGAATTAATTTTGTAAGAAACCATTAAATACATACATTTGTAAAATTCTGCCTTTCGAGGACAAAAATCCACCCAAGGCTAACTATTTTGTCATTTATGAAAGCAAAAAGCATATTTTTATTAGCAATAATTCTATTATCTTTCAATGGATGCAAAGATAAAGAAGAGGATGATCCGATTACTCCTCCCAAAGAATTAACCGACAACGAACTCACAAACCAGTGGGCTTACAACAAGATGAAAAGTTTGTACCTGTGGAATACAAATTTGCCTTCATCCCCCGACTACACGCAAGATCCTGAAAAATTCTTTTATGGTATACTCTATAATTATGGAAAGATTGATGGCGACCGTTTTTCATGGATAGAAGAAGACACTTCTAAAAAAACAAAGACATTATATGCTGATGCAAATCTAGGATTTGAATATATACCAATGAATTACTTTGCGACCTCCAGCTCTCAAAATACATCTATAGGTCTTTTTGTTCTCTATGTAAATGAAGGGTCTGCGGCTGAAAGCAAAGGATTAAAAAGAGGTCAGGTAATATACAAAGTGAATGATACAGATGTAAACTACGATAATTATTCGACTATTCTCAAAGAAAACACATCGCTTTCGCTCTGGATATATAACAATAAAGGTGAAAAAGTGAAGCTAGAAACATTTCAGGCAGCAGAGTCTAAAAAATCACCAATATTCATAAGCAAAGTTATACCCGGAACTAAAATAGGATATTTGATGTATAACGGATTTGAAAGAAGTGCTGATGAAAGTGACGAAAACAACTACGAATATGACATCGAACTAATTGAAAGCATTCGATCATTAAACAGCCAAGGAATAACAGACTTTGTGCTTGATCTTCGCTACAATCCCGGAGGATATCTTACCTCTGCTATGGATCTAGCTAGTGCTTTGGTTCCAAACAGAAAAACCAGTAATATATTTGCAAAAGAAAAATATAACACTCATTTTCAAGACTCTATCGTAAAAGAATATGGCAATGATGCTCTTAATGAATATTTCCTGAACAAAGTATATGGAACGAGTACATCAATCCCGCAACTAAGCCTTAGCCGTCTGTATGTGATTGCTACTGAATATACAGCATCCGCCAGCGAGTTGGTTATACATGGCTTAAAACCTTACATGACAGTTTTCCAGATTGGAAAAACAACTGTAGGGAAAGATAAAGCATCTATGACTGTGAAATCAGATAATTCAAAAATTAAATGGCAATTGCAACCTCTAATTTCCAGACTTACTGATGCAAATGGGAAAGGTGAATATATTAATGGTCTAACACCTGATTCTGAAGTTTCGGAATGGGAGGAAGGATATACAATGCAATCCGCTTATTATGTAGACGACAACGGAAATAGAGTTGAAACTCAGTGCCCTCTTCTATCAGAATGGCGAGGCGGGTTAACCGAACTGGGAGATACTTCAGAGCCACTCCTTGCCGAGGCAATTGCACAAATAACAACGGGAACTTCTCGCATGAAGAAAGCTGCAAAAACTGTGAAGTCGAGTCAAGGAGCCATTAGAGTTCCTAAACTTAGCCATAATGAACATCTTCAACGAATTATAATAGACCAAGATAAGTTCTCAACTCTAAACAAAAGTAAATAAGACCATAATAGCGAATGAAAGTAATGAAGTTTGGCGGAACATCCGTAGGTTCCGCTACTAATATAGCGAATGTAAAAAAGATAATAGGGACAATAGAAGAACCCATAGTTGTGGTTGTCTCTGCTTTCAAAGGAATCACAGATAAATTGTTGCTCATTTCCAATCTGGCTGCAGCCGGCGATTATTCTTACGAACGGGAGTTTCGTGAAATTATCGAGCACCATATTACAGTAGTCAGTAAGCTGGATATTCCGGAAGAGGCTCGCCCCTCGTTACAGGCGGATGTGAATAAACTATTGGAAGAGCTCAGTAATATATTCAAAGGAGTATTTCTTATAAACGACCTTTCGGCAAAAACATCGGATAAGATAGTAAGCTATGGCGAACGCCTGTCGTCGCTGATAATAAGCGTTGCATTCTCCGATCTTGATTTTCTGGATGTCACACAGTTAATAAAAACAGATTCCTCCTTCGGAAAACATATACCCGATATCGAATTGTCAAGCAAATTGATAAGAGATGCTTTCGAAAATTCGTCAAAAAGGATTCTTGTTGCAGGATATATATCCACATGCAAAACAACAGGAGAGATCACCAATCTGGGTCGCGGAGGATCGGATTATACTGCTGCCATATTTGCTTCAGCACTCGATGCTAATATATTAGAGATATGGTCTGATGTTGACGGCTTTATGTCTGCCGACCCGAAGGTAATCAATGGCGCTCATGTGATAGAGAACCTAACATTTACCGAAGCAACAGAGCTTTGTAATTTCGGAGCAAAAATAATTTATCCGCCAACGATTTTCCCTGTCTATCACAAGAATATACCCATTCGCATAAAAAATACTTTTAAGCCCGAAGCTCCCGGAACTTATATCTCTCACGACGGGGATATAAAGAAAGGAAAGGCGATGATAAAAGGTATATCATCCATATCCGACACATGCCTGATAACAGTTCTCGGACTCGGAATGGTAGGTATTATCGGTGTAAACTACCGAATATTCAGGGCTCTGGCAAATAATGGTATCAGTGTTTTCTTAGTATCTCAGGCATCATCCGAAAATAGCACGTCTATTGGTGTACGCACTGCCGACTCCGAACTGGCTGTACATGTTCTCGAAGAAGAGTTTGCCAAAGAAATAGCATTAGGCAGCATCAACCGTGTACAACTGGAAACAGACCTTGCTACAGTAGCTATTGTTGGCGAAAACATGAAATATACTCCAGGAATTGCCGGTAGGTTATTCGAAACATTAGGCAAGAGTGGTATTAGCGTCATCGCTTGTGCTCAGGGTGCATCGGAGGTAAATATATCTTTTGTTATAAAAAACAAATATCTTAGGAAGGCATTAAACTCTATTCACGACTCGTTTTTCTTGTCCGACTATAAGGTACTCAATCTCTTTATTGTCGGCATTGGTACAGTTGGAGGAAATTTGATTGAACAAATCAGGCAACAACAACCGAAGCTGATAGAGCAATACAGCCTCAAGCTGAATGTGGTGGGTATTGCCCGGGGAAAGAAAGCTTTATTCTGTCGCGAAGGAATCAACCTGAACAGATACAAAGAAGAACTGGACGAAAAGGGGATACCAAGCTCTCCGGAAATTCTGAGAGACGAGATCCTCAACATGAATATATTCAACGCAGTATTTGTAGACTGTACTGCAAGCGAAACCGTTGCCCAGATATACAGAGATCTTCTTTCACATAGTATTTCTGTGGTTACAGCCAACAAAGTGGCTGCATCTTCGGCTTATGATAATTATATAAAGCTAAAGAATACAGCGCGGGAAAGAAACATTAAGTTCTTATTTGAGACAAATGTCGGTGCAGGACTTCCTGTAATCAATACAATGAACTCTCTTGTAAACTCAGGAGATAAAATAGTGAAAATAGAAGCTGTACTTTCGGGAACACTCAATTATATATTCAACACGATCAGTGCCGATATACCTTTCAGCAAGGCGATCTATATGGCTAAGGAGTGCGGCTTCTCAGAGCCGGACCCTCGTATCGATCTCAGCGGTATGGATGTTATAAGAAAACTCGTTATTCTAACCCGAGAAGCAGGTTACCGAGTAGAACAAACAGAAGTTAAGAAGAACCTATTCATACCCCAAGAGTATTTTGACGGTACAATAGAAGAATTTTGGGCTACGATCAGAAATCAGGATGCCGAGTTTGAAGAAAGGCGCAAAAAGCTCGAAAACGAACACAAGCATTTACGATTTGTAGCCAAATACGAGAACGGACACTGTGAAGTCGGGCTCCAGGAAGTCGGGCAAAACCACCCATTCTACGATTTAGAAGGGAGCAACAACATAATTCAGATAACGACCGAAAGATATAACGAGTATCCGATGATAATAAAAGGGTATGGAGCAGGGGCAAGTGTCACGGCAGCAGGCGTATTCTCTGATATTATCAGTATTGCAAATGTGAGGTAACTCAAATAGCAAGATTTTATTTAAACTTATAACATAACTAACTCCTCCATTACGACAATAGGGGAAGTAAAAGAGATCCTAAATGAAAACAATTATAATTTTAGCAGACGGTGCTGCTGATGAGCCTATTGCCGAACTCGGAGGTAAAACTCCGTTACAAGCTGCAAAAAAACCATATATAGATATGCTCGCGGCTAAGGGGAAAAGTGGAGAACTGGATACAATCCCTGCGGGCTTCAAACCCGGAAGTGAGATTGCCAACCTATCGGTACTGGGATATGATGTTCCGAAAGTATTTGAAGGTAGAGGTTCGCTAGAGGCAGCAAGCATGGGAGTAGATATACTTCCCGGAGAAATGGCTATGCGATGCAATCTGATCTGTATAGAAGATGGTAAAATAAAGAATCATTCAGCGGGGCATATTTCAAGTGAAGAAGCTAAAGAATTGATTCTTTTCTTAGATAAAGAACTAAACGATGGGAAAGTAAGCTTTTATCCGGGAGTTTCATACCGCCACCTTTTAAAACTAAAAGGCGGAAATAAGAATCTCGATTGTACTGCTCCGCACGATGTTACAGGAACACCATACAAAGAGGTTTTGATACAAGCGGAAACAGCGGAAGCACAAGAAACAACCGATTATCTGAATCAGCTCATTATAAAATCACAGGAACTGCTCAAAGAGCATCCTGTGAACAAGAAGCGCATTGCAGAGGGTAAAGATCCTGCAAATAGTATTTGGCCATGGTCTCCGGGTTACCACCCGCAGATGCAAACATTGCAAGAACTGTTCGGAATCAAAAGTGGATCGGTAATTTCTGCTGTAGACTTAATCATGGGCATTGGTGTATACGCAGGGCTTAAATTAATCCATGTAGAAGGAGCAACGGGGTTGTACGACACCAATTATGAAGGAAAGGCGCAAGCTGCGATAGAAGCCCTTAAAAAAGACGATTTCGTATATCTACACATAGAAGCTAGTGACGAGGCAGGACATGAAGGCGATTATGAACTGAAAACTAAAACAATCGAATATCTTGACAATCGGGTTGTAAAAACAATATATGAAGCGACAAAAGACTGGGACGAACCTGTAACAATTGCTATTCTACCTGACCACCCTACCCCATGTGCTATAAAAACTCATACAAACAAGCCTATACCGTTCGTTATATACCGCTCGAATGGAGAAGCGGATAGTGTACAAGTTTACGATGAGTTCGAATCTCCGAAGGGAGCGTACGGATTGATACGAGGGAAAGAATTTATGGAAACATTATTTAGCGATAAATGAAAAAAGGAGAAGGTTAAACCTTCTCCTTTTCTATTATTTTCTCTCTATAGCCTTATTTCTTCACCCATTCTTTTTTCTTCTCATCATAGATATTCAGAAGTTTAATCTTGAACCAAAGTGTAGTATATCCGGGTATTATTTGGACTCCACTACTATATAATCCTACAGTTCCATAACCAAGTTGGTAAGGAATACAAACCTCGGCTTGTTCATCTATTTTCATATTCTGAAGCATGGTCGCAAACCCATCAATCCATCCACCATTCACTCTAGTCCTAAGCACCATACCATTTTTGTCTCCTTCGGTACTATCAAATACATATTTCGTATCGTCCAAGCGGAAAAACCAACCTTCATATTTTACAGAAACACTATCCGTAAAGATCGGAAATCGATCTATTGAAGGCTCATCCCCAGGAACGAAATCAGTTATCGATTTCCAATATACACTTCCATTACCACTTTGCGAAGGGCGGGGTGTATATCCTGAAGAAGAGGCATTTCTTACCTGCTGTTCATTATATGTTTTCCATTCTTGACTTACAGTGCTGTCATCGTCATCATTCACGCATGAGCCGAAAGAGATGAGAACACCAAATAAAACAGCTAATATTAAAATTCTTCTATTCATATATTCATTATATGGGTTACAATCGGGTTTAGCCAATTGTTTTCAATAAATTCTTCATACTTACTTTATCAGCAATAATATCCGATAATTTGTCTATAGCCACACGCTCCTGCTGCATTGTATCACGATAGCGGATTGTTACAGTATTATCCTGCAATGACTGATGATCTACAGTAACACAGTAAGGAGTTCCTATCGCATCCTGACGGCGGTAACGCTTGCCGATACTGTCCTTCTCATCGTATTGACATTTAAAGTCAAATTTCAGAGCATCAACAATTTCACGTGCTTTCTCAGGAAGGCCGTCTTTTTTTACCAAAGGTAATACAGCAAGCTTGATAGGAGCCAGAGCTGCCGGCAATCTTAATACTACACGAGTTTCTCCGTCTTCTAATACTTCCTCTGCATACGCAGCCGAAAGTGTAGATAAGAACATACGGTCTACACCGATAGACGTTTCAATAACGTAAGGAGTGTATGATTTATTGAGTTCAGGATCGAAATATTGTAATTTTTTACCAGAAAACTTCTCATGGCTTGCCAAGTCAAAATCGGTACGAGAGTGTATGCCTTCTACTTCTTTAAATCCGAATGGCATTTCAAATTCGATATCAGTTGCTGCATTTGCATAATGGGCAAGCTTGTCATGATCGTGGAAACGATATTTATTATCGCCGAATCCAAGCGACTTATGCCATTTCATGCGAAACTCTTTCCATTTTGCAAACCAATCGAGCTCTTCTCCCGGACGAACGAAGAACTGCATCTCCATCTGTTCGAACTCACGCATACGGAAGATAAACTGACGAGCTACAATCTCGTTACGGAATGCTTTACCAATCTGCGCAATACCGAAAGGAATCTTCATACGCCCTGTTTTTTGCACATTCAGGAAGTTTACAAAAATACCCTGTGCAGTCTCAGGACGAAGGTATACTTTCATTGCACCATCGGCAGTAGATCCCATTTCTGTAGAAAACATAAGATTGAACTGACGAACCTCAGTCCAGTTACGTGTTCCACTGATAGGGTCAACTATCTCGCAATCGAGAATGATTTGACGTAATTCTTCGAGGTTACTATCATTCAATGCTTTTGTAAAACGAGCATGCACTTCATCACGCTTAGCTTGATTTTCTAATACACGAGGATTGGTCTGACGAAACATGGCTTCATCGAAACTTTCACCAAATCGTTTTGCTGCTTTCTCTACTTCTTTATTTACTTTGTCGTCTATCTTAGCCAAATAGTCTTCGATCAGAACATCGGCACGATAACGCTTTTTACTGTCTTTATTGTCAATCAAAGGATCGTTGAACGCATCAACGTGTCCGGATGCTTTCCAGATAGTAGGGTGCATAAAGATAGCAGAATCAATACCAACAACATTTTCATTCAAAAGTACCATACTGTCCCACCAGTACTTTTTGATATTGTTTTTTAATTCTACACCCATTTGCCCATAATCATATACGGCACTTAGCCCATCATATATTTCACTAGACTGAAAAACAAAACCATACTCCTTGCAATGGGAAACTATCTTCTTAAAAACATCTTCTGACATATTCCTATGACTCTTTTTTACGTTATCTAATAAATAAACAAACAGAACATATATAATGCCTTATATTGTAAGCTATAATCATTCTGAAAGAGATTATACTTAAACAGGCAATAAACAGATCTGACCTAAAATGAATAAGTTGCACAAAGTAAGCATTTTTTTTTGATATAAAACAGAAGGGTGTTTAACGAATTCCATTGATTTTACACTCTATATAAAAAAACTTATCTTCGTTGTCACTAAAACAAATGTATTCTGATGAGATATTTATATCTTTTACTATTCATCTTTACAACCCTTTCAGCTGTGGCTCAAACAGTTGAAGGCAACCCATCAGGATATGTGCAAGGCTCTGTATATGACTCAATAACAAAAGATCCTATCCCATTTGTCACCGTCAGATTGCTTAATGAGGCAGATAGCAGCTACATAAAAGGGGTTGCAACCAACGAAAAAGGTAATTTCAAACTATCGGTTACGACAGGAAAATACATTTTGGAAGCTTCTTTTTTAGGATATAAAAGATTTTTACAAAACTTTAATATTTCTACACAAAATCCAGGCTATTCATTTGGGAATATCTATCTCGTAGAAAATACCATTCAGCTCAAAGATGCCATCGTAGAAGCGAAGGTCCCCGATATATTGGTGAAAGGCGACACCATCGAGTATAATGCCACATCATACACATCTCAGGAGAGTGATATGCTGCAAGACATAATAAAAAATATGCCCGGAGTAGAGATAGACGCACAGGGCAATATATCGGCAAATGGGAAGCCTGTGAAAAAAATACTAGTAGACGGAAAGGAGTTTTTCGGAAATGATATTCCGATGGCATTGGCAAATCTTCCCGCAAACATGATAAAAAAGCTCCAACTCTATAAAGAGGAGTCTGAAACAGCAAAAGTAACCGGATTTAAAGATAAAGATCCCGATCAGGTACTCAATCTGGTTGTAAAAGAAGAACTGAAACAGAGCATCTTTGGAGAAGTAAAAGCCGGATATGGGAGTGACGACAGATACGCCAATAAAGCAATAACAAACTATATGCGCAACGACAATCAGGTGTCTTTAGTCGGAGAAATGAGTAATACCAATGACAATGGGTATCCGATGGGGATGGACAACGGGATTGAGAAGAATAAAAATCTGGGTGCAAATATTTTTCTACAGCCTTCAGAAAAAATCAGAGTAGGCGGCAGTATCCGCTATGCAAATAACGACAACCTGATGGAAACAAAAACCAATACTCAGACTTTCTTATCTTCGGGTGATCGTTTCTCCAAACAGGATGCATCGTACCGCAGCAAAAGAGAAAATGCAAACTTAGGAATGAACCTGCAATGGAAACCCGATTCGCTCACTACCATTTTTGCACGGTCATATATTAGTCTTAACAACACAAAGAATATTCAAAGTTCGACCAATCTTTCTTACGTAGCCGAAAAGGATACCACGTCGGGATATTCGAATAGTCAATCGAAAGGTGATGGTTACAACATAAATAATTTTGTAACTATCGGCCGAAAATTGAATGACAAAGGGAGGACGGTAAGCTTTACTTTCAACAATTCTATCAGAAAGGATAATAGTAAAGGAACTAATTATTCTCAAACGACCTATAACGAAGGAAAAGATGATAAAATAATAGACCAGCAAAACAAGACAGATAATAATACCAGTAACTACACTTTATCCCTATCGTATGTAGAGCCGTTGGGAAAAGACCATAGATTGCAGTTTGCATACTCGTATGGGGTAAATAATTCGGAGCGGATGCGTGATGTCCGCAAAAAGGATGGTGCAGGCAATTATACTGTTATGGATACGGCTTATGCACGAAATACCGAGAATAGATATGTGAACCAAAATATAAGTTTGAACTTTCAGACTACGAAGGAAAAGTATAATTATACTATTGGATTGAGTATCGATCCGTCATATTCGCGAAGCAAGGTAAGCATTGCCGATTCTATCATCGAAAACTTGAAGCAGAATGTAATCAACTTTTCGCCAACTCTAAACTTTTCGTACCAACCAAACGATCACACCAACCTAGATATCAGCTATTCGGGATCGACCAGTCAACCGGGGATCACTCAGCTATCTGCCGATACGGTTATCGTTAGTGCATTATCTAAATATTATGGAAACCCAAATTTGAAACCAAGCTATAGCAACAACTTCAATGTATATTATCGGAAATCTGACTACGCCTCAAATCGTTATATGATGCTTTCGGGAGGATTCAATTATACATTCAACAACATTGTAGACTATACTCTGATAGATGATTTGGGGAACAGTACGAATACATATAGAAATGTAAGCGGTAATATGGGCGCAAATATCAATTTTATATTCAATACCCCATTACGAAATAAGAAATTCACGATCGACAACAGCACCTATGCCAACTATTACAAGAATATTGGCTACACGAACGGTGAAGAAGCGAAAACGCATAATATAGTACTTAGCGAAAAAGTTTCAGGAAAGTTTAAGGTTGACAAACTTGAAACACGCCTCGAACTAGGTATGACATATAACATAACAAAGAATAATTTGTCGAATGTGCAGGATAGAAACACATCCAATTACAATATCCAACATTCTGTGTTATGGAAACTACCCTACGATTTTTCGATACAGAACTTCCTCAATATGACATATTATGCAGGGTATGGCGATGATTTTAAGAAGAAAGAGATACTTTGGAATGCTTCTGTCTCAAAACTATTCCTGAAAAAGAAAAGAGGTACACTGAAGGTTGAATTCTATGATATACTGAACGACAGAAATAACCTGTCACGCTATGTAAGCAGTAACTACATGTCAGACTCGCGCACAAATAGTATCAACCGATACTTCATGTTTAGCTTCTCTTATAAGTTTAATATTATCAAGAGTAAGGGAAAAAGTAATGATGGCGATATAGATGAACTAGAATACAATTAAATACTCAGACTTACCTCCCGGCTACCATCCTCTTGTACTTTGACATAAACATTTACCGTATCTTTTGGCAGTAAAGTGTCAACTTTCTCAGGCCATTCAATAAAGCAAAGGCTGCCGCTATAAAAGTAATCTTCGTAGCCAAAATCAAAAACCTCCTCAATTTTATTGATACGATAAAAGTCGAAATGATAGATCAATTCTCCACTGTCGGAACGGTATTCGTTTACGATAGCAAACGTAGGGCTATTGATGGTATCAGAGACACCGAGATTCTCGCAGATAGCTTTTATAAATGTCGTTTTACCAGCTCCCATATCTCCATGAAAAGCAAATACAGTATTATCGCCCATAGCACGGATAAACTCGAGAGCCGCCTCGTCTATTTTATCTAATGATTCTATCTTTATATTCATATTCAAAATTATTCTACAATGTAACTTCTGATTGCAAAGATATATTTTGGAAAACAAATTTTCTGTTATTTCCCGATCAAAGTAATAAAAGGAACAATCATTTCTTCGAGCGAAATGCCCCCATGCTGAAAGGTATCTGTGTAATAAGACACGTAGTAATTATAATTATTCGGATAAGCAAAAAAATCGTCGCCTGTAGCAAAGATATACTTAGAGCTGATATGCAATGCGGGTAAGCCTATCTTTTCAGGAGAATGAATGTCGTATACTTTTTTGCGGTCATAATCCAGATTGCGCCCTACCTTATAACGAATATTCGTATTCACCGTCTTATCGCCAATTACCTTGAGCGGATTTTTTACCCGTATCGTTCCGTGATCGGTAGTCAAAATAATTTTATATCCCATTGCTTTTGCCTTCTTCAGAATATCCATTGTACTCGAATGTTTAAACCAAGACCGAGTCAAAGAGCGATAGGCTGCTTCGTCGGATGCAAGTTCCCGTATCATTCTTGATTCTGTACGGGCATGGGAAAGCATATCCACAAAGTTGATAACAACTACATTCAGTTGCTTATTGCTTAGCCGATCCATCCCTTGCAACAGCTTTTCTCCCGATGAAGAGGACAGTAGCTTATTGTATGAGAAAGTATAATTTTTTCTGTATCGCTCAATCTGAGTTTGCAGTAAGGCTTCCTCATTCAGGTTTTTACTTTCATCCTCATCTTCATCCACCCAAAGATCGGGATACAATTTGGCCATTTGGGAAGGCATCAACCCCGAAAAAATGGCGTTGCGTGCATATTGAGTCGCAGTGGGTAATATGCTTAAGTATTCGTCTTCGGAAATTGTAAAATCATTTGCCAAAAGATCTTTTATATCAGACCACTGATCGAGTCTGAAATTATCAATAAGGATAAAGAACAATTTTTCGCCATTATCCAGAAGTGGAAATACTTTCTGCGAAAAAAGCTCAGGGCTTATCAAAGGTCTCTTATCCGGATTTTGTACCCATGACTCATAATTCTTCTTTACAAACTTACAGTAACTATTATTGGCTTCATTCTTTTGTATCCGAAGCAAGTCCATCAAGGGGCTGTCTGATGCTGCCAGCTCAAGCTCCCAGTAAACAAGCTTTTTGTAGATATCCACCCATTGGTCGTACGTATTCGAATCATTTATCTGCGCACTGATTTTATTAAATTCTTCGCGATAACCTTCAACCGTAACCTCTGAAACAATATCGTCCTTGTGCAGGTTTTTCTTGATGGAAAGGAGGATTTGATTGGGATTGACGGGCTTGATAAGATAGTCTGCTATCTTTTTCCCAATAGCGTGAGTCATAATCCCTTCGTCTTCGCTTTTTGTAATCATAATAACGGGAATATTGGGGTTGATCTCTTTGATGATGCTTAATGCATCGAGCCCCGAAACACCGGGCATATTCTCGTCAAGAAAAACAATATCGAAAGATTCGCTTTTTATACTATCAATAGCATCCTGACCACTATTTACAGGGGTGACTTCATATCCCTTCTCTTCTAAAAAAAGGATATGCGATCGTAGCATATAAATTTCATCGTCAGCCCAAAGTATCCGTCTTTTCCTCATTTATAATCTATTAAATAAAGCAAACCACATTATTTGAATATAAAGTGGCTTGCTATATCATTCGTTGCGCTTCATTCTCAAAAGTACAAACAGAAGTTCAATATGAAAATTTGATACTGTTAAACTTTATTATTTAAGTACCTTGTTTATTTCGTTCAACAAATATTCTTTAGGATCGGAGCTATATTCCCAAAACATCACTCCTCCCATTTTATTATCCAATACATACTTACATTTTTCTTTTACTGACTCCTCATCGTCGTAAGTAACAAATACTCCTTTGTAGAAATTAAACAAGTATGGTGCACGTGCACTCTGATCCCAATATCGATAGTACTCGTTCTGATTTACAAGGCTATCCTTGATATAGGTATAGCCCCTACCCCTTATCTGTTCTGCAACAGGATCGCCAATACCTTTAGACGCTCCCTTCTTCAGATTAAAAGCTCGTCCATAAAAAGCAATGCCCATCACTAGCTTTTCGGCGGGAACACCGGCGGCTAAATAAGCCTTTACGGCAACATCAGCCCCTTGCTTTTGAGGATATTTGTCGGAAGGATAGAGATTGGTATGGTGTATTGCTTGTTCATTACTTTGCGAATCGTAGGTCATGATATTTACATAATCGAGATATTCCTGTGCTTTGTCCATTTCGGTACTATCTATAAATTGCTGAAACCCACCAACAGCCGTTGTTAATAGATATTTCTTATCAGTCTCTTTTTCCAACGCATCGAGTTCATCTCTGATAGCAGCAAACATCAACGTATAATTATGCTTGTCTTCGGGACGGTATACATTCCCCACATCACCCGGAAGAGCAGGATATTCCCAATCGATGTCTACCCCGTCAAGATTATTGTTTTTCATAATTTCCACCGCAGATTTAGCAAATGTTTTCTGTCCTTGAGTAGTCAGCACGGCGTCCGAAAAATTACGGCTCCAAGACCAGCCTCCGATAGATATCAGGATTTTGAGATCAGGGTTTTGCTGCCTCAATTCGTTTAGCTTCCTGAAATTGGTCGTATCGGTCGCCTCATTCGTAAGAAATGCTTTTCCATCCTTTACATCGACAAAGGCATAGTTGATATGCGTAATTTTGTTAGGCGAGATTTTGTCTACATCCACTAAACCATTATATCCTCCTACATAAGCGATAATAACCGGGCGTGAAGGTTCTCCTGATGTCTTTGACTTCTTGCCACACGAACAGAAACCAGAGAAAATAAGGGCACATAGAATGCCATACGTAAAGATGTTTTTCATGCTATTATTTTTTTTGATAGTTTGCTTTGAATACAAAACTAAGAAAAATAATTGTAAATTAATTAGTTAGCAAAAGAGTTTTATTTCTCAATATATGACTTAATAGCCTCTACATATTCCTCAAAATTTTCTTATAGAAAGCTCGTATTTCATTTTATTAAAATTATCTCATTATAAAGAGCTCTTTGATATAATGGGATATTTTAGGTAGTTGTACAATAAAAAAAAGTGACATTAAAAAATAGGGTAAAAGTGTCACTTTTGTCACCTTTTAACAATTCCTCTCCGAATAAAAAGCATAGAAAACAAAAACGGCATAAGCCATAAGACCCATGCCGTGATGATATTATATCGTATTTTCTATAAGCTATCGCCAAAATCTTCTCTGAATTTAGCCATCAATCGCTGCGGCCAATCATTTATCGGTTCGAGCCCTCCCATAAAAAAGCGAAGAACAGGCGGTTCGTATACGAATTTCAGCCCTCCTATCAGGTTGCGATTTTCATACAGCCATGTCATTCGATCTTCCACATATTTGATTTGTGAAAGAGTAAACACACGGCGAGGAACAGCCAAGCGAAGTAATTCCATATCTGCATAAGTCTCGTTGCCATATTCATCACGCTGGTTAGATACCGACCCTCTCTCCATACCACGTACTCCCGAGATAAGGAAAAACGCAGCGGCTAAAGCACCCGCCGGATATTCTTTCTGAGGGATATGAGAACAAATTTCCATCGCATTGACGTGTGCGCCTAATACACCGGGAGGTGTCACTACGGGGATACCTTTCTTTTCAAAAGCATTAACCAGATATTCAATAAACTGCGGGCTTTGGCATATCATACCCTCATCCAATGTTTCATACAGTCCGATGGCAATAGCTTCTATCTCACGAACCGACATACCGCCATAGGTAAGAAACCCTTCGAACAGAGGAACAAGCGGTTCCAACTCCTTCATGATGGCATAATCATTGGTACAGATACCACCCCCACGAGACGAGCTCAGCTTTCGTGCCGAGAAGTAAACCAAGTCGGCAAGATTGGTCATCGCAAGGATAATCTCAGCCATCGAGCTGTTCTTAAACTCCTCCTCACGTTGCTTGATCAGCCATGCATTTTCTCCTAGCAAACTAGCATCGAGGACAAGGCGTATTTTGTATTTATCGGCAATAGCACGCACCCCCCGAAAGTTTTCCATCGAGAAAGGCTGTCCGCCAATAAGGTTGGTAGATGCTTCCATGCGGATATAAGGAATATTGGCAGCTCCATGTTTGTTGATGCATTTCTCCAACTTTTCAAGGTTCATATTCCCCTTAAAGGGATGCTTACTATTTATTACATAGGCTTCATCATAGAGCAATTCTTCGATTTTACCGCCATATTGGGTAATGTGTGCCATTGCTGTAGTGAAGTGATAGTTCATCGGCACAATGCTTCCCTTACGAATATAAGCGTTGGATATGATATTCTCTGCGGCACGACCTTGATGTACGGGAAGAAGATATTTTTTACCGAGTACTTCGTCCACAGCTTTCTGATAGCGGACAAAACTTTGCGATCCGGCGTAAGCATCATCGGCTATCATCATAGCACCCATCTGGCGATCACTCAATGCATTGGTACCGCTGTCGGTAAGCATATCCAGGAAAACATCTTTTGTGTCGAGCCTGAATGTATTGAATCCGGCTTCGCAAAGAGCTTCCAAACGACGTTCAATTGGGACTAAATGTAATTTTTGTACAACACGCACCTTGTGCAATTCCAGCGGAATACTTTCTCCACTGTAGAATTTAATCTTAGAAGAGTTTTCTGACATGATATTAGTTTATAGTAATGCTAAAAATTAGATTTCGCAATTTATAAATAAATATCTGATAAACAAATGAAAAAGATGCAAGGAAGTGGCTAATAAGCAAAATTTATTCGTTTTAATTTCTTTTTTGAAACAAATAGTCATAATTTTAAAAAGGAACAATTCATTCGCTTTATTTGTTAAATTAGTTACTCTCCGAATAATGTATAAATATCAAATATAAATTACACAGAAAATGGAAAAAGTAAAATTGAATAATGGTATAGATATACCATGGGTTGGACTAGGCGTATTCCGCTTGGAAGACAACAAGGAAGCTGAAAAGGTGATCGGAACCGCATTGTCAGTTGGATACAGGCATATTGACACAGCCATGTATTATCACAACGAAGAAGCTGTAGGAAAAGCAATTAAAAACTCGGGTATTCCTCGGGAAGAAATATTCGTAACCACAAAGATGTGGAACTCTGACCAGCGAAGCGGCAAGGTAAAAGAAGCCTTTGAGACCAGCTTAAGAAAGCTTGATCTCAATTACATCGATCTATATCTGGTTCACTGGCCTGTAGAAGGGAAGTTCATAGAAACATGGAAAAAGTTTGAGGAAATATATCAAACTGGTAAAGTGAAAGCAATTGGCGTCAGCAATTTCAAGCAATACCACTTGGAGGCATTGGCGAAAGAATCGACCATAACTCCTGCCGTAAATCAGATAGAATTGCACCCATACCTTGTACAAGAAAATGATTTGAGCTATTGCAAGAAAGCAGGTATCCGTGTAGAAGCATGGAGCCCGTTTGCGGCGAATCAGACGGGATTATTCAATGAAAAGATATTGACTGACCTCGCAAACAAATACTCAAAATCTCCTGCTCAGATAATACTTCGTTGGGATTACCAACGTGGAGTAGTAACCATACCTAAATCAGCAAACGAGAAGCGCATGGTCGAGAATCTGAATATATTTGACTTTAGCCTGAACGATGATGAAATCAAAAGCATAAATTCGCTAAATAAAAATCTGCGTATCGGACCAGATCCGGATCATGTAAATTTCTAAGAAAGCTTATCACGCAATTCATTAAATGCGATTAAGGGAATAGGGTAATGATATACGCCAAGTGGTTAAAATATGAGCTTTATAATAATTTCATTTCGCATATCATTACCTTTGCATCCAAAATAAAAAAGACGAATGGAAAATAAATTCTATAAAGAATTTGGAGAGCTTCTTACAAAACACTTCCCATATAAGGTTCAGAAAATATCGATAAATGCGGGATTTACTTGTCCAAACAGAGATGGGTCGAAAGCCGTAGGAGGATGTACATATTGCAACAACCAAAGCTTTAGTCCGGGGTATGGAGGAAAGCAACGCAGTGTTAGCGACCAACTCAGAGATGGCATTGCTTTCTTCTCTTACAAGTATCCTGAAATGAAATACCTCGCATACTTTCAGTCATACACGAATACCTATGATAGTATCGAGAAGTTGATTGAGCTGTATGAAGAAGCATTATCATATCCCAATGTTGTGGGATTGATTATCGGCACACGCCCCGACTGCATGCCGGACGAGTTACTCGATTATTTCGCTGAGCTAAATAAAAGAACTTTCCTCATCATAGAATACGGCTTGGAATCAACGCTTGATTCCACTCTTGAATTTATCAATCGTGGACACACGCATCAGGAAAGTGAAGAGGCCATACTTAAAACAGCAGCCAAAGGAATATATGCAGGAGCACATCTTATTCTCGGGCTGCCTCATGAAAGCCGTGAGCAGGTACTGGCTCATGCTGACGTAGTAGCCAAGCTTCCACTGACAACGATAAAGCTTCACCAGCTACAACTGATAAAAGGGACAGTAATGGCAAGGCAATATCGGGAGCATCCCGAATGGTTCAATCTGTTCGAGGTAGACGATTACATCGACCTATGTATCGACTTTGCCGAGAAACTTAATCCTGACTTTATCATAGAGCGTTTTATTTCTCAATCGCCGAAACAACTACTGATAGCACCTGATTGGGGATTGAAAAACTTCGAATTCACTGCCAAAGTATTGAAAAAGTTTGAGGAAAGAAAAACGTGGCAAGGACGGTTGTATAATAAATAATTACTTTTTATCTTCTTTCTCTTTACTCTCCTTTTTCCCGGTAAAGAAATTCTTGACCTTTGAGAAAAACTGAGTTACTTTTTTCGCCATGTTTTGCTTTTGTTGCGAAACACCTACCGACTCGGCAAGAGCAGGCTGCAATATCTGCCAAAAGTAATTGAATGTGGAGTGATAAGGGTCACGATCGAGCGTTACATCAGCCACACGAGGCTTTGACCGCTTGTTATTCGGATTATTAGACCGTACAAGAATATTGGCAATCCTTGACAAAAGCTTATTTTGCTCTTCAATTTCTATATCTTTGAATATGGTTAATTTAAAATCATTATACCGAAACAGCATATTGGCTCTGGCATCTATACTGGAAGCCTCTGTCCTGAAATAGAAATCCTGCAATATACCACTCTGCAACTCAACTTTTGCTAAAGGGAGAAATACACCATTCAATCTCGTCATATCAAACTGCTTCATATTTGCTTCTAATACAAAACAATCATAATCAGCACTTACGGGAATATCCCAGCGGGCGGTAAAAGGACCTCCCATAAATTTACCATCTACATCTAAACGGATAAATTGCTCGGGGTAAGAAGCTATATTTGTCAAGCCGCTTATTTTACCATTCATATTGTCAAAGTGAATCTTACCAGACATATTGCCGTTTCTTGGCAGCTCTTCATACAGCACAGAGAAATTATTAACATTTGCCGAATCGATATCTAGCTGAACAGGCAGTTGCTGTATTTTTTCATAGATCAGCGGCATAATATTATGCTCTATCTTTATTTGCTGATTCTTAAGGTTCAATAGAACGACATCATCCATCTTCAAGTGCTTAGCCTTTATCTTATTATCGGCAGTCAGCACTGAATAATCGAGCCCTGAAAGCTGAAACTTACCCATTGTAAAATCAAACCAGTCTTTATGCTTCGGATGTTTGTATGCAAATTCAAATTTGGGATAAGTAGATTTCATCTTCACATCCGACACTTCTGCTATCTGCCCTTTCTTATCTATATTGATATTACCAAAACTAAGAGTATAGAATCCATCCATGATTGGAAAAGAAAGGTCTTTGGTATTAAAACGAATATCAGCTAGGTCAAATTTCCTCTTTTGTGTACCTAAATTCAGACCACGAAGAAAGAGGCTAGTCTCGTTTAGCTTTTGTGTTTCTTCTTTGTTGTCTGTTTTAGAATTAGAGTAATTGATATTTGCATCCCTAAGATTGAACTCTCCCACTGACAGATTATGAAGATAGGGTTCAATAAAAGAATAAATATCCTTTCGTGAAGAGACAGTTTGCGAATCTATATCCTGCTTTTCTATAGAGTGCTTGCGTATATCCAAAGTCGGTTTATAAAAATTGATCACAGCCAAACCCAATGAAGAACCATCTTCCTTCATGATCCAGCTAAGGCCTGAAAAATCAAACTGTGCAATTTTGAAATCAAGCGTATCGGAAGGTCGATTCAGATTAACTCCTGCATTCGAAACGACAAGCTTACCTATATTGATGTTTCTACCGAGGAATTCAAGATCTATTTTACGACTTGCCCCTTTGTCTAATTTTTCTTTTTTGCTATTATTCGCATAATATACCTGTGGAGACTGCAACATTAACTCTGCGATATTCAAGTTATGATGAATATTCCATTTCAAAGAATCTAATTTAAACGCAGTCAATTCAGCTCTCAAACTATCTTCTTCTTTACCGATATAAGTAAAATTGGGGTCAGTTATAGACAAATTATCGACAGAAAGCTTCGTTAAAAAAGAAGACTTTTCCGGAGACAGGGCTTTCTTCTTATTATCACCTCCATCTATTTTTGTTTTCATGACCTTTATCTGAGGAGCTTCTACAAAAAAGTCTTTAAGAGCGATTGTTTTATCTTTGAAGTAGTCAATATTGTCAAATCCTGTAATCTGTATCAGGGGCGAAGCAATATCATAAACGACAGAAGCCTGTTCCCAAGATTTGGCTTGCGGAGTTAGCTTTATATCCTTCAACACCATTTCCCCCGTGCTGGTAGATACATCAGCAGCAGCTATCTGCAATTGATATTTCTTCCCGAATAGGAGATTATCAAAATCCCTAAAGGAAAGACTTATATCATCACTTCTGAATAAATAGGGTGAAGTCACCCGAGTCTCTTTACTGATAAGAAATTTGGATGCATGGAAATTCAAATCTTTCAGACGAAAGGTTTCATCGTCTTCCTTATTATGATATATCAGATTTGCATTCTTCAGATTTATTCTTTTTACAGATAAGAAATCGGAATACGGTGTAAAAAAATCAAGGACATTCTCGGGTGAGACCTTCTTTTTATCTTTCGATTTTCCATTATTTTTTTCCGTTAATTTAAAATATTCAATATTAGGCGATTCAATATTAAGAAGCTCAGCAGAAACTCCTGCGGTATATTCGAGTCCATCAACACTTATAGACTTTACATCTCCGAACAAATAATCCTTCTTAGTATTGGTAGATAAAGGTTTGATTTTTATATCTGATATTTCAAATTTTTCAGTATTTGTATCTAAATACAAGCGTTTTACATTTAACTCAGAATTATTGCTTCTTTGTGTTCCATTAATATTATCTGCTATCATCGTGAAGTTATCCACATACCAGAATTTCCACAATTTTTCGGAAAGAGAATCTACAAGAAAATCATTGGCATGAAAATCAAACTTTCCCAGCGTATAAACATCCGTAATGTTATTTTGAGTATGTACATAATTAAATTTGGTTTCTTCTACACTTATTTTGTCTATAGATGTCCGATAAAGAATAGGAGACAGTATTGTATATAAAGACCAAGGCTCATCTTGCAAATTCTTCTCTTCCACAGGGATAGAGTCGTCCGATGCTCCTTGTACGCTATGATACTGTATGTCTGTAGACCTGATATCGAAAGTACGGGCATGAAGGTGATTTAATCCTTTTCTCCTTTCAAATCCAATCCCCTTCACCTTCACCTCATCCACTGTAGCTTTTAGATAATCTCCCGTTTTCTCAAGCCGACGTGCCCAAAATTCATCTTTAGGGTGAATATCCACACCGTCAATTTGAATAATGGAATCGATCGTACTGAGTTGAATATTCTTCGTATTAAGAATGATTTCGTCACTATACAAAAGGGATTGCGGAGTACTTGCCGAGAACTCAAAATTATCGCACAACAGAAGCTTTCCCGATTCTGAAGAATTTTCATCCAACAAGAAATTAAATGCAAAAAAGTTAGCTTCCTTCAATCCGTAGACAACAGGTGATACAGAATCGACCACAGTATATGAAACATTCATATTGGTGAGGTTGATCCTACTTACTGCAAGTCGATTTATATAAGGAGATACAATTTGATATAGTGTTTGCGACTTTCTATTTTTATGCTGCTCATCGAGAGTATCTGTTGAATATGTAGGTTCAAAAACTTTTATATCCGGCGAATTTACCTCAAAGAGATTAAACTTCAACTTTTTATAATCTCGGCGCCAAGTCAGGTTAACACCTTTGAAGTGAATTTCTTCAACATTAATTTTATAATATACTTTGGGAAGGCTATCTCCCTGTTGCCATTGATCAAATACAAGAGAGTCGGGAACAAGTTGTAGACCGTATATAGAAAGCTCTCCCGAAAGAAACCCTACAGAGAGCTTCTCGAAGGAAAAGCGATAAAAACCATTTGTTGCATTCGATACTGCTTCCGCCAATGTTTTATTCAACTTGTCTTTAAGGCGATAAGTCATATACCAGTTCACAGAAAGGCCAAGCACAACAAGCAGAGCAAGTGCAAAGAGTGAAATTTTTAATATTTTGTGTCTACTTTTAGCCATCTCACACAAGTTGCAAATAAGAAAGTGACAATATCCGTATAAATGTATTCATTTTATATCAACATTTCTTGTCTCCAAGATATTAATTATGAAACACATATAAATATAGATTGTTCCTAAAAAGTGACAAAAGTGACACTTTTAAATACGTTTTCGCATTGTCACTTTCTACTTAAAAAATTAAAAACAAAGGCTTTACATACTCTGTAAAGCCTTCTTATATTAGATAATTATATATCAAAAAAATAATGTGCGGGATAAGTTTATTGCATAGTGTTATCAATAATATCAGAGGCAACCTCGTATTTAGATTTTAGCCCGAAATCTTTTCGCTCTCCATTTTTCTTCAAAATAGCAACTTTATTCGTATCATACTTAAATCCGGCCCCTGCGTCATTAAGCGAATTAAGGACAATATAGTCAAGATTTTTCTTTGCCATTTTTTTAAGAGCGTTTGTCTCTTCGTCGTTTGTCTCCAAGGCAAAGCCTATAAGCAATTGGTTTGCCTTCTTCATCTTGCCAAGCGATGCAGCAATATCTTTGTTAGGAACAAGAGAGATCGTCAATAAATCTTCTCCTCTCTTTACTTTTTGAGAATACTGTTCCGATGGACGAAAATCAGCCACGGCAGCGCAAAGAATAGCGGCATCCATTGCCGGAAATTCTTTTACGGACGCATTATACATTTCCTCTGCCGACTCCACGTCAATTCTTTTTATATTGGGGTGATTTACTTTTAGTGAAACAGGGCCTGCAACCAAAACGACTTCTGCACCACGACGTGCACATTCTTCAGCCAAGGCAAAACCCATTTTACCCGATGAATAGTTCCCGATAAAACGTACAGGGTCTATTTTTTCATAAGTCGGTCCGGCCGTTATCAGTATTTTTTTTTTTGAAAGAGTTTCTTGCTGATTGAAAAAGTCCTCAACAGCAGATAGTATTTTCTCAGGTTCTTCCATCCGTCCCTTGCCTATCAAATGGCTTGCTAACTCTCCGGCAGCAGGCTCAATAATAATATTGCCATAAGATCGAAGAATCTCCAAATTGCGAGTAGTTGCAGGATGGGCAAACATGTCCAAGTCCATAGCGGGCGCTATCATTACGGGTGCTTTCATCGACATATAAGTGGTGATAAGCATATTATCGGCAACCCCATTTGCCATCTTGCCAAGTGTAGAAGCAGTAGCCGGAGCAATAAGCATCAGATCGGCCCATTGTCCCAAATCGACATGACTATGCCATGTACCATCATTTGCCGTGAAAAACTCGCTAACGACAGGTTTACCTGTCAACGCGGATAATGTAACAGGGGTGATAAATTCTTTTCCTGCAGGTGTTATAACTATTTGCACTTCGGCTCCTGCTTTTATAAGCAAACGAGCAAGCGAAGCAGCCTTATATGCTGCAATGCTACCGGTTATACCCAATACAATATGTTTATCCTTTAAGGTCATATCCTTAGTTTTATTTTTAGAAACAAAGATACATTTTTTGGATAATAAGTAGCCCATTACGAAAGATAAGTTACACCCTCCCTCCTTTTCGCACCTTGTGTAAGTACTAAAAGACTGACTTGCTAACTAGTTTTAACCTATGTTTTTTAGCAGATTGCCACTTTATTATAATTCTTTTCGATACTTTTGCACAAAAAAAATCAAAAACCGAATATTTATTACTCAAAAATCAATTAATTATGACCGAAATACTAAGGCAAAAATTGAGTGACTCCAAAGCAGCCCGATGGACCGTATTGGGAGTTGTTGCCCTCACTATGTTTTGTGGCTATTTCATTACTGACGTTATGGCTCCATTGAAACCAATGCTTGAAAGCCAGCTAGGATGGGATAGTTCTGACTACGGATTTTTCACCAGTGCATACGGATGGTTCAATGTATTTTTGCTTATGCTTATTTTCGGAGGTATTATTCTCGATAAAATGGGAGTGCGTTTTACCGGTCTGGGAGCATGCATACTAATGGTTGTTGGCTGTGCCCTGAAATACTACGCAGTAGCTTATGGAAAAACTTTCGAGGGTTCTATCTTCGGGATTAGCTCCCAGGTTATGGTGGCAAGTATTGGATTTGCAATATTTGGCATGGGAGTCGAAATCGCCGGTATTACTGTCACTAAAATAATTGTAAGATGGTTTAAAGGCTATGAAATGGCTCTGGCAATGGGTCTGCAAGTATCGGTTGCACGTATAGGAACAACCTTGGCTTTATCGGGAGCTATACCTATTGCTAAATATTTCAATAGTATTTCTGCACCTATCTTATTCGGACTTGTTTTACTTTGTATCGGATTAATCGCATTTCTCGTATTCAGCGTAATGGACAGAAAGCTCGATGCTTCAATTGCTCAGACAAGCGAAAGCCAGGAAGATCCTTTCAAAGCATCAGATATTCTGTATATTGTAAAAAACAGAGGCTTCTGGTTAATAGCATTATTATGTGTACTCTTCTACTCGGCAGTATTTCCATTCCTGAAGTATGCTGTTGACCTTATGATAAACAAGTACAACGTGGAGCCTGAATTTGCAGGAAACATTCCGGCAATACTTCCACTTGGAGCAATATTCTTAACTCCGTTCTTTGGAGGTGTATATGACAAAAAAGGAAAAGGCGCATCTATAATGATGATAGGCGCTATTTTGCTTATCGTTGTCCATTTCTTATTTGCTATTCCATTCCTTAATGTATGGTGGTTTGCAACAGCCTTGATGGTATTGTTAGGTATTGCATTTTCACTTGTGCCTTCAGCTATGTGGCCATCTGTACCTAAAATAATTCCTGAAAATAAATTGGGTACAGCTTATGCGTTGATTTTCTGGGTACAAAACTGGGGATTAATGGGTGTTCCTTACCTGATCGGAAAAGTATTAGAAAAGTATTGTGTTACAGGACAGCGACCTGATGGAAGTTTCACATACGACTATACCCTACCCATGATAATATTCACCTCCTTTGGGATATTGGCACTTATAGTCGCCATATTACTCAAACGAGAGGATAAGGCAAAGGGCTACGGGCTTGAATTACCAAACATAAAGAAATAAAGAATTAGACCCGGATAAACAAAAATCCGGGTCTATTCATTTTAATAATAATCATTTTTAATTTTAGACTATCCATGAATTCTGAGACAGAATTAGCCGCTTCAGCCAAAGGGCATCCTAAAGGTATCTATCTCATATTTGCGACCGAAATGTGGGAACGCTTCAGCTATTACGGCATGCGGGCATTATTTTCTCTATATATGCTCAACGCATTATTGTTCGACAAAGCATATAGCGGGCAGATATACGGAAGCTACACAGGGCTTGTTTATCTCACCCCCCTCATTGGAGGCTATATCGCCGACCGTTATTGGGGCAACAGACGCTCTATAATCGTAGGGGCTTCGCTGATGGCTATCGGACAATTTTTATTGTTTCTATCGGGCAGTTTCCTCGAGAGTATAGACATAGCCACCATGTTAATGTTCTCGGGATTGGGATTCCTCATCTTAGGCAACGGCTTTTTTAAACCAAATATGTCTTCGATGGTTGGCCAACTATACGAGCCGGGAGATAGTCGCAAAGATTCGGCATATACGATATTCTATATGGGAGTAAATGTAGGCTCGTTCTTTGCACCATTAGTTTGCGGTTTCTTCGGTGATACGGGACATCCGTCCGACTTCAAATGGGGTTTTCTTGCAGGATGTATAGGCATGCTTTTAGGTATCGTAGTTTTCATCTTTTTCAAGAATAAATATCTGGTAACTCCATCAGGAGAGGCCATCGGGGTGATCCCAAACAACAAAGACCTACTGAAGACAAAAGTAAAAGAATCCGACTTCTCTGAAACAAAAAACAAAAAAGGGAATGCGAGACAGATAATAATCTGGGGGATGGTGTGGATTTTATTATTCTTCCTGCTTTATTCTGTTCTCGAAACAGATATTATCGGAGCTATCATTTTCTCTATAGCTGTCGCAGCACCCGGATATATTATTTCAGACTCTTCACTTACAAAAATAGAGCAGTCACGTATCTGGGTAATATATATCATCGCATTTTTCGTAATTTTCTTCTGGGCTGCCTTCGAACAGGCCGGAGCATCTCTTACCTATTTTGCCGAAGAACAGACCGAAAGACATATTCAACTATTCAACTGGACTGTTCCTACATCCTACTTTCAGGCAATAAATGCTCTTTCCATCATTGTTTTTGCCCCTGTGTTCGTGTTTTTATGGACAAAGCTGGGCAAACGAGGAAAAGAGCCGGCATCGCCTATTAAACAGGCTATCGGCTTATTTCTATTAGCATTAGGATATTTGATTATCGCTTTTGGAGTAAAAGGGCTCGCTCCGGGAGTAAAAGTAAGTATGCTATGGCTTATCAGCCTCTATGTTATACATACCTTCGGAGAGTTATGCTTATCGCCTATAGGATTATCAATGGTAAACAAGCTGGCTCCACTCCGATTTGCTTCGCTGCTTATGGCTGTTTGGTATTTGAGTACGGCTGCAGCAAATAAGTTTGCAGGGACATTAAGCAGTTATTATCCTGAGCCAATTATCGAGCTTTCGTTGGTACAATCGGTAGAAAAAGAAAATTCATTAACTTTATTACCTGAAGATTTTAAGGAGTTGGTAACTCAAAAAGACGGGACAGCGGTTATTCCATTCGATCGAATAACATTTTCTAAAATAGAAAATGAGAATCTGAAGACTGAAGTACAGCAGAGTTTGGAAAAGCAACAATTGGAAAATCCAAAAACATTCATAGGCTATCAGATATCAAATCTTTACGACTTCTTCATGTTATTCGTATTCATGGCAGGAGCAGCGTCGGTCATTCTTTTCTTCCTCTCCAGAAGATTACTGAAAATGATGCATGGCATAAAATAATGAGATATGAGAAAAATTGCATTTGACCCTATCGTAAATAAAGATTGCAAGGTATTGATTCTTGGAACAATGCCGAGCGAGGAATCTTTACGCAAACAAGAAAGATACGGGCACAAAAGCAATCAGTTTTGGAGAATAATTTTCACCCTCTTCGGGGAAGAGTTACCGGATAGCTACAAAGAAAAAAGCGATTTCCTGATAAAGAAGAATATAGCAATATGGGATGTCCTCGAATCGTGCGAAGGAAAGGGAAGCTTAGACAGCAGCATCAAAAATGAAAAGCCTAACAATTTCAAGAAATTTTTCAAAGAATATCCTCAGATCGAATACGTATTTTTCACCAGTAAAAAAGCGGAAGAATTTTATAAAAAATATGTAGGTTTCGATACAAAAAAGAAATTTATCACCCTGCCCTCTCCCAGTTCGGCGAATGCAAGAATGACTTTGGATCAGAAAATAGAAAAATGGAAAATATTGGCAGAGATTGTGAATTCTTACTATATAGAAAACTATCGATAATGTAATATTGTTTTTATTATTATCTTTGTTTTAATAGAATTCAGTAGTATTTATGGCTCTAAAACAACAATTACAGCTCAAACAACAGCAGAAGCTTTCGCCTATGCAGATGCAGGTTATAAAACTAACCGAATTGCCTGTACTTGAATTGGAAGAACGAATAAAACAGGAGCTCGAAGAAAATCCTGCGTTGGAAGAAGGGCTCGAACCCAACGACAACTCCGAATATGAAGATGAATATGGTTCGGAGGACGATACAAATATCTCGCAGGAAGACCTCACGCTAGGCGACTACATGAACGAAGACGAAATACCTGATTACCAACTCCGCGACAACAACAGGCAAGGAGTAGGAAAACAAGAAGAAATTCCGTTTTCAGTAGCAGCATCTCTACATGAATACCTTATCGAACAACTCGGCGAATGTGAATTGAGTGATGAAAACCAAAAGGTAGCAGAATATATAATCGGCAACATTGACGAAAGCGGCTATCTCGACCGCTCTTTATCGGCAATCTCGGATGACCTCATTTTTCAGCAAAATATAGATATCCCCGTTTCAAGGCTTGAGGAGATACTTAAAGTTATTCAAGACTTTGAACCTGCGGGAATTGCTGCACGCAATCTACAAGAATGCTTGCTGCTACAGCTCGGTAGAAAAGACAAATCAGAGATTGTAGATTATGCAATAAATATCATAACCAACCTTTTCGATGAATTTACCAAAAGGCATTATGATAAAATCATCAGACAACTGAATATAGACGAAGAGATACTCAAAGAAGTGATTCAGGAAATCACAACTCTGAACCCCAAGCCGGGAAATAATTGGGGCGATTCGTTATCTATTACTCTCAGCACGATTGTACCCGATTTTACGATAGACTCGTATGGAGGTGAACTTTTTCTGAGTTTGAATAACCGAAATATACCCGATCTGAGAGTCAGCCGCGAATACTCTGAACTTTTTAAAGGTTTTTCGGACAACAAAGAAAGTATGTCTCTCGACAGTAAGAATACAGTATTATTTGTAAAGCAAAAGCTAGACTCAGCCCGTTGGTTTATCGATGCCATCAAACAGCGGCAAGATACTCTACAACGGACTATGCAAGCAATAATGGATATGCAATATGACTTCTTCCTTACGGGAGACGAATCGCAGCTGAAACCCATGATACTAAAAGATGTTGCGCAGCGAACCGGCTATGACATATCTACAATCTCTCGGGTTAGTAACAGCAAGTACGTGCAAACAAGCTTTGGAATATACCCGTTGAAGTATTTCTTTTCGGAGTCTATGCAAACCGACACAGGAGAGGAAATCTCTTCCCGTGAGGTAAAAGCAATTCTAAAGGAATGTATCGAAAATGAGGATAAAAAGAAACCTTTGACAGACGATAAGCTATCAGAAATATTAAACGAACGAGGATACATCATAGCACGCCGTACTGTAGCAAAATATAGGGAACAGATGAATCTGCCTGTCGCCCGACTAAGAAAAGAAATATGAAAGAAGAAAAGGAGTACACGTTAGTTGAAGAAAATAACCATATAGAGCAGAGAGCATCTATTATATACAGTCCACCACAAGAGAAAGAGCCTATTCTACCACAAATAATTTCGTTTGTGCTGAATCCTGTTTTCATGGTTATATACAGTGTGGCTATTATCTTTTTATCTACTGATTTTACATTCCTTTTTGCCAATCAGTTTATAAGATTCATGACTCCTGTAATCTTTTTCTCGTGCATTATTCCGGTTTCGGGTATTTACTTCCTGCGATTGACACATGTTATCAAGGATTATCATCTGGACAACAGGAGCGAGTGGATTTTACCTCTCAGTGTATTCTTCCTCTCTTATGTCCTTTTGTTCTATTATTTCTTCTCTGCCAAATTGTATATCTGGTTCCTTGCCGTTATCCTGACTCCTTTAATATTGCTGGTTATATATGCTATTATTTCACGATTTTGGAAGATAAGCGCGTATATGATAGCCATAGGGGGAATGATTGGTTGCATCTTGTCAGTTTGCTACAATATAAAAGGACTCAACCTACCTGTTTTATTCATGATTTTGTTTATCTTAGCAGGGTGTTTAGGGGTATCGCGTCTGATGCTCAACAGAAGTACTCCGGCACAGGTATATGTGGGTTTTCTGATCGGATCGGTTGTTTCCTATCTGTGGGTATATATCGGCACATACTGGAGTTTGATTTTGTTTCTGAGAAACTTATAATATATAAACTAAAAATAAAAGAATTATGAACTTTCCTGAGAATTTGAAGTATTCCAAAGACCACGAATGGATAAAAGTAGAAGGCGACACTGCCCTTGTAGGTATCACCGAATTTGCTCAGAGTGAGTTGGGCGAAATCGTATATGTTGATGTAACCAGCGAAGGTGAAACTATAGAACAAAACGGTGTATTCGGAAGTGTAGAAGCTGTGAAAACAGTCTCTGACCTTTTGATGCCTGTATCCGGAGAAGTTTTGGAGGTAAATGCTGAATTGGAAGAAAAACCCGAACTAATAAATGAAGATCCATACGGAAAAGGATGGATTATTAAAATAGCGGTAAGCGATGCTTCTGAATTAGATACATTGCTTTCTGCTTCTGATTACAAAAACTTAATTGGTAAATAATAAAAAATGAAACCTGTTATAAGTATAATTATGGGAAGTACATCAGACCTTCCCGTAATGGAAAAAGCAGCAAAGTTTTTTGACGAGATGGAAGTTCCATTCGAAATCAACGCTTTGTCTGCACACCGTACTCCCGAACGTGTAGAAGCTTTCGCTAAGGGAGCAAAAGAGAGAGGGATAAAAGTAATTATCGCTGCTGCCGGTATGGCTGCCCATTTACCCGGGGTGATTGCATCTATGACACCGATTCCCGTAATCGGAGTTCCTATCGATGCTTCGCTAGATGGTATGGATGCGTTGCTGGCTATCGTACAAATGCCTCCGGGAATACCGGTTGCTACTGTAGGTATAAATGGTTCATTAAATGCGGGAATTCTTGCATTGCAGATGATTGCCACAGGCGACGAAGCCTTGTACAATAAGCTGGTTGCTTACAAAGAAAATCTGAAAGGAAAAATTGAAAAGGCAAACGAAGACTTGTCAAAAATTCAGTTTAAATTCAAGACAAACTAAGATACCCTTTCTTGGATTCTTTCCGGTAAGTAAAAACATAGAGAAGAAAGCATGGATATTATCCATGCTTTCTTATTTTAAATTGTAAAATTGGGCTTATAATCAGCCTGAGCACTTATTGTAAAAAGTCGGGATAATATTGTATCTTTGGCAAAAAAAAATTTAAATGGATACAAACGAAATACGCTCTATTTTAGAACATGAGTCTTCTGCGATATTGAATATTCCTATCAGCGATGCATATAGTAGAGCCATAGACCTTATTGTAGAACAAGTTAATCAGAAAAAAGGCAAGCTTGTGACAAGCGGTATGGGCAAAGCCGGACAGATAGCGCAGAATATTGCCACGACATTCAGTTCGACCGGAACACCGGCTGTATTTCTACATCCAAGCGAGGCTCAACATGGAGATTTAGGTATCCTACAAGAAAATGATATTGTATTAGCTATCTCCAACTCGGGGAAGACAAGAGAAATAATTGAGCTTATTACATTGGCAAAAGATCTGATTCCGGGCATAAAATTTATTGTCATAACCAGTGATTCGGAAAGCCTGCTTGCTCAGAAGGCAGACGTATTTATTCACACAGGACGCCCTGAGGAGGTCTGCACCCTAGGTTTAACGCCAACTACCTCAACGACAGTAATGACCGTTATAGGAGATATCCTTGTAGTGGGAACCATGAAAAGAATAGGGTTTACGAAGGTTGACTATGCAAAACGTCATCATGGCGGGTATTTAGGTCAGAAGTCGAGAGAAGACTGCAAATAAAAATCGACAGGAATAAACAGATCATTCTATATTAATAACTTAGGCAATAATCTTAAATTAATATAGATTGGGAGTGATTATTTCAAAAAGACAAAACTTAATTTTATTCTATAGCGTTATATAATTATTATAAAGAAATGCTATGAGAAAAATTGTATTTATCTTAGTTACAAGCATGTTGTTTTTCACAGGGTGTAAAACACAGCAGGATCCTGCACAAAAGGCAGCAGCAGACAGTGAAAGAGCTTATTGGGGGGAAAAAGCAATCCAGGCTTTAAATGAGAGGAAGTTTGTATTAGAGGCAGACAGAATTGACTTTAAACATGGAAATTTTGCCTATGTAACACCTAATACCAATTTCATATCCATGAATGGAGACAAAGCAACTATCCAAATGGCATTCAACTCACCGTATGCAGGTCCAAACGGAATAGGTGGAATTACTGTAGATGGAAGGGTTTCGAGCGTAAAGATGGAAACCGATAAGAAAGGAGTTGTTACATTCAGCATGATGGTGCAGGGCATAGGAGTGTCAGCGAATGTCTTCATCAGAATATATAAAGGAGACAATAAATGTGATGCGGTAGTAACCCCTAATTTCAACAGTAATAGAATAAGTTTCCGCGGAAGCCTTTATCACGAAGAAGATTCGAATGTATTTAAGGGACGTGCGTTATAAGACAGGTTCGAGCTATTCTATACTAACCCTTTTAAGAAAATAGATAAAGAAAGAATAAGAAGAAGCAGTGATTAGCCACAGCTTTTTTTATCAATACAAATTAACCTATTTATAGTCCTTTTACAAATAAAAAAATCTTTTAATTGATTCTTTCCTTTCATTTTATTACTTTCGCCTTTCATTAACCTGATGAATATGAAATATTATAGTACAAATAAACTTGCTCCTGATGTCAGTTTACAGGAAGCGGTAGTAAAAGGTTTGGCCCCCGATAAAGGGCTCTATATGCCTGAAAAAATAAAGATATTGCCACAATCTTTTTACGATAATATTGGCAATATGAGCTTTCAGGAAATAGCGTATACCGTAGCCGATGCGTTTTTTGGCGAAGATATAGAGTCCGAAACGTTGAAAGAAATAGTATATGACACGCTAAGCTTCGATACGCCAGTTGTACATGTAAATGATAATATATACAGCCTCGAGCTATTTCATGGCCCTACCCTCGCTTTCAAAGATGTAGGAGGTCGATTTATGGCTCGCCTGCTAGGATATTTTATCAAAAAACAAGGTCAAAAGGATGTAAAAGTCCTTGTTGCCACATCGGGAGATACGGGTAGTGCGGTTGCAAACGGATTTTTAGGCGTTGACGGAATACATGTATATGTACTGTATCCCAAAGGAAAAGTAAGTGCGATACAAGAATGTCAGTTTACCACACTGGGACAAAACATAACAGCCATTGAGATAGATGGCACTTTCGATGACTGTCAGGCTCTGGTTAAAACAGCTTTTTTAGACGATGAACTAAATAAAAAGCTAAATCTCACGTCTGCTAATTCGATCAATGTCGCTCGCTTCCTTCCGCAAGCGTTTTATTACTTTAATGCTTACGCTCAGCTGAAGAAGCAAGAAAAGGCCGAGGATATCGTTTTTTGCGTCCCTAGCGGCAATTTTGGCAATATTACGGCAGGACTTATAGCCAAACGCATGGGATTGCCTGTAAGGCGATTTATTGCAGCAAATAACAGTAATGATATTTTCTATGAATATCTACAAACAGGAAAATACAATCCTCGCCCATCTGTACAGACTATAGCAAATGCAATGGATGTAGGTGATCCCAGTAACTTTGTACGTGTACTTGATCTTTACGAACATTCTTGGAACAAGATAAAAAAAGAAATTACCGGAGAATGGTATGATGATGATACAATCAGGAAAGTGGTGAAAGATACATACGAAAAAACAGGCTATCTACTTGATCCCCATGGGGCATGTGGATATTCAGCACTAGAGGACTCACTTGCAGCAGACGAAACGGGCGTTTTTTTAGAAACGGCTCATCCTGCAAAATTTCTGGAAACGGTAGAAGCCATTATCGAGAAATCGGTTGCCATACCGGAAAAATTGCAAGCCTTTATGAAAGGTGAAAAGAAAAGCATCAGTATGGGAAAAACATTTGAAGAGTTTAAAGAATATCTATTGAAATAAAAAGAATAAGCCCGATTTTATCGGGCTTATTTGTGTATATAATGGGTATAGTTTATTAAAACTTGTATCCAAGAGAAATACCCACATTCATATTTTTCACTGATACGCTGCTAGCATCCAATTTACCCAAATCTTCAAGATCAATCATTCCAAAATCAGCAATATTTACTAAGCCGAAATCACAATTAACTCCCGCATTAAACTTACCAAACTCAGCACCAACGCCAAAACCTAATCCGAAATCAAATCTTTTCATCTTTAGACCTGCCGCTTCTGCTTCATCACCAAAAACCCCTACACCATCTTCTACTCCTTTCACTTTCCATTTACCATCTGCAGCATAAGCTATATATGGTCCTGCATGAAAAACAATACGCGTGCCGTTTGCTACAGTTAGTCTATATCCCGCATGAACAGGCAATTGTAGATAAGACAAGTTCATTTTTAGATTAGTATCCTCATTTACTTTTGCACCTTTTGATGTAAACTCCAAGCCGGTAAGTAAATAAAGATCGTTAGTTAAAGCGAAGTCCAATGTTACCCCGGCATTAAATCCAATCTTTGCTTTTGTATCTTGAAAGTCTCCGCTAAAGTTAGAAATATTCATTCCGGCCTTTACTCCAAAAGTCAAAGGTTTGTCTTGAGCATTTACTCCGATAGTAAGCAAAATTGCAGCCACAATCAAGGTCGTTCTAACGATCATTTTCATAAGTTAATTAATTAAGTTTGTAAATTGAATAAGATCAAAACAAATATACTTTTTTTTACTATATTCTACTAGAGTAATCAAATAAAAGTCCCTTTAGTTTTGGTTTTAGAATGAATACAGCTGATGCATTAGCAAATTCGTGTACCCGTATTTTCTCCAAATTCGGATGCACTTGTAATAATCACTTCTTTCACTCCTTTTTCTATCGCCTGAAAGGCATTTTCTAATTTGGGGATCATTCCTCCTTGTACAATTCCATCTTTAACCAATTGCTCAAACGTAGCTTTATTTATGTCACGAATCACACTCTCATCATCATTTTCATTCATGAGTACACCCTTCTTTTCGAAGCAATAAATAAGGGTTACATCAAACTTAAGAGCTAAAGCCTTCGCTGTTTCTCCGGCTATAGTATCAGCATTGGTATTTAGTATATTTCCTTCTTTATCGTGAGTCAGCGGGGCAAGAATAGGCACTATTCCTTGTTGGATAAGCGAAGACAATGTTTCAGCATTTACCTCTTTCACATCACCGACAAAGCCATAATCAACCTCTTTCACCGGTCGTTTTTCCGATCGTATGATGTTCATATCAGCACCGGTAAGGCCTAAGGCATTTACTCCTAGAGCTTGCAGCCCGGCAACAATATTTTTATTTACAAGGCCTCCGTATACCATTGTTACAATCTCTAATGTATCTCGATCAGTTACACGCCTTCCATTTACCATGCGGCTCTCTATACCTAGTTTCTCTGCTAGTTTGGTAGCAGAACGCCCTCCCCCATGCACAAGTACTTTGTAACCTTCTATCAGAGAAAAATCTTTCAATAACTGACGTAAAGATTGTTCTTCTTCTACAATCTTACCTCCAACTTTTATAATCGTAAGCTTATCCATTTCAATTAAATAATTTATGCTGTTCGAACTTTATTCCCCAAAAGGTGGCAAAAGTGACACTTTTTGTCCCTTATTTTAGGTGTTACTTTTTATACCGATTACAGAACGTATTACAATATTAGATATTTTTTCATCAAAATAATAGAGAAAATTCGTCCAGAGCACACAAAAATAAAAAGAGATTGAATCGGATGAAACAATCTCTTTAAAATTTCGCTGGAAAGAATTACTTTCTGATACCTAGTTCTTTGATTATCGCACGATATCTTTCAATATCATTTGCAGTAAGATAATCAAGTAAACGACGACGTTTACCTACAAGGCGTTTAAGTGATCTTTCTGTGTTATAGTCCTTCTTATTTGACTTCAAGTGTTCAGTCAAATGCGAAATACGGTATGAAAACAATGCTATCTGAGCCTCTGGTGAGCCAGTATCAGTGTTAGACTTTCCGTACTTTGCGAAGAGTTCTTGCTTTTTAGCTGAATCTAAATACATAGTAATTATTTAATTGTTTATAAACGAGGTGCAAAGATATGATTTATTTTTTGACAGACAAAGAATTAGCAAACCTTTTTTAAGACTAAAAATACTATATTATTCTAAATAAGCCTTATCCCATACTCTGTTTCCATACGGAAAAATATATATAAGGTATATCAACATCCATACCGTAGTCTGTTTGAGGATTATAGTTTATAGCCCGCTTATAAATCAAGGTATTATTTTAGATATTAATGGTATCATGCAATGTAAAAGGTTTGAAATTGCGAATAGGTCGTTCTCTTATTTCTTTATAAATCAAACTCTTATTTTTCAGGAAATTCAAAATGTGGCATAGCCTGTTCTCCAATTTGGCTTTTGGTTAGTGGCTTCCTGATAAAGATCAATTCTTTAGGTATGTCAAAATTATCCTTCGTGGAGTTCAATCCTGAAATCTTCCTTAACATATACCAATGTGCCGTTTTCCCATCAGTGCTTACATCAAAATAGGTCTTCCCATGAATTACTTTATTATCATCGGTTTCGTTATAACGAACTTCAAATTTCAGACCCTCGTCTTTATGAAATACTTGTAATTGGATAGATTCCAAGCTATTTATATCTGTGGTTTTTATTACCTTATTATTTTCAAGATACTTTATTGAACCAAAAATTGATTCCAAAGTTATTTTCATATCCTTTTCATAAATTGTCCCTTTTACAAATGCTATTTCATACGATTTATTACCGGATGTAGCGACCCATGTACCTTCCAATATTTTAAAATCATTACTTAATCTAGAAACTTTCTGGCTGAAACTGGAGAAAGAAATTATGAAAGTGATTAGAAATATTATTTGCTTTTTCATAATTATGGAGATATAGACAGAGCCGAAGCCCTGCCGCACTTATCTATTAATATTTCACCTCACCCACAATCATGTTCTTAAAGAAATCATAATATTCCTGAACCCAGACATCAGTATCTTTATACTTTCTGATTAATCTAGTTACTTCAGTACTATCCATTAAATCAGGCCAATATATATATATATCCTGGGTTTTACGCCCCGGATTTTGAAGAATATCCAGCAGAGTAGTATTACTAACGTATATACGAATACCTGCATATTTATTTACTCGTGTGGAAGACTTAGATATAAACATTTTTGGCGTTAATTGCAAATCCTTCAGTACATCCGCCACGGTCTTTCCTTTATAGCAATCGGCTCGCGTCTTAAAATTATAACGCAGAAATGCCGTGGTATCGTTACTAAATGCAGATAATGCTTTATAAGGTAGGTCGCTTTGTGATTTGCTTGCAATACTTGCTGTAACTAATAAAATTAAAATAGTCAGCTTTTTCATAATCTATCTGTAAATTAAGAATAGAATTTACCTCTACTCTTATTTCTTTATAAAGAAAATTATTATTTTTCAGGAAATTCGAAATGCGGGATAACCTGATCATTACTCTGGCTTTTGGTTACTGGCTTCTTTGTAAAAACCAACTCTTTAGGGATATCAAAATTATCCTTAGTGGACTCCAATATTGGATTCTTTCTTAACATATACCAATGTGCCGTTTTCCCATCAGCGCTTATATCAAAATACACTTTTCCATAAATTACTGCATTATTGTCTTTTTCACTATAACTAATTTCAAATTTTCGATCATCATCCCTAGAGAATACGGCTAAAGCAATAGACTTCAAATCATTTATATCTGTGGTTTTTATTACCTTATTATTTTCAAGATACTTTATTGAACCAAAAATTGATTCCAAAGTTATTTTCATATCCTTTTCATAAATTGTCCCTTTTACAAATGCTATTTCATACGATTTATTACCGGATGTAGCGACCCATGTACCTTCCAATATTTTAAAATCATTACTTAATCTAGAAACTTTCTGGCTGAAACTGGAGAAAGAAATTATGAAAGTGATTAGAAATATTATTTGCTTTTTCATAATTATGGAGATATAGACAGAGCCGAAGCCCTGCCGCACTTATCTATTAATATTTCACCTCACCCACAATCATGTTCTTAAAGAAATCATAGTATTGCTGAATCCATGCTCCTCCATTATCATAGGTTCTGCGCAATTTTGTTTTTTCAGTATCATCCATTAAATCAGGCCAATATATATATATGCTCTGGGTTTTACGCCCTGGATACTGAAGAATATCTAACATAGTGGTATTACTAACATATATACAAATACCTGCATATTTATTTACTCGTGTGGAAGGCTCAGATATAAACATCTTTGGCGTTAGCTGCAAATCTTTCAGTACATCTGCCACCTTTTTTCCTTTATAACAATCGGCTCGCGTCTTAAAATTATAACGCAGAAATGCCGTAGTATCGTTGGCAAACTGATTAAACGCCTTATAAGGCTGGGTACACTGCGCGTCTGCATACAATGTAGCCGTTAATAACAGTATAAATAATAAAATCTTTTTCATAATTATGGACATATTTTAGGAGTGTACTTTGTATTCTTTCCGGTACCTTGCGTATCGGTTTTCTGTTCCTTAAATTCACCTATGGCACCTTGGCGGGATGATATTTTCAGTCCTGTATTGTATTGGTCAAGAATATGGGACAAAGCGTATGATTGCGCGTCATTTTGGGAATAACCTTTATCTTCCATATACTCTTTTGCCACTTTATACGCTTTTGCCCATTCTGACTCATTTTTAAACTCATCTCCATTTTTACCCCCTCGCTCATAGAAGTCATTGTTTGTAAATCCATTATAAAACCTCTCTAGTGCGGAAGGGTCGTTTACATAAATCATATATTCCTTACCATCAGCAGCAAAGGTCACTGTTCCCTTATAGCTGCCTCCCTGCTCTCTCGCACTCTTATAAAATCCGACAGTGGCAATGACATCCCCGCAGGATGGCGCGGCATTCAGGCCTGTATAATGGGTATGAGCTGTAAACACGGTATACCGAGAAGCCCCTATACCGGTATTATTCGTTCCCGGCGTACCCTGCCATACCTTTCCTCCGGTAATACTGTAAGTCCCAAATCCGGGGTCGTAACTGATACCTACCCCATATTCGGTCGCACTGTTAGTCTTGGCGTTTATACGCAACGATTCTATTTGCGATTTAACCGCTATATTACCTAAGGCACCCTGTGCTTTTTGTGAGTTTTGAGAAGCTTTATCGGTACAGTCTGTACGTTTTTCGGGGTTTTTACCACTAGTGCTCGTGCCTGTTCCCGAAGAGCCTCCTCCACCTGTATTTATAGGACCTACACTGGGGTTTCCAATGTCTACAGGCCCAAGACCTCCACCTCCCATATCATCTTCAACTGTCTCATTGTCTATGGGTTTTCTGCCACAAACAATCTCCACTTCATAACCACCATCCGAAGTCGCTCTTACATATGTATAGCATGTAGAAGATTTTGTTTTCTGTCCAGAAAAATCACGTCCTTGTAATATACTTTCTACTATTCTTCCATTACGGTATATCCATCCATTTACAAAATCCCCATCAGCATTAAAATATAATACCGTTCCATCGAGGTCATATAAACCCTGCAAATATCTACATTCATCAAAATCCCCTCTCTTTTTCATATAATTCAATTCAGGAATAACGACCATATTAAATATATAGTTTTCTCCTGTTACATGATTACGCATAACTACTAGCCGTAATACATTCCTGACAGCACTTATATCATCTTTGTCTATTACAGATTCCATTGTTTCCTCTGTCATAAAGTAGATTGTTTTACGCCCCTTACCATCAAAAGAAAATTCAACCACCGACCATGTACTGTCACTGAATAATAACCCTGAATCCCACTCCGGAGATAGTATTATTTCTTCTCCATTCTCTCTTTGACTTTTAAGCCGAGCCGTATTTCCAATATATTGCTCATACAAGCCTTTTGCTTCAACTACAGTCAGGGGTTCTACAGTTTTCGGCTCATCACCGTACACTTCATGATCGGAGCTACAGGCAGACATAATTATAAACAATAGGAGATACAGGGTTATCCATCGTAGAGAAGTTTGTTTGTGTTTCATAAGCAAGTTCTTTAACGTTTTATACTAACGAAGATATAAAGAATAAATATGTAAAAGATAGTTAAATCTCGTCATATGACTTTTTAGCACAGTTCTATTTTGCTATTCTATTAATTTAAAGACCATTAAAAAAAATAAGATAAGAATAAAATATGACTTTCATACACAAAAAAATGTGTAAAAGCCTTATCCAAAATGGATAACAAGCTTTTACACACTTAAATTATATATATTCTATATTTCTACTTAGAATGGCAGGTCGTCACCATCGCCACCGCTACTAAAATCTACAGGTGTAGAAGGAGCCGATTGTTGGGGTGCAGCACCGTATCCTCCCTGAGGGCTTTCAGGAGCACCTGCTCCTGCCGGATCAACCTTCCATGCACGAAGGTCTGTATACCAGTTGCCGTTATACTCACGGCTTTCTATATCGAACGATACATCGAGAATATTGCCAACCTGTAAAACAGACTCGTTAATTTTATCACCCCACAATGTAACACATACTTTTTTAGGGTACATTCCGTCTGTTTCCAGTATTATACTCTGTTTTCTCCACTCTCCGTTCTTACCCATACCCGTTTGTACAGGCATCACTTGAATCAATTTCGCTGTTAATTGCATTATAGTTAGTTTCTTTTATATTTTTCAAATTGGAGCATAAAAGTACAAAAAAATCTACACCTATCAAGTTTCATTGGTAGGGATATTGTGCTTTGCATTCTCTTCTGCCTGTATCCTTTCTGCGGAAGCTATAAATTCTTTATAGTATGACAAAAGTAAAGTTGTAAGAGGTATTGCGATAATCATTCCCACGATACCGAGTAATGATCCCCACACCGAAAGTGAAAGGAGAATGATCGCAGGATTCAATCCCATCGCCTTACCCATTATGCGAGGCACAAGAAATAAATCCATGATACACTGAACAATAATATATATAAGTGCGACTAGTCCGAGCATCATCCAAAAGCTATCGTTTGTCTGTGAAGCTCGCAACCAGCAAAGCAATATTGCAGGAGGGAAGGTGATAACCTGCAAATATGGAATCATGTGCACAAGCCCTACAATAATACCGAACATAATAGCCAACGGTAATCCGATAAGCTGAAATCCCGTAGCATACAGAATAGCAAGAATCACACAGATAAAGGCCTGATGTCTGAAGTATTTATTCATGCTGGTCTCCACATCCAAAGTAATGCGATTTACGACAGGACGATATTTTGGAGGAATAAGGTATCTCCACAATTCGTTTATTTTATCATAATCGAGAAGAATAAATATTAAATACAAAAGGACGATAAAAACGACAGTAAGACCAACTAAGAAAGAAATCGTATTGGAGAATATCGCTTCAACAGCAGGACTCAGATATTGAACAATTTCTATCAGATTGTCTCTGGATAAACTATCTTGTATTTCTTTAAAATCTACATAACGTGAAAATATATCTGCAATACTCATAGGAATGCCATCGTGACTGATAGAAGACAAATCATAAGTAGCGATAAGACCATTTATTTGCCATATTTCATTCTCTATAAGCGGAACTAATATAAAACCCAATAGAGTAATAAAACCGGCCACAGAGAGAAGCGTTAGAACAACAGCCAAAGAGTGAGCCAACCTCAATCTTTTTTGATAGAATCGAACCAAAGGATTTAGCATATACGCCAATAGCCACGCAATAAGAAAGGGTAGCAAAACATCCTTCAAAATATACAGAAAATATAAAGCTCCTCCTATTGCAATAACACTAATGAGCATACGGATGGTCCTGTCGAATGTAAAAGGTTTTTCAAAAGGCTGGTTCATAATCTGTTTAGCTTCTTAATTATTTTATTTATATATCTTTACAAAGATATTTATTTTTCTAATTTAATTTCAGCATTTTGCTCATGAAGAATTTGAAAATCCCGTATTTATTAATATTCTTTGTTCTAGTACATTACACTTTGTCAGCCCAAACAAGAGAACAAAGCCTACAACAATTTTTAAATAACAAAGGTTTAAAACACGCCTCTGTTGGAATTTGCGTAAAAGATTTTTCGGGAAAAGAAATAATATCAAACGATCCGGATAAAGCTTATACTCCGGCATCGATACTCAAAGTGGTAACTACAGCGAGCGCACTCGAAGTATTCGGACCTGACTATAGATATAAAACAACATTGGCAAAGGATAAAAACAATAAAAATGGTTTGCTCATTCATGGATATGGAGATCCCACCTTAGGAACAGAATTTTTGGATAATACTCCTTCCATATTTCTTTCTCAGTGGATAGACAAAATAAAAGAAAACTTTCATTCCAACGACAAAATTGATATCACCATTATAGATGATTATTTTGGATATGACGGTATTTCGGAGCAATGGACATATCAGGATATCGGAAATTACTATGCTTCAGGATCATACGGAATAAGTATCTTCGACAATACCTATAAGCTTTACTTCAATACGCTAAATGCGGATACTTGTCCCCTGATTGTAAAAACTGAACCGGAAATAAACATCGATTTCCAAAATAGACTCAAGCTGAATAATAATGATGCAGATAACGGATACATACATGGGTCTCCCATGTCAAATAAAAGGCTTCTAACAGGAGATATCCCCGCAGGAAAGGCATCATTCAGCATAAAGGGAGATATTCCGAATCCGGGGCTTTATTTAGGCCAGACAATAAGTAAACTATTGCAGGAAAACAAATATGAAGTCGGTACGGTGAATAATACCTATGAAAAATATTTTAGTCAGAAGTATCAGAAAGAAAAGAAATATTTCGATGAAAAGGTATTCTATACACACCTTTCATTCCCTATGAAAGACATTATAAAGGATACCAATGTAAGAAGTAACAACCATTATGCCGAACACCTGATACGCACAATAGGACGAGATAAAAACAAAGATATTTATTATTCGGCTCTCGATGCAGGGATAGAAGGAGTAAACGATCTGTGGAAAAGCAAAGGATTAGATACAGAAGCACTAATAATGTACGATGGAAGCGGATTATCTCCGGCTAATGCTGTAAGCCCCAACTTCATGTGTGACCTTCTCGTTTATATGCAGACAAAAAGTAAATACGCCGATACCTTCTTAGAATCTCTGCCAAAAGCAGGAAAAGACGGTACAGTAAGAAATCGATTGAAAGGTACACAACTGGAAGGGAAAATATCGATGAAAAGCGGGAGTATCGGAGGAGTGCAATGCTTTGCGGGTTATTACATAAACGGAGACGAAAAGTATGCATTTACAATTATGGTGAATAAATTTACGGGATCACGCAGTGAGATAGTAAAAGCAATAGATACCCTTTTATTATCAATCTTCTAAGGATTTTTCCTTGCTTGTAACTATTACCAATGTAACAGCACCTATTACAAGAGCGAGCCCGAAGAAACTATTCCACCCGAATGGTTCTCCAAAATGTAATATGCCAACTAAAGTAGCCACTACAGGCTCCATCGACCCGAGTATGGAGGTAATGGTAGATCCGGCATACTTAACAGCCGAAACCAAAGCCAATCCCGAAAGAACGGTCGCAAATAAGGCCAATCCTATCAGATTAAACCACGACATGGCATTCGGAACTATTTCTATACCTGTGGTAGAATATGAAAACACAGAGAAAATAAATGCTCCAAAAAGCATTACATAAAAAGTAAACACCTCCGGATCAAGGCTTTTTATACTATTTCTGTTTAAGCTAACAATATAAACTGAATATGTAAAAACAGTCATTAATACAGACAAAAGCCCTCTGGTATTAATAAATCCTGTATCGCTCCAACACAACAAAGCAACTCCAACTAAAGCCAAGACGGCTGCAAACAACAAGTTACGAGATAATTTCTCTTTATAAAATATGATCATCATGCACGCAACTACCACAGGATAAAGGAAATGGATAGTAGTAGCAACTCCGCTGGAGATAAAATTATAAGAGTAAATTAAACCCATCGATGTCATCGTATAAAGCAACCCCAAGAATAACAGCTGAGTACCCAATTTAGGAGAGATTCTAAAGTTTCTTTTCCGAATAAGACATACAATACCCAGAAAAGCTGCCGCCAACAAACTACGATAAAACAATATAGAAGGAATATGCATCCCTGATTTCAATAAGGGAATAGAGAAAAATGCTATCAGCCCGAAGGTTCCGGATGATATCAACGCTAATGCAATTCCTTTTGATTTACTCATTATATTTTCAGTGCGAAAGTCAGCAAAGTTAATATTTCATTTTCATTGTTATTATATTTTATATAACACTCCATCATAAATACACTTATTTAGCTAGTTATAAGATAATTGCGAATACAAATTCAAAAAAATTATAATAATTAAGACATTAAGCATCATATAACCAAAGCATCTGAATATTTGTTTAAATAATAAATTATTCTTTATATTTGGAACTTCAAAAATCAAAAATAGAATAATCAATTAATAATAAGAAAGTTACAATGAATATAGTAGCCGAAGTTTGTGCAAATTCAGCACAATCAGCAATCGAAGCTCAAAAAGGAGGAGCTGTTCGGGTAGAATTATGTGATAATCTCGAAGAGGGAGGCACAACCCCTGCCCTTTCGCAAATAGAATTCACACGCAAGAATTTGAATATACAGGTGAATGTAATTATACGTCCGCGCGGAGGTGATTTTTTATATAATGATCTCGAGTTTGAAATGATGAAAAGAGACATCCATCATTGCGGACAAGCTAAATGTGACGGAGTAGTTTTTGGGATCTTGAATACTGATGGAACAATAGACAAAGTAAGAAATAAAGAACTGGTTGAGATTGCTCACCAATATAGCATGAGTACTACTTTCCATCGAGCATTCGACAGATGCTCCGATTTGAATAAATCTCTCGAAGATATTATCGAACTGGGATGCGATAGAATACTTACCTCCGGCGGAATGAAAACAGCCCCTGAAGGAAAAGATATTTTAAAGCAATTAATAGAAAAAGCAAACAACCGCATCATCATTATGCCGGGTGGAGGGATTACAGAAAATAACATTGCAGATCTTGCAAAGGCTACAGGATTGAAAGAGTTCCACGGTTCTTTCAGGAGTCGATATACAGGAGAAATGCAATACCAATCCCCCATCTTCGACAACTTCAACGAAGAGTATTCGATATTGCTATCAGACGCTGAAAAAATAAAATTAGCAATAGAAAATGCCAACAAAGCATAAAGAATATTGTTAATTTATATTGTACTGTAAACTAGCACATAAAAAAGAAAACAAAAAGTACTAACTTTGCAGTGCAAATAATTATTATCCCCTTTTAAATAAGATGAATTTCAAATATGATATAATTGTCGTTGGGGCAGGTCATGCAGGCTGCGAAGCAGCCGCAGCGGCAGCCAATATGGGCTCGAAGACTTTGCTCATAACAATGGACATGAATAAGATTGCCCAAATGAGCTGTAACCCCGCAGTAGGGGGAATAGCAAAAGGACAAATCGTTCGAGAGATCGATGCGCTTGGAGGGCAAATGGGTATCGTTACAGACAAGACAGCAATACAGTTTCGCATGCTTAATAAATCGAAAGGGCCGGCAATGTGGAGCCCGAGAGCTCAGAGTGACAGAGCCAGATTTATTATGAAGTGGAGAGAGATTATTGAAAACACCGATAATCTTTTTATTTGGCAAGACACTGTCACTTCACTCATCATTCAAGACAAAACAATAACAGGAGTAAAAACGGCGATGGGTGTGGAATTCTCGGCCAAAGCGGTAGTTCTTACCAACGGAACTTTCTTGAATGGATTGATGCATATTGGTAAAACACAACTCGGCGGAGGACGTGTTTCTGAACCCGCTTCATTCGGAATCACCGAACAATTGAGGGATTTTGGGTTCACCACCGACAGGATGAAAACAGGAACCCCTGCCCGTATAGACGGAAGAAGCGTTGACTTTAGCCTGATGGAAGAGCAAAAAGGAGATGATGACTTCCATAAGTTCTCATACCTTGACTATGCGCCACGCACACTGAAACAACTTAGCTGCTGGATAACGTATACAAACGATGATACCCATTCGACATTACGCGATGGATTGGATGATTCTCCACTATACAACGGGCAGATAAAAAGTATCGGGCCACGCTACTGCCCAAGTATAGAAACAAAGATAGTTACTTTCGAAGAGAAAACATCTCACCAACTATTTCTCGAGCCGGAAGGAGAAAGCACACAAGAATACTACTTAAATGGGTTCTCATCTTCTCTCCCACTCCATACCCAAATTGAGGCTTTACAGAAAATACCGGCATTCAGAAATATACATATATATAGACCCGGATATGCAATAGAATACGATTTCTTCGACCCTACTCAACTAAAACATACGTTGGAAACGAAGCTCGTTAAGAACTTGTTTTTTGCCGGTCAAATCAATGGAACTACAGGTTACGAAGAAGCGGGAGGACAAGGATTAATAGCAGGAATAAATGCGCATATCAATACCCATGGAGGCAACGAATTTGTATTAAAAAGAGATGAAGCTTATATAGGTGTATTGATAGATGACCTTGTAACAAAAGGCGTAGACGAACCTTATAGGATGTTTACATCAAGAGCAGAGTATAGAATTCTTCTTCGTCAAGACGATGCTGATGTACGTCTAACAGAAAAAGGATACAACATAGGTCTGGCAAAACAAGAAAGAATTGCTCTATTAAATGAGAAAAAAGAAGAGGTTCAAAAGATAATAAACTTCGTGGCTAATTATTCCCTCAAGCCGGAATACATTAACGAAGGGTTATCCAACCTCGGAACCAACCCTCTTAAGCAAGGCATGAAGCTAAAAGATGTAATCACACGTCCACAAATCACAATAAAAAGCATCGCAGAATACATCCCTGCCTTCAAAGCAGAACTTGATAAAATCCCGAACAGAAAGGAAGAAATAATCGAAGCAGCGGAGATCATAATCAAATATGACGGCTATATAAAACGTGAACAAACGATAGCAGAAAAGATAACACGACTGGAAAACATTCGAATCAAAGACAAGTTTGATTACGAAAACATCTCTTCCCTATCAACAGAAGCACGACAAAAATTATCAAAAATAAACCCAGAAACAATTGCTCAAGCAAGCAGAATCCCCGGCGTTTCACCCAACGACATATCTATTCTTCTTGTGCTACTAGGCAGATAAATGAAGATGTTTCACGTGGAACGTATACTAAAATAAAAATTGTTCCACGTGAAACACGACTAATACTAAACAAAAAAATGGACAAAAAAGAAAAGGAAGAAAAGCTTTTAACTCTCCGAGAAACGGTAAGAAACATACCCGACTTCCCGATACCCGGAATTCAATTCAAGGACGTCACTCCATTATTTAAAACAAAAGAATCTCTATCAAATCTTACAGAAGTTCTTTTAGACGAATACAAGAATAAAGGAATAACAAAAGTTGTTGGTATAGAATCGAGAGGTTTTATCATGGGGCCAATTATGGCCTTAGAACTTGGAGCCGGTTTCGTCCCAATTCGAAAACCCGGAAAATTACCTGCAGAAGTATTCGAACAGGAATATGAAAAAGAATATGGAGTAGATAAAATTCAAATACACAAAGACTCTCTATCAAAAGACGATGTGGTGTTGATCCATGATGACCTATTAGCTACAGGAGGCACAATGTATGCTGCATACAAGTTAGTAAAGGACATGGGAGTGAAAAAAATATATGTCAACTTTATCATTGAGCTGGATGCACTAGAAGGTAGAAAGCTATTCCCTGCAGAGATTGATATTAATTCTTTGATTCATTACGAGATTTAAATTCTACAAAAAATTTAGGAGGAGGGGAGAAAAAGAATTCTTCCCTTTCTTTTTGATTATAAATAGATATTCATTTGTAGTATAGAAAACAAATTAATAATTTCACGTAAAATACAATAAGTAAAGAAAATAGAACGATGATTAATGATTATTTAAAAAATATCATTAGAAATATTCCCCAGAAGCCCGGTTGTTATCAATATTATGACGACAAGGGAGTAATTATATATGTAGGGAAAGCAAAAAATCTAAAAAAACGGGTTTCTTCATATTTTACAAAAAACCATGAGGACAGTCCAAAGACGAGAATACTGGTCAGCAAGATAAAAGATATCAAATATATCATTGTTGAATCAGAAGAAGACACTCTCCTACTGGAGAATAGCCTGATCAAAGAATTTCAGCCGCGATACAACGTAATGCTGAAAGATGACAAATCATATCCGTCTATTGTTATTAGGAATGAATATTTTCCTAGGATAGAAATAACGAGAAAAATATTAAAAGATGGCTCTAAATATTTTGGTCCATACTCTAATGTGCTGAGTGTAAAGACTCTCCTGGAGTTGATCCACAAATTGTATCCTATTCGTACATGCTCATTAAATCTTACGCCGGAGAAAATTGCAGAAGGAAAATATAAAGTCTGTCTAGAGTATCATATAAAAAGATGTAAAGGTCCTTGCGTTGGTTTACAGGATTCTGAAGAATATATTAAAAATGTAAATGCTATTCAGGAAATCTTAAAAGGGAATACCAATCTTGTAAGCGAATCTATCTATTCAGAAATGCAGGCGCTAGCCGAGAAGCAAGAATTTGAAGAGGCAAATAAACTGAAAGAAAAATTTATATTAATTGAGAATTTCAAAAATAAATCAACCGTAGTAAGTTCAATCAAATATAACATTGATGTATTCAGCTATGATGAAGATGCAGATGCAGGATATATAAATTATTTGAATGTATATAATGGTGCTGTTATACAGGCATATACATTCGAATATAGAAAACGGATAGAAGAAGAAAAAGAAGAATTGCTTGCTTTGGGGATTGTTGAAGTAAGAAAAAGATTTGGCTCTACAGCGAAAGAAATTGTTGTGCCATTTCTCCCCGACCTGAAATTAGATGGCGTAGAAATTAATATTCCTCAACGAGGCGATAAGAAAAAACTATTGCTTCTTTCAACTCAGAACGTAAGGCAATACAAACTAGACAAATTAAAAAGAGCAGAAAGTCTAAATCCCGAACAAAGGGGTACTCGCATTCTCAAAGAAATGCAAAAAGATCTGAACCTCAAAGACTTGCCATCACACATTGAATGTTTCGACAACTCTAACATACAGGGAACCAACCCCGTGTCGGCATGCGTAGTCTTCAAAATGGGAAAACCTTCAAAAAAAGACTATCGCCACTTCAATGTTAAAACAGTAGTTGGGCCTGACGATTTTTCAACAATGCGAGAAGTTGTATATCGGAGATACCACAGACTTATAGAAGAAGGAAGCCCCCTACCCCAGCTTATTGTTATCGACGGAGGCAAAGGTCAGCTAAGTGCAGCTTGTGAATCGTTAAAAGAACTTGGTATTTATGGCAAAGTAGCCATTGTCGGGATAGCGAAAAGGCTTGAAGAAATCTACTATCCGGAAGACTCTATCCCACTCTATCTGGACAAAAACAGTGAATCTTTAAAGATTATACAACACCTTAGAGATGAAGCACATAGATTTGGAATTACATTTCACCGAAACCAAAGAAGTAAGGGACAGGTGAAATCTGAATTAGATAATATCAAAGGCATTGGTGAAGAGACTAAACGGCTTCTACTGAAAGAATTCAAAAGTGTAAAAAGAATAAAATCAGCGTCTAACGAGGAAATCGAAAAAGTAGTCGGTAAACACAAAGCTACATTAATTGAGAAATATTTTACCGAAGAAAAAGAGTCATAAGCCTAAGTAGCTGTACAATAAAACTTTACACTTGTAAGAAAGAATAAAATAAATTATACCTAAAAAGATTCGCTCTAAAATAGCGTATAATCATTCATCACATTTAACTTTCTCGAAACTAAATAAGTCCGTAGACGTTATAATATTATAACACATAAACTAATTAAAAATAACGTACACATGAGAAATGATTTATTTTATTCTGTAAAACAAGCCGTCAAATACTGGTGGGTTTCATTGTTAATCGGACTACTAGCTATAATGCTGGGAATTTGGTGCTTAACATCTCCGTGGACTACAATTACAGCATTATCAATTGTATTTTCTGTAACTTTCTTTGTTAGTGGTGTTTTCGAAATAATATTTGCTGTGTCAAATAGAAATACACTCAAGGGCTGGGGGTGGACTTTAGTAAGTGGTATTATAGACTTATTATTCGGTATCATTCTTATATCAATGTCTCCTGCAGTAATCGCAATCGTACTCTCATATTTCGTTGGGTTCTGGGTAATGTTCCAGTCTATCTGGGGAATAGGAGGAGCCGTAGAATTACAAAGAAATGGAGCTAAAGGCTGGGGATGGTTGCTAACATTAGCTGTTTTGGGTGTGATTTTGTCATTTATTTTCATAATGAGTCCTGTTCTAACATCAGGATTTATAGTAGCGCTCATTAGTATTTCGTTCATCTCTTATGGTTTCTTCAGAATATACCTTGGGATGAGATTAAAATCTCTTCACAAGGAAATGGAAAATATTGAAAAAGAAACACATAACGAGTAAGTAGAATGGGATAGCATTTAATTTTTTGGAACAAAAGATTGAGAGGTGTCTACTTTTAAGACACCTCTAATCATATATAGATTATATCCTAACCTCCGGAAAACCACCATCGACAGATATTTCTGCTCCCTGTATGAAAGAAGCATCATCAGAGGCAAGGAATGTTACCACTTTAGCAATTTCAGAAGGCTGCGCAAACCTCTTTAGTGCAACTTGAGGTAACACATATTCTACAATACTATCTATCTGATTTTTAGAAAGATTAGATCGATCGAAATAATTTGTACTTACCGGCCCGGGACTTACTGCATTTACACGAATATTCCTCGAAGATAATTCTGCCGCAAATGTCTTCACAAAGGATAAAATCGCCGATTTGGCAGCAGAATAAACAGAAGAATTCTGCATTCCCATCTTTGTCACGTTCGAAGAATTCAATATTATGGAACTCCCCTCTCCCATCAATGGCAATACTTGTTGTACCGTAAACAAAGTTCCTTTAACCAACACATTAAACATGTCATCGAAATGTTCTTCTGTGACTGCCTCAATAGGCGCATATTTCCCAAAACCTGCATTTACATACAGGATATCTATCCGAGGTGAAATCGACTTGATCTTTTCATTAATAGCCAATAAGTCAGACATATTCCCACTATCCGAAACGAAACCTATAGCCTGATTTCCTAATTCAGCCATTGTTTTATCTACTGTATCTTGATAGCGTCCTGTAAAAATTACTTTTGCTCCGTTCTCAATAAAATCGATAGCTGTCGCCTTACCTATACCGCTTGTAGCTCCTGTTATAAGGGCTACCTTTCCTTCTAGCTTTTTCATATTTGTTCTATTTAATTAAACAGTACAAATATATTCTGTCATACAGTCGCCTAAAATCCATTTCTTGCTATTATAGAGGAAAAGTAATTAGACTAAAAGCGAACAAATTCAGCAAGAAATGGATTCTATAATTATAAACTACGATGTAGCTTTGTAGAATAAAAAACCAAAACTATGCTTAATCAAGAATCATTAGATTTCAATCGCATCAAAAAGGCAATAGAATATATTAGTGAAAACTACAAATATCAGCCTAGTTTGGATAAGATTTCAGAACATATCCATCTTAGTCCCTTCCATTTTCAGCGATTATTCAAAGAATGGGCAGGTGTTAGCCCTAAACGCTTCCTACAGTATATAAGCATACAACATGCAAAACAGATCTTAAGAGAAACACAAGCAACACTATTCGATACCGCATTCGAAGTTGGCTTATCAGGCACGAGCAGATTGCATGATCTATTCATAAATATAGAAGGAATGACCCCTGCCGAATACAAAAATGAGGGAAGCTATCTTACTATAAACTATAGCTTTGCTCTCAGTCCATTTGGAAAAATAATTGTGGCTTCAACCCCAAAAGGAATTTGCCACATGTCATTTGCAGAAGACCATAAAGAAGCAATTAAGAACCTCACAAGTATTTTTCCTAAAGCAAATTATCAGAATTCAGCAGACGAAATCCAAAAGAATGCAATACGGATATTTAATTTGGATTGGGAGAGCCTTGATAAAATAAAATTACATATCAAAGGTTCTGATTTTCAGCTTAAAGTGTGGCAAGCCTTACTAAATATCCCGATGGGGCAATTATCGTCATACCAGAATATTGCTAATCTCATAAAGAGCCCTAAAGCTAGTCGGGCAGTGGGAAATGCTGTGGGGCAAAACCCCGTAGCATACCTCATACCTTGCCATCGAATAATACAGTCTACAGGGGCTCTGGGAGACTATCATTGGGGACATATCCGCAAGACATCTATGATCGGGTGGGAAGCTGCTAAAGTATATCAATAGTAATATAGTGGATTATACAAATAATTATTAACCTCAACTTGTGTTAGTAATAAATGAAGCAACTTAGGTATATTTGCAAATTAATCTCTAATTTTAAAGTCCATATCTAATTATGCGACTCTATTTTATCAAACATGAGGATATTAATACAAAGAGTAAGTAAAGCATCAGTTACAATCAACGACAGTATAAAATCAACAATAAATCAAGGGCTTCTTATCCTTGTAGGCATAAAAAATTCAGATAGTAAAGACGACATAGAGTGGCTCTGCAACAAGGCTGTAAACCTCAGGATATTTGACGATAAGGAAGGTGTAATGAATTTATCAATAAAAGATATCAATGGCGAAATACTTGTAGTATCGCAATTTACCTTACATGCTTCCACTAAAAAAGGAAATCGTCCGTCCTATATATATGCAGCCAAACCCGAAATAGCAGTACCTTTGTATGAAGAATTTTGTGCCGTTTTAGGGAACAAGCTAGGTAAACCGGTACAAACAGGCGAATTTGGAGCAGATATGAAGGTAGAACTCATAAATGACGGTCCTGTAACTATATGGATCGACTCGAAAGTAAAAGAATAACATGACAATAAAAGAAGCACAACAGGAAGTAGACCAATGGATAAAAACCGTGGGCGTACGCTATTTCAGCGAACTAACCAACATGGCTATCCTCACCGAAGAAGTAGGCGAATTGGCACGCATCATGGCACGTACATACGGCGATCAATCTTTCAAGAAGTCTGATCTGAACAAAGATCTTGGTGACGAAATGGCCGATGTACTGTGGGTACTTATCTGCCTCGCAAATCAAACAGGGATAGATCTCACAGACGCCCTAAAAAAGAATATTGAAAAAAAGACTAACAGAGATAAAGACAGGCATATAAACAACGAAAAATTGAAATAGAATGGCAGAAGTAGATAAATACAGAGATACTCTAAAAAAATATAAAACAGACATTAAGGATGCTGATATCACTCAGAAAGTGAATGAGATAATCAGTAAGAAATTCGATCAGAATAATACCAAAGAGGTATATAAGAGGATATATTCCTGCATAGATCTCACATCATTGAATGCAACAGATACGCGCGAAGAAATCTGGAATTTTACAGAAACAGTAAACGACTTCGAAGGATCAAGCGATGTAGACAATGTAGCAGCAATATGCGTTTTCCCCAACTTTGTAGAAACAGTAAAAGAAGCTTTAACGGCAAATGTAAATATAGCCTCAGTAGCAGGTGGATTCCCCTCATCTCAAACATTTACCGAAGTTAAAATAGCAGAAACAGGACTTGCTGTTGCAACTGGAGCCGATGAAATAGATATTGTACTCAATCTAGGATACTTCCTAGAAGAAAACTACGAAGACGTTTGTGAAGAAATAGACGAAATAAAGAACGCATGCCGTGAAGCAAAGCTAAAGGTAATACTTGAAACAGGGGCACTAAAAAGCGCTAAGAATATAATGAAAGCCTCTATCCTCGCATTATACTCAGGTGCTGATTTTATAAAAACTTCAACAGGAAAAGTATATGAAGGTGCTACTCTCGAGGCAGCATACGTTATGTGTACTGCAATTAAAGAATATAACCAGAAAACAGGGAATAAAGCCGGATTTAAAGCTTCAGGAGGTATTTCCACAACAGAAGATGCCGTAAAGTACTATACGATAGTAAAAGAAGTACTGGGCGATGAATATCTGAATAAAGAATATTTCCGTATAGGAGCAAGCAGATTAGCTAACAACCTATTGGAAAGTATTAAGTAGAGCATACCTATAACCAAACACATAAAAAAGATCGGCACGAAAATCGTACCGATCTTTTATTTTCAGAATAAGATTCTGATAACTGTGAAAAGGTTCACAGTGAGCTATTTACTTTTTCAGTTCAGCTTTTGCTGCTTTCACGTTACCTTTAGCTTCTTCCTTTTTTGCTTTCACTTCTGTCTTAGCTGCTTTCTTTTCTGTTTTTGCAGTTTCTTTAGCTTCTTTCACTTCTGTTTTAGCTGCTTGTTTGGCTTCCTTAACTTCTGTTTTAGGGGCTTTTTTTGCTTGATTAGCTGTTTTTACATCTTGAGCCATTACACTGGTAGAGGCGATTAATGCGATAGCCATGATACCTGAAAGAATAATCTTTTTCATAAATAATACTTAATTAAAAGTGTTAAACTATACTGTTTAAATACGCAACAAATGTATGCTGGTTTTTGAATTAACACAGGTTAAACCGCGTTAAAAAAAAAGCCACTTTGTGTAAGTATTACTAAAGAATATTTTCTTCGTTTAAAAGGTATACAAATGCACTGTTTACAAAATAAAAATAGATACTGTATCAATCAAAAAATCTGAAAAAAACTTAATTTAACATATAATTAGATCAAAATGTCAGAATCCACTATCAAAAGTAAAAATAGTAGCCTATAAAAGTCCAACAAAGCATTACCTAATCGCCTGTCTTACACGATCAATAAAGGATTTTCGCATCTCGTCAGTTCCTTTTGATGTTCCTTCACAGCTCAACCAAAGACTGTTACGGATACCAACCGGCTTGAGCATATCTCCAATAAGGCCATTTTCGATCGTATTTTTAAAGTTAGGGCTCGGATGCTCAGACGTAGTAATAATAAGGGATTGCTCTATGTCCAAAAGAGCATTGAAGCCTCCTTCGTAATTAAAAGCAAAATCTTTCAACAGCACTTTGTCAAAAAAACCTTTCAAAATAGCAGGCATAGTATTCCACCAATTAGGGAAAATAAATATCATTTTGTCAGATTTTTTTATCACTTGCTGATATCTAAGAATTAATGGATCAAGTACTTTTCCTTTGTTATATACAGACAATTCATCTTCTGTAAACACCGGATTAAAGTTATCTTTATGGAGATCTAATACCTCATAAGCCACATTATTATTATCATATTCGTCAATAATTGCATCCAATATTGCTTTATTAAAACTACCATGCCAAGGATGAGCAAAAACGATTGTTACCATATCTTTTTATTTATATAATTCAAACTTATGCTGTAACCAAAACTTCAATACCAAGACCAAGCCCCTCCACACGTTCTCCGATCTTTCTTAAATCTTCCACAGGCACTTTTTCAAGGTTTTTTTCAGGGGTTTCTCTGTCGATAGTGTAAATCATAACCTCGCGGGGTTTTGTCGCTCTAACAGCCTCTAACCAAGCCGAAACTTCACCCTCTGTTGTATTATCCACTACCCTACCCTTATGACTACCTCTTACAAACATTGTTTGCATAATAAAATTGCCTTCGAAGCGTTTAAAAAGTTCTATCTGCTTTTCTATACTATACTCAGGCGAATTAGGACGATCTATCAACCGCACAGTATCAATACAGGCCGAGTCAAGCTTAAGTATATTATTATCTACCTTCTTGAGTGCATTAAACACCTTCTCCTTTCCGGCATGCATAGCATTCGAAAGCACACTGATTTTAGTTTGAGGGTAATACTTATCCCGAAGTTCGATTGTATCATCAATAATTTCAGCAAATTGAGGATGTATCGTCGGTTCTCCATTTCCGGCAAAAGTGATTACGTCCAATGCTGTTCCTTCTTTTTGCAAATGCATCAGCTTGTCTTCCAGAGCAGCTTTAACATTTTCACGACTAGGCAATTTAGTCTTTGTCCTGAAATTTTCATTATACCCACATTCACAATAGATACAATCGAACGAGCACAACTTGCCATCGTACGGAAGCAAATTCATACCCAAAGATGACCCTAAACGACGACTGTGTATAGGACCAAACACTATTTCATGAAACAATATTGTAGACATATTATTTTATTTCTAAGCTCTAATTTTTAATAATATACAAAGTTACTGCTTTATCACTCTCTGCAATATAAACATATTGATTTTTCAGTTCTACAATCTTGGAGTTTTAACAGAAATAAGATATACAGCGAGAATAAAGACCTAAAAATTAACAAATTCCATTTTTTGTTCCACATGAAACGAAGCACAACAATATTTTACATAAAAAGGTGACAAATAGAAATATACATAAAAAACTGATTTAATGGGTATTAAATACAAAAAAAGTGACAAAAGTGACACTTATTTGGCTACTTTATTCTGTCACTTTATATTCTCCTTCATATAATTTATAATAATTGATCTTTCCTTCCTCAGCATGATAAGAGAATAGATATAAATAGATAATTTTTGAGAATAAACAGAAATAGAGAGGAATTCTGTTTTACTTAACGGGGCATTTTATTCAACATGAAAAAATAGGAATCTATAGAATTAGATAATCCAATTTACGCCATACATTATCAGTACATAGCGCACAAACTTACCGGCAAACATGGTTGCATTTACAATATAAACATTGGCACGCATAAAGCCTAAGGCAAGGGCTATAATATCACCTACAACGGGCAGAAAACTAAAAAATGCCATCGCCGCACCTTTCCCTTCCAACCATCGCTGCATTTTATCTATTTTATCTTTCTTTACTTTCAGGTATTTCTCTATCCATTCTACCTTTCCGAGATGTCCTAAATAGTAATTAGTCATTCCTCCTAACCAGTTTCCCACAGAGGCGATAAGAACGCACGACCAACCGTTAAGACCAGCTGCAATAAGACCAACAAAAACGACTTCGGAACCGAAAGGTAATATAGTAGCCGCAAGAAAAGATGCCAAAAACAGACCTATGTAGCCATACTCTACAAATCCGTCAAGCATATTTCAACTTATAGAATATGTATATTCCAAAACCAACAGCAAATACACACAGTCCTATCCCGAGTTTCTTTACCCACGACTCGGTTTTGAGGCTTTCTTCATCGTATTTTGCTTTACGCATCAAAGAGCGAGGGCTCGATATCATTATAATACCGAAAATAAACATAAAGACAGGATATAAGAGATCTAGATAAATAAAATTACGCATACTCGTTATTATTTAAGATGTTTGTCTTTTCTTCTTTGAAGAAAAATATATGAACACAGCACAAATATACTTAGAATAGTAATATAAAAACTTAGTTTTTGTAGCAAAGTTCCTTTATAATAAGCCTCTACTCTACCCGACCGATCGATAGGGATCTGCACAAGACCTTGGCTACTTTCTGTAACAGGAATACTTATTCCGTCGAGAGACGCAGCATATCCTTTATAATAAATGAGAGGCAATTCGATACTGTCTTTTACATTGGTTTTTATATCAAACCGGGTAATATAGTCAAACCGTTCAAAGTTATATACTTCTATTTCCTTTAGCTGAGACGCCACGCTATCTCCACGTTGTAGGATAAATGGATCAAGGTATGGCATTCTTGAAGGATAATATTCCATTCCCGCCATTGTATAATGAGTGGTTTCGTTCAAATAATCTTTATCGGATAAACGAGCCTCTACCTTTATTTCTTTATACGTTGAAGCATCAATTACAATAACAACCGAAGTTAAAACGACCAATAATGAAAACGCCACAAGCTGAATATTCTTTTTTTTACACAGCAAGTATATGTAATAAGCTCCTGCCACAGAAAAGAAGAAAACAACAAACTCGTATAGCCTCCACGGGAACTGTATCAGACTCAGATAAGACAAAGGGAAGCGTGTCCAAGGTGCTAAAGTGGATGTGAGAACAATATAAAACAAACCGATAAGAACCCCTATATCGATACTTCTTATATATTTCTTTTGTTCCTTATTTCCTCTCACAAAAAAGCGCAAGCATAACGGAACAAGGAGCAACAACCCTATCCCTGTAGATTTCTGACCGAGTGTAAAACCTTCAAGTGAACCTTTCAAGATCGTCAACCAATCGAGCCTGCTCTGAGCAGTAGTGTAAGGCGAGTATTTAAACTTCTGAAAGTAAAACGTATCGGATAAGAGCTGTTCAAAAAACGGAAACAAATAATAGCTCGTCAAAACGATTGTAACCACGCCTGCCAAAATCAAATAGTATATACGTTTGGGCTCTTTTATCATGTCTCTATAATAAACAAGCAGTATGATACTTGCTGTAATAAACAACAGCAAAGTGGAAAGGACATGCGTAAAAATCATCAAAGAAAATCCAATGGCAATAACATACCACTTCCGATAATCACCCTTAATGATGTAAAAAAGTCCTAGAAAAACAATCGGCAGAAAAGTAAATGAAAAGGCTTCGCCCCATGCTCCTCTATAATATAAATCGAGTAAACGGTATAAACAAAAAGTATACAGTATCGAGCTCACAGATGCCACATACGCACTCTTATAAACTTTACGAACAAAAATGTACATAAAAGTTCCACACATCATTGTCATAGAAAAATAAAGGAACCAATAGGCAAAATCTTTACTCGTCAAATTAGCTAATAGAGCGTATGGAATAAGAATAAAATCGGAATAAAATGTTTTTACAAGGTAGCCATAGCCATAAAGCCCCTGATAGTCTATATATGAAGGAAATGTTCCATCTTTCAACCCTTGCATTAAGGCTTCGAAGCGAGCATTGTGAAAGTAATAGTCATCGCCACCCAAAAACTGAGTTCCGTATGCAAAAGAACACAAAACAGAAAGAAATAATAAAACAGAGAAGAAAATCCAAAAGTGATATTTCTTATCTGCTATAAGACTATCTAGCTTCATTTTCTCTTCTTTTCTGTAAAAATATAAAAATACACAAGCTCAATATGCTCAAAACTGTTATACACAGGCTTATTCTCTGTATAATAGTTCCCCCATAATATACCTCTATCCTACCCGATTGATTACCGGATAATTGAACTAATCCATTATCACTTTCCGAAACAGGAATAGCTTTCCCATCAAGACGGGCGGTATAACCTTTATAGTAAATCAATGGCAATTCCAGAGCTTCACCATTGGTTGCATTCAGGTTAAAAGCCGTTACTCTTCCTGACCGTTTAAAGTCAGATATCTGCATCCCTCCATAATTTGACTTCACACTGTCCCCTCTCTGATGAAGATATTCTACAGAAGGTACTCTATCGGGAATATATTCCAGTCCTCCTAAATGATAATCATTCGAAATATCTGCACTTTGAGTAACAGGTCGCCCACAACGGTAGTTTTTGTATGATTGCGCATCGTTTACAAGCACCAAAGCTATTCCGGCAACAATCATTATCCCCCCAGCCAAAAATCGCTTATTCGTCTTTAAAATTCGCGACAAGTAATATCCTCCTGCCACTGCAAAAAAGAAACACGAAAATTCAAGCAAACGCCATGGCAGCTGAATAAAGTTCAACAAGCTGAACGGAAATACCGACCAGGGAAATATCGGCAGACAAGCGATAATATAGATAAAACCTACAATAACGGCGATATCAAGACTACTTAATTCTTTCGATTTTTCATATACAAACAACCGCAAAATGATACCAAATGTAAGCAAGAGGCCTACACCGGGAATAAGAGCTTGCTCCGGAATAATTATTCCTACAAACATTCCCCAGATAATCCAATGCAGTCCGAGCGCAGAATCCTGAGCTTTAGACATCAATCCCCTGCTCTCATAATAAAACGTATTGGAAAGCATTTGCTCCATCATCGGGAAAATATAGTAAGCGGTTACAATCAAAGTTGCAACGCCAGCCAAAACAAGATATTTTATACGTTTAGGCTCTCTTAGCAATGATTTATAGTAAATCCCTAAAAAGATAAGTATAGTTACAAACATCAGAACCGATGATATAAGGTGCGTAAATATCATCAGGCTAAAGCCTATAGCCAAAACGTACCATTTCTTATAATCACCCTTGATAATATGGTACAATCCCAAAAAGACAATAGGCACAAAAGTAAAAGACAAGGCCTCTCCTATTGCAGCCCTGTGATATATATCAAGCAAACGATAAGCAGCAAACGAGTATAACAGTGCTGCTATTGCAGCAGCGTACGAACTTTTATAAATGGTATTGACTGTTATGTAAGTGAATACACCACACAAAATAGTCATGGTGAATATCATAAACTGATATGCAAACGCAGCATCGGTAAGATTACCCACCAAAGCAAAAAGTATAAGTATAAAGTCGGGATAGAAAGCCTTTGTAAGATAGCCATAACCATCGATGGCACTATAGTCGAGATAAATAAGCCACGGACTATCTTTCATGCCATCCATCAATGCCTGTAGCCTCCTGTAGTGAAAAAAGAAATCCTGCCCCGGACATAAGGGCTGATAAAAATACATCATCAACAAAGACAGAAAAACCAACAAAGCAAAAAATACCAAAAACTGGTACCTTTTGCTTTGCATTATTTTGTCTAAAAGATTATTCATAAACCAAGTAAATTTGGGTAAAGATAATCAGAAAGATTTATTTCACTATTTTATAAATCTAAATTGTCATTGTGAGTAAAAACCAAGAACCTCTTTATTATTAAAACTATATAATACTTTAATGCGCTTCCAGCCAGTTCTTTCCTTTTCCGCAATCGGCTCTTAGTGGAACAGCCAGTTTATATGCATTTTCCATTTCTTCAATTACTATCTTCTGAACTTTATCAAGTTCATTTTCAAGAACATTAAAATTCAACTCGTCATGTACCTGAAGAATCATCTTCGATTTGATATTCTCTTTTTCGAAGCGTTTAAAAATATTATTCATCGCCACTTTTATAATGTCAGCCGCGCTCCCTTGTATGGGTGCATTTATGGCATTTCGCTCGGCATAACCACGTACAGTTGCGTTGCGTGAGTTGATATCTGGCAGGTATCTTTTTCGTCCAAAAACAGTTTCTACATAGGTCTTCTCGCGTGCATCAGTTATGCATTTATCCATATATTCTTTCACCTTCGGATAAGTCTCGAAATAACCGTCAATAAGCTCTTTGGCTTCTCCCCTTGGAATGGTAAGTCGTTCGGCCAATCCAAAAACAGAAATCCCGTATATAATACCAAAATTGGCTGTTTTTGCCTTTCGACGCATATCACTTGTTACTTCATCTATCTTTAATTTATAAATCTTAGCGGCTGTAGCAGCGTGTATGTCTTCCCCGCTATTGAAGGCTTCTACCATCGATGGGTCTTGGCTAAGATGTGCCATAATACGGAGCTCGATCTGAGAGTAGTCGGCAGAGAAAAACGAGCATCCATCATCGGCAATAAATGATTTCCGAATCTCTCTTCCCTGTGCATCGCGTATAGGAATATTCTGAAGATTGGGATTCGTAGAACTTAATCTTCCGGTAGCTGTTACTGTCTGATTAAATGATGTGTGTATCTTCCCGTCTTTGGGGTCAACAAGCAGCGGAAGTGCATCAATATAAGTACTCAGAAGTTTTTTAAGACCTCTGTATTCTAATATTTTATTTACAATCGGATGCGTGTCTTTAATGCTTTCCAATGTCTCTTCACTGGTTACATACTGTCCTGTTTTAGTCTTTTTGGGCTTATCTACAATCTTTAATTTGTCAAAAAGTACCTCTCCTACCTGCTTTGCCGAATTTATATTAAATTCTGTTTCTCCAAGCTTATATATCTCCGATTCGATATTCTGCAATTCTATGGTAAGAGTCTTAGAATACTCTCCTAAAGCAACCGTATCCAGTCTTACACCGATAAATTCCATGTCTGCAAGAACATAGATAAGAGGTAACTCTATTTCGTAAAATAATTTACTTAAATCCTGTTTCTCAATCGCCTTTTCAAGTATGCTTTTCAGCTTCAATGTAACATCCGCATCCTCACATGCATAATCACTAATCTGATCAGGACGCAAAGAACGCATATTCAACTGATTTTTACCCTTAGCCCCTATCAGCTCATCAATATGTATTGTTCTGTATTTCAGATATGTTTCTGCCATATAATCCATATTGTGTCTCAACTCAGGATTGATAAGGTAATGAGCAATCATTGTATCAAACAATTTGCCTCGCACATGAATATCATATTTTTTGAGAACAATAATATCGTATTTTATATTCTGTCCTATTTTTAGTATCTTTTCATTCTCAAAAAACGGACGGAATTTATCTATCAGTTTCTTCGCTTCGTCAAAGTCGGCAGAAACGGGAACGTAATAAGCTTCTCCCTCTTTGAAAGCAAAGGACATCCCTACCAGTTCGCTCACTATAGGGTCGAGACCTGTAGTCTCGGTATCGAAACAGCAAGATTCCTGATTAGAAAGAGTACTTATCAGTTCCAAAATCTCTTTCTCTTCCTCCACAAGATGATAAGAGTGAGGTATATCTTTCAGCTCCTGTAACGCGGAATAGTTAACGGTTGTATTATCTGAAGAAGAGTCTACAGGCGGCAATAATTCGGCAAATAAATCGCCCTGTATAGCTTCATGCGTTGTAGTATTTCTCACAGGGTTTGATGGGATACCATCAGTCTTGAGAACCCTGCTGATAAGCGTTCTGAATTCTAGCTCTTCAAAAAGAGCACTTATTTTTTCAGCGTTTATTTCTCTACGAGCAAATTCATCTTTGTTGAAATCGACAGGAACATCGGTCTTGATAGTAGCCAGAAATTTTGAGAATATAATTTGCTCTTTATTCTCTTCCAGTCGTTGTTTTAATGCTCCTTTAATCTCCGATGTATGTTCAAGGAGGTTTTCGATAGTTCCGTATTCTTCTAACAGTTTCTGAGCAGTTTTAGGACCTACACCGGGACATCCGGGTATATTATCGGAAGCATCACCCATAAGACCCAGTAAATCGATCATCTGGTCGGGAGAAGATAGCTCATATTTCTCCATGATGGCTTTAGCATCTAATACATCAAATCCTGATCCTGCAAACTTTGGTTTGTACATGAATATATGATCGGATGTAAGCTGACCATAATCCTTGTCGGGAGTCATCATATAAACATCTATATTCTCCTTTTCTGCTTTCTTCGCAATAGTACCAATTACATCGTCAGCCTCATAATAAGGAACTTCCAACTCTTTGATATTATAAGCTGCAATAATCTCCTTGATAATAGGAACAGCCGCCCTTATATCTTCAGGAGTCTCCTGACGCTGCGCTTTGTATTTCTCATAAGCATCATGACGGAACGTTCCTCCCGGAGGATCGAATGCGACGGCAATATGTGTGGGGTTTTCTTTGCGAAGAAGTTCCTCTAATGTATTTACAAAACCAAACACAGCAGATGTGTTCTGACCCTTAGAGTTAACCCTCGGATTCTTTATAAATGCATAGTAAGAACGGTATATGAGCGCATATGCGTCTAATAGGAATAATTTCATTGGGGAATATATTTATATTATAAAACAGTGGAAAGTTAAGGAAAAACTGATGAACTACAAAAGAGACAAATTAAAATAGATAATCAATCTTCACCGTAAGACCCTCTATCCGTAACCGAGGGGAAAGAAAAAAATAAACAGCTTTACTTATTAATATTCCTCTTTACAAAAAAGTAAAAAAACAGAGTAATAGAACCAAATATCAAGGACTATTTGAGGATACTAAGTATTAAAAAAGAATTCAAAAACATTAAAATGCAATTATTCTTTAAAAAATTCCTTATATGTATGTAAAGTTACCCATATATAATGCTTAAAGCCGAAATATTCTTAAATTTGCAACTCAACAAAACAAGATATGGATAAAAAGCTTTTAATAGCTAAACCTGTAGCGGAAGAATTAAAAATATTCAATACTTATTACAAAGATTCTGTTTTTTGCAATAATGTAAGGATTCAGGAAATTATAGATCACATTATGAAATCGGATGGTAAAAGAATCCGTCCCATTTTACTACTTCTGGCTGCTAAAGCCTGTGGCGAGATCAATAATATTACTTACAACGCTGCTATCACTGTAGAACTTTTGCATACAGCTTCGCTTATACACGATGATGTTGTAGACGAATCAAAAATAAGAAGGGGAAAAGCTTCGTTGAACGCTATTTATGATAATAAAATGGCAGTTCTGGCAGGTGATTACTTTTTATCTACTGCTCTTATTAAGAGCGTGTTGACAGGAAATATAGAAATCATATCCAATATATCTGACTTAGGGCGCGACTTGGCCGAAGGAGAACTGAATCAGCTTTCGCTGGTAAAAGAATTGATTATTGACGAAGATGAGTATTTTCAGGTAATAAAGAAAAAAACCGCCTCTCTCATGTCGGTATGTATGCGTATAGGGGCAATATCTGTAAGTGCTTCGGAAGAAGAAATAGAAAAATTTACCCGCTTGGGAGAATTATTTGGATTGTGTTTTCAATTACGCGATGATATTTTCGATTATTTTACTGATGCTATTGGCAAGCCGACAGGAAATGACATACGTGAAGGGAAAATAACTTTACCTCTTCTGTATGCTATTAAAAATGCTTCGGAAGAAGAAAAAAAGGAAATACTATCTATCGTATATTCTTATAACTATACAGACGAAAATATTCAGCATCTGATCAACTATGCCAAAGAGCATGGAGGAATAGATTATGCATACAGGAAAATAGAAGAATTTAAGGAACAAGCCGAAAAAATTATAGAAACTATTCCTGATTCAGATGTGCGTGAAGCACTCGAAGCCACAGTAGATTATATTATAAAAAGAGTATATTAATAAAAGAGCAACTTCCTTAAAGTTGCTCTTTTACTTATTGAATAGGAATATAAATCTCTGTTTTCAATTTATCCGGAGTTGTACGATCCGGATTATTTAAATATTTCTCAAACCCCTGATCGATCCGTAGTTCATATCCATTATCAGGAACCCATCTAAAAATAGTGTCAAACACAGAGGACAAATTATTATAAGGTCCAATATAAGTAAACACTAAAAATTTACCCCCTAAAACGTTTTTTACGCCTATTTCTCCTTTTGGTGACACTTCCTTATGGATCACCAGACAAACGTCCGTTATAAGCTTATCCGAATCCGTTACATGAGGGTCGTCATGAGACATAGTAAGATGTTCGATACCTGCGGTAAACAGTTTATTTTCTTTTACAAAAGACCATAGTTTACTATATGCACTTCCGTAATCAAGAGTACGATAATCACCCTGAAGACGCACGTATATAGCTTTTTTGGAGTCGAGCTCTACTATTTTTGGATTTTTCAGTTGTATATCAGAAGATACTTGCAATGGTTTCATAATTTTATAACTTTTGTTATTTCTATAATCTGATGGTGAAATATTATAGTACTGGCGAAAAACTTTTGTAAGAGAAGAAGGAGTATTATATCCTATATTATATGCAATATCTTGTACCGAAAGATTGGAATATCTTAATAAACGAGCTGCAGTCTCGATGCGCATTCTTACAACAAATGCTCCTACAGATTCTCCAATTATAGCTTTAAAAATACGATGAAAATGAAATTCCGAAAAATTTGATATCTCTGCTAATTCTTTCAAATCCATTTCATCATTCAAATGATTGCTTATGTATTCGATAATGATATTAATACGTTTCGCATAATCTTCCCTGGTTGATATTTTCTGCTTCATACTTATAACTTTCTGTTACAAAATTATATATAGTGGAATATAGTTACTTTTCCAAACTTGCTATTTATTGAAAACTAACAAAAAGAGAGCATCATTCAGATGCTCTCTCTTCTTTATTATATTTTTATAGACTATTTAAGCCATTAAACTTTTTAGCTTTTCTGTATCAGTAAAATCAGCTATCACACCGTATGTATAGTCTTTCAGGAAATCGACAGATAAAGTTGTAGATACACCTATTACACGCATAAATGCATAAGTAGCAGCTTTGATACCGGTAAATGCATCTTCGAATACGATGCACTCTCCCGATTGTACTCCAAGATTTGTCTTAGCCAATACATATCCCATCGGGTCAGGCTTTCCTTTCTTTATACTATCAGATGTAATTATTGTATCGAAAGTATCGCCTAAAGATAACTGGTCTAATACAACCTTTACTTTGCTAGAAGGAGAACTGGTAACAAGCCCTATTTTATAACCTTCATCTTTAAGGTATTTGATAAAATCAAGAACGCCAGGAATAACCGTTTTTTTATAATCGATGGCTTGTTCCATCTTCGAACATGCATCTCTTATAGCTTGTTTTTCTTCGAGAGTTGAAATCGTAAAATAAAGTTCAATGATAGAACTCAATGTCATTCCCTTTATTACGTCCGAAAAGTTATTAATTTTCAACTCATTCTCTTGTGCTATCTTACTCCAAAACTCATCATAAGCGCGCTCTGTGTCTACGACAACACCATCTAAACCAAACAGTACGGTTGTTATTTTACTTTTTGCCATTTTATTTTATTAATACTATTAGCTAATAATAAAAACTGAACAAAGTAAGATAATTTTATTGGGAATCCTGCTATATATCATCATAAAATAAAAACGGAAACATGATGATGTCCCCGTTTTTAAGATATCGTAGCCTATAATTTCTTATTTATATTCCTTCTTATATTTGGCTTCAAGTTTGTCTGCTCTTTTGCCACTTTCGGGATGAGTAGAAAACAATTGTTTAGCCTTGCTTTTATCTACACCTGCATCGTCAGACAATTTTTGAATAATGCGTAAAGCTGTTACCATTCCCATCGGATCTTTACCACTCTTTTTTAAAAATTCATAACCATAATCGTCAGCGGCATACTCTGCCTTCTGTGAAAATTGAGCACCGGCTAGTGCTTCGCCAAGTTCACCCAGCTGAGAGTCGGTCAGTGTGGCTGCTACATCTCCCGTAGAACCTACTGCATCTTTAAGAGCAGAAGTAAGCAAAGCTTTTTTGAATGCTTCCTTAGAATCCTTATTAACGATATGACCTATTATTCCCAATATTCCGTCATCTGTCATCAATTCCATTAAGCCCGCAAATACACGGATACTTCCGTTTGCACAAGCAAAAGCATTCTGATCTACAACATAATAAGCCTGAATATCAAGTTTTACATCTGAAGGCATTGTTGCTTTTATTTTTTCGAGACGATCTGCTACGGCTTTCATTCCGGGATCAGAGTCGGTTGTTTTACAAACCGGGTTATGAGCATCCATCCAGTCAATATATTCCTGACAATAGGTAGCTATTTGTTCGTCGGTAAGTGTTAATGCCTTTGCTGTTTTAGTAGCTGCGTCAAGATGCTTTTTATTAATTTTTAGTCCTCCCAGCTGCGCATTTGCAGTGTGAGAACATATCAAAATTAGTGTTAAGGCAATTAGTAGTTTTTTCATAAAAATAAATGTTAATGATTCGTATTTTAAAATATTAGCTTTTCTCTAAATGTAATATGGGATAGCCTTTTCCCTCTCCATCATACTCGTCTCTGCCCACTTCTTTAAAACCTAAATGATAATAAAAATCCAAGGCTTGTGTATTTTGTTCGTTTACATCCACTTTTCGAGCATTCAGTGTGTTTACAGCATAGTCCATCAAGATTTTACCTATACCCTCTCCCCTACTTTCATTCTCTACAAAAAGCATTTCTATGCTATCATCACTTATACCTAGAAATCCTTTTATGATACCCTCCTGATTTCTATAAACATATAGAGAAACATGTTGAAAATAGATAGGAATGTGAGTTTTATAAAATTCAAAATCTTCGTCTGATAAAAAATCATGAGTAGCCTTTACCGCACTCTCCCAAATATCTATTAATACAGGGTAATCTTTTTTCTCAGCAGAACTAATCATAGTGTAAAATTATTTAGGTTAAACTTTAGTCTATATCAAGAATATTTCCGTTTTCAAAGGTATTAAAAGATATGATTCTAGAAAAATCGGAAAGTTTTAATTCTTGGTTTTCACACATCATATAACACACCGGTACTTTTCCATAAAATGAAGCCCATTGCGAGAATGAACTCGGAGGGCCTATTATATAATCGCTTTTAGATAAAGCGTATAAATCTTTTTCTGAGGATGATTGGGGTATGATAAAACAATCTAATTCTGAAAAATTACGGAGGTCTATTCTTTCATTAGAACAAATCAAAAATTTAACCTTCTCTCCTCTCTCTAAAAGGTGTTTTTCTAAATATTTCATTGCTCGATAATAAGCTTCATCAGAGAAATAGTATATACCATCGAGCCACTCTTTATAATCTCCTCTACGTATATGTACACCAACTATAACAACTTTTTCTTGAGAAGATAGAAAGTCGTTTACAGCAGTCACTACATCTTTTCTGAAATCAAATAAAGCACGTATATTATCTGACTGCTCTATTACCATTTCTCTATTTCCGAGACGATTAGACCAGCCCTCTATTAAATTAAGATTGAATAATTTTCTGAATACATTAGATCTTCCGTTTTGTATATATCCTCTTGCCTTAAGTGAAAGGAATATTCTTTGCAGAAGTTTTTTAGACTTAAAACGTATAAGTTTATTTCTGTTCAGATTGGAAAAAATAGGTAAATATTCATCGAAATTTATAACCAATACTTTCTCTTCGTACTTCAATCCATAAGCTATAGATGGAATAAGAGACCATATTCTGTTACACAACTGACCCGGAGAATCGTAGTTAATAATCATAAGAATATTAGTGAGAATTTGTAAAGTTATAAATTAAAGAAATATGGAGGCGATTATAAAATAAAATTGTTGCTAATATCAATCATGACACTATATCACATATAGTAGTATAATAGCATGAATATTAGCAACAATAATAAAAATATCCTAAATGCCTAAGATTTATACATTAAACCTGAAATGCATTATATCACCATCCTGAACGATGTATTCTTTTCCTTCTACGTTCATTTTACCGGCTTCCTTCACGGCAGCTTCCGAACCCAATGTTATAAAATCATTGTATTTTATAACCTCCGCACGAATAAATCCCTTTTCAAAGTCGGTATGTATAACGCCTGCACACTGAGGAGCTTTCCATCCTGAAGTGAATGTCCAAGCACGTACTTCCTGAACTCCGGCTGTAAAATATGTTTGCAATCCGAGAAGCTTGTAAGCCGATTTAATCAGCCTTGCTACTCCCGATTCTTTAAGTCCAATTTCTTCAAGAAACATTTGACGCTCTTCGTAAGATTCAAATTCAGCTATTTCAGACTCTATTTTCGCAGCTACAATAAGAATTTCAGCATCTTCATCCTTTACAGATTCACGTATTTGCTCTACATAGTTGTTTCCCGAAACAGCACTGGCTTCATCTACATTGCATACATAAAGCACAGGTTTGTATGTAAGAAGATAAAGCTCTTTCGCTATTTTTTCATCCTCCTTGTTATCAAATTTCACAGTACGAGCCGACTTACCTTGCTCAAGCGCTTCCTTAAACTGAACCAAGATATCATAAGCACGTTTCGCTTCTTTATCCCCTCCTGTTTTCGCTTGTTTTTCTACTTTCTGAATACGGGATTGTACTGTTTCCAAATCTTTCAGTTGGAGCTCTATATCTATAATTTCTTTATCTCTCACAGGATTTATACTTCCATCCACATGAGTGATATTATCATCATCGAAACAACGAAGTACATGAATAATTGCATCTGTTTCACGTATATTGGCAAGGAATTTATTACCAAGCCCCTCCCCTTTGCTAGCTCCTTTAACGAGCCCGGCTATATCTACTATTTCTACTGTTGTAGGCAAAATACGATTGGGTTTAACCAATTCCGCTAATTTATTTAATCTTTCGTCCGGAACGGTTATTACTCCTACATTTGGTTCTATTGTACAAAAAGGAAAATTTGCCGATTGTGCTTTTGCGTTCGATAAACAGTTGAAAAGAGTAGACTTACCCACATTAGGAAGTCCTACAATACCACATTGTAATGCCATTATTTTATATAAATTATTTTTTCAGGGTACAAAGGTAGTGAAAAATCAATGACATACAGTTTTTTGATTTTACGAAGTAAAGATCTCCGTAAATAATTATCTAAATAACATATGATAAGGATCTTTATCCAATATCTTCTTATAATAATTCCTGAGATTATTTATCTGGGTATCATTGGCAGATTCAGTTACATTTATATCCCTAAGTCGGGTTCTATTTTTAAATTTAATAGGTAGATAGTGTGACGAATATTCAGTTTTAGCATATTTGGTTCCTTTCAGATGTGCCATAACATTCAACCAAACATCATCTGCATAAAAACATAATTCTCTTAATAAATCAATATTAAAGACATCCTTATGCAAAGAATGAGGAGGATAAAGTACTCCTCCTACACCTGTAGGGAATATATCAATAGAAGGTGACTTCGCATCATTTATCATTTTCCATTCATTATACTTTGCCAGATTTCTATCATTAATCTTTACTTCCCATCCGCGACAACAGCAAATAGTTTGAGGATATTTTTCAGATAATTCGATAAGATGTTGTGTTATATATGAATTATATAAAATATCATCATCAACAGTTATAATAATATCATCAGGAAACTCCTGCATAGTATAATAATATTTTGTATGTGCCTTCAGGTTTTCATCACAAAACCTTATTTCAAGTCCTCTATCCTGTAACCGAAGTAAGTTTTTTGGCAATTCTGATAACGAGGAAAACTGCTCTTTAGATAACCATAATAAAATTTTATCAGGTTTTAATTCCTGTCTCATAATAGATTCTATCACAAGCCATACTTTATTTATACGTGGAGGAAAAGAAGTCAATGAAACTATAATACGATTACTTGCTTTATCCGATTTTTTCAATTTATATTCATCCTTATTTGCTGTTATCCTAAAATAGATTGGAACAAACAAATTAACTAAATAAAGGGTCGGAACACGTAGAAACGGATATAAGAAATATCTGGATAAAGGATTATGTTTTATATGTATAAATGTATATAAAGTATCAAAAAAGTTAATCATTTTTGGTTTTCATTTATTTTTAAAAACCAAGTTTATAACAATTGTACTGATCATTAAAACAATATCTACATATAGGCATATATAATCGATAAATACTTCTATACAAAGAAAAAAGAGCATCCTAAACGAAGGACACTCTCCAAATAATTAAGAATAAAAATATCTTATTTTATTACTTTATCTATTACCTTTTTAGCTGTAGCTTCCATTATCTTATAACCTTCTTCATTAGGATGTACTCCATCAGTACCTAGATTACTTTTTAAAGCATTATTTTCGTCACACATCACCGAAAAATAATCTATATATGAAAATCCTTTTTCCTTGGCATAAGCTTTTATTTTCGCATTCAGAGACATTATTTTTTGAGGTACATCTTTTATCTCTTTTCTCCAAGGATATTCGCCCGCAGGTGTTACAGATGATAATATCACTTTTATGCCGTTAGCATCAGCCAGTTCGGCCATCGACATGATATTTCCTAAAGTAAATTCTTCATTATATGGGCCTGTATTTTGAGCAACATCATTTGTACCTATATTTATCAATACTGCAACCGGTTTAAGATTAATTACATCCTGACGAAAACGGGACAACAATTGCGGGCTGGTTTGTCCACTTATTCCACGACCTACATAATTGTTTGATTTAAAAAAATCAGGGTGTGCATTAGGCCATCCATCAGTAATAGAATTCCCTATAAATACAACTCTCTTTTCACCTTTGGCAGGTGCAGGCAATGCAGCATTCGCTTCGGCATACCTATCGAGATTTATAAGTTTATTAAATTCCTGTGCTTGAGAGAATAATCCAAAAAAGGAAAAAAAGGACATAATTAAAATTACTTTTTTCATGATAAATAAGTATTTATATTTCAAAAATTGAATGAATATCCTATGCTATAGAAAAGGTTATTACCATAAGGTGAATACTCGTCCTGTACTACATCGTATTGTATCATGGCTATCATATTCATGTACCGCAAACCTCCTCCTATAAGAACAGACGGTACAAATTTATTAGTTTTATATTTATTTCCACTATTTTCTATAGTCTCCCATACACGGCTGGCTTCGGGCTGAAGGCTTATGACAAGAAAATCAACAGGATAAAAACGTCCAAAAAAATTAAAACTTACATAATGCCTGCTCCATTTAACATCATAATTTTTCTCTCTGAAATAGTTATATCCTAATCCTACCCCGGCAGTAAAATATTTAGAAAAATTATAACCAACCTGAGGAGAAATACCCACAGCTGTATAATTCCCGAATTGTAAATTCATATTACCTCCGAAAGTAAGTTTAGAAGGATCAAAGCCGGAACCAGCCTTATAACTTCCTCCATATTGCGAATAAGCAAGACCGGTACTTAATATTAAAGACAGAATCAAAATTAATTTTTTCATATCATTCGTTTTTATCATTTTTATTCAAAATATTATCAATAGCCTCTTGTACCAAAGGTTCCATTATTTTTTTATACCCTTCTTCGTTAGGATGCAATCCATCAAGAGAATAAGTATTTATCATACCGTTTTCACTATCGCGCATAGGAGTATTCAAATCTAAATAGTAATACCCTTTCTCTGTAGCATAAATTTTTATACGTTCATTCAGTTCATCTATTTTCACTGGTACATCCTTAATCGGTTCCCATCCATGACCTTTGCATGGCAGAAGAGAAACTAATATTACTTTTATGTCATTCATATCAGCTAATTCGGCCATCGATTTTATATTATCCATCGTAAACACAGGATCGTACTCACCTGTTTTCTCGGCTATATCATTTATACCTGCACTTATAACAACAACTTTAGGATGCAATTCTATAACATCTTGCCTAAAACGTAAAAGCATCAATGTACTTGTTTGTCCACCCTTTCCCCTGCATACGTAATTATTATCAACAAAGAATTTATATCGTAGATGTACCCAATTTTCAGTGATAGAATTCCCTATAAACACGACCCTATTTTCATTAACTTCAGGTATTTTCAGTTGACTGTTAGCCCATGCATAAGCATTTAGCTTAAAGATATCGTTATTCAATCTGTCTTTGTATAACCTATATCCTATGTATGGTATCAATATCAAATTAAGTAATACAGATATAACAAAAATGGTATAAATAAATTTCTTTTTCATCTCAATTATAAGTGATCTGATTATTTACCCGATTGCACCAATTGGAGGTGGTAACAAAACAACATGCTATTATAAAAAGGATATATTTAAAAACTAAAAGGAGTTTATTAAACATTATATATATTATTAATTTTTAATTTAAACTTAACAAAAAATCATTGTGTTTGTAATAGACTGTTAATTGTGTTTATTCTTTTTTTGAAGAATACTTGTAAATATCGATATTAAAAGTTCATTCACTTATAAAAGTGAGTTATTAAACAGAGTAAAATTATACAAATTATTTATATAAAGCGTATTATGAACTTTATTAAAACAATGTTAATAACTATGATTGTTGATAATTTTTCATTTTTTAATCTATTAATAATTGTTGATAAACCTTTCATAGCAGAATGATAAAAGCCTGTGATTTTTAATTGTTATCTGCGACTTATTTCATATATGTTGTTTAGTTTCATAAAACAATTGATTTTGTTTTAAAAATCTATTAACAGTTATCAACAGTTTATCAACAATCTTTTTTGATAATCGAAATGTGTAAATGAAGAATAAGAAACAATTGATAAGAAATACTAATTTAAGTAGCATATTCACAGATAAATATATAATTTTGTTATTCATTAATATAATAATGTAAAAGATGAAAGGTTTTCTTAAGAGTTTATTAGCCTCTATAGTAGGCTGTTCCATCGTTATAGGTATTTTTATTTTTATATTTATTCTTATAATAGCCGCTATGTCTTTCGGCTCATCTGATAAATATAATTTGAAAGATAATACTGTATTGACATTGAAACTTGAAGGTACTCTGTCTGAAAGAGTAGAACCAAATTCGTTTTTAGACTTGATAGGTCAAAATACGGATTTAGAAATAGGATTGGATGATATTCTTTCATCTATAAAGAAAGCAAAGGAGAATGATAATATAAAGGGAATTTATATTAATGCCGGTGCATTTGCTGCTTCTAATGCTTCGTTGAAAGAAATACGCGATCAGTTAGCAGACTTTAAAGAAAGTGGAAAATTTATTATTGCTTATGCCGATGTTTATTCACAAGGATGCTATTACTTATCGTCAGTAGCAGATAAAGTAATAATGAATCCTCAGGGTAATCTCGATTTGCATGGACTTTCATCTTCACCTACTTTCTACAAAGGGTTGCTTGATAAAGTAGGTATCGAGATGCAGATATTTAAAGTAGGTACATTCAAATCTGCCGTTGAGCCTTTTATGCTTGATAAAATGAGTGATGCAAATAGAGAGCAGGTTACAGCATATATAAACGATATATGGTCTACTATTACATCCGAAATATCAGACTCCAGAAAAATATCGGTAGATAAAATAAACCAACTGACAGATTCTTTACAAACATTCAAATTAGCCAATGCTTCAGTTAATGATGGGCTTGTAGATACGTTGATGTATGAGACAGAAGTAAAAGAATATCTGAAAGATTTGCTCAAAGTAGAAAAAGCGAAAGATGTGAGAATGGCATCTATCAAGGATATGACTTCCGTATCCTTTGTAAAAGAGAGTAATTCTAAAGATGTTATTGCTATACTTTATGCCGAAGGATCTATCAACAATGGATCCGGTAAAGATGGTATAACTGATAAGAGATATGTGAAGGAAATCGAGAAACTTAAAGATAACGATAAAGTAAAAGCTGTAGTTTTCCGTGTCAATTCGCCCGGAGGAAGTGCTTATGCTTCGGAACAAATATGGAAAGCCATTACCGACCTGAAAGCAAAGAAACCGGTGGTAGTATCTATGGGAGACTATGCTGCATCGGGAGGCTATTATATTGCATGTAATGCCTCTAAAATTATTGCTCAACCAAATACATTGACAGGATCAATTGGTATTTTTGGTATGTTCCCAAATTTCGAGGGATTGACTAAAAAAGTAGGATTATCGTTTGATAATGTGAAAACAAATAAATTTGCTGATTTTGGAGATGCTACCCGCCCGATGAGACCTGAGGAAAAAGTAATATTGCAGCAATATATTGAACATGGCTATGACCTGTTTTTAACTCGTTGTTCAGAAGGACGTAATATACCGAAAGATTCGTTAGATCATATTGCTCAGGGTAGGGTATGGACAGGTAATCAAGCCTTGAAGATAGGATTGGTAGATGCTCTTGGAAATATAGATACTGCGATACAAGAAGCAGCAAAACTTGCCAAACTTGATGATTATTCTTTGCAGGATTATCCTAAAAAAGTTGACTTTTTAGAAAGTTTATTATCCAACCAGAAAGAAGAATTTGCAACAAAGGCAATGAAAGAATACCTTGGTAAGGATTATGAATTATTCAAGACTATAAAAGAGATAAAGGAACAAGATTTTGTTCAAGCTCGCATGCCTTATGACATAAGCATAAGATAAATATTCTAACTATATAATGATAAAACAACAGCCCGTGCATATCAACAAATGGCTGCTACCATTTTCATGGTTGTACGGGCTGATTGTATTTTTTAGAAATAAGTTTTTCGATTGGGGAATACTCAAACAGGAAGAGTTTGATATCCCTGTTATCTGCATAGGAAATATCACTGTAGGAGGTACGGGAAAAACTCCGCATACTGAGTACGTTATTCGTTTATTGAAGGATAAATATAGGGTAGGGGTACTAAGCAGAGGATATAAGCGCAGAACCAAAGGTTTTGTTCTTGCAGACGACAACACGACCAGTAAAGACATTGGTGACGAATCGTTCCAAATAAAAAACAAATTTCCGGATGTTATCGTTGCTGTGGATGGAGACAGGCGTAGAGGTATAAAAAAGCTTTTATCGCTAAAGAACCCACCTCAAATAATCTTATTGGATGATGCCTTTCAGCACCGTTATGTAAAACCATCTTTTACAATTATCCTGTCAGATTTCAATCGTCCTATATATGCAGATACTTTGCTTCCTGCAGGACGTTTGCGAGAACCTTTTTCAAAGATAGATGATGCAAATATGATAATCGTAACTAAATGTCCTCGGGACTTGCAGCCTATCGATTATCGCATTATTTTGCATGATGTGAATCCTTTCCCATATCAAAGTCTCTATTTTACTACTTTCGATTATTTAGAATTAAAACCTGTATTTCCCAATAGCGGAGAAAGCAGGTCGTTAGAATTCTTACGAAACAAGACTGTTTTATTGGCTACAGGTATAGCTTCGCCAAAAGTGATAATAAAAAAACTATCGGAGTATACTCGTAAAATAGAAACAATAACATATCCTGATCATTATAATTTTAAGACAAAGGACATAAAGTATATTTCCGATAAGTTTAGAAATATAAGTTCAGAGAAAAAAATAATTCTGGTTACAGAAAAAGATGCAAGCCGATTAGTTTTGAAAGATATAGATGAAGAAATAAGAAAATATCTGTATTATCTTCCTATCGAAGTTGCATTTATGGACAAAGGAGACGATTTTGAAGATAAAATATTAAAGCACGTAGAAGACAGTAGATTTAAACTTAACTAAACTGTTTTAGGAATAACAAATAGAATATATGCTAGAAAAAATATACGAAACAGCATCGTTTATAAAAAATGTTGTGGGTACTGTACCCAATATAGCTATTATTTTGGGCACAGGTTTGGGAGAATTAGTACACGAAATAAGCGATAAGAAAGAAATACCATACGAAAAAATTCCTAATTTTCCACTTTCTACAGTAGAAGGACATAGCGGAAAACTTATTTTTGGAAAGCTTGGCGGAAAGCCCGTATTGGCTATGCAAGGAAGATTTCACTACTACGAAGGCTATACTATGCAGGAGGTAACATTCCCTATTCGTGTTTTTCAGGCATTGGGTATTCAGTACTTGTTTGTATCAAATGCAGCGGGAGGAATGAATGGAAGCTTCGATATAGGCGATATCATGCTTATCGATGATCATATAAATTTATTTCCCGAACATCCATTAAGAGGTAAGAATTACAAAGAGCTTGGTACTCGCTTTCCGGATATGAGCGAAGCGTATAACAAAGAACTCCGGCTGATGGCTATGAATATTGCTAAAGAAAATAATATTAAGTTGCAGCACGGTGTTTATATAGGTACACAAGGTCCTACATTCGAAACTCCTGCCGAATATAATTGGTTTAAGATTATCGGTGGCGATGCCGTTGGTATGTCTACAGTACCTGAAGTAATTGTTGCCAATCACGCAAAAATGAAAGTAATGGCATTTTCTATAATCACTGATATAGGTATCATTGGAAAGATTGTAGAGGTGACGCACGAAGATGTGCAGGAAGCTGCTAAAATAGCACAGCCCAAGATGGCCTATATTATGCAGGAGGTGATAAAGAGACTGAATTAACAAATTGAAAATGTTAGAAATATAAAGGATGCAGATTTTCTGTATCCTTTTTTATTTATCTTTATAGATAGGTTTTATTCAAATCCATTTCTTATGAAAGCATACATTCTATCTATTATCATCCTATATTTTTGTGTTTCCACTGTATCTTATGCGCAGCACCAAGTAACAATAAATCAGATAAATGTTGAGATATCGAAGGGAAACTTCGACAAATCGAAAAAAATGATAGACCTGTACATTGCTCAAAACAGTTTATCGTCAGAGGAAATTTATAATCTGAATTTTAAGAAAGATGTGCTCGATAGGATAGCGATAGATTTTTCGAAAAACAAATCTGATGTTGTTGAGTTCATTAAAAAATATTATCCTGATGTAAATGATAAGATGCTCTCCAAGTGGGAAAATGAGAAATCTCTCGAATCGATGATTATCAATGGAGAAAAAAAGTATATGAGCAGAGCTGCTCCAAATCTATTCAGAATAAATAAACAAGCGATAAAACGCAAATTGGAAGTAGACGGAAACCAAAAAGATGAATTACAGAATGTACTGAAAACACATTTACCATCTATTGTAGATGGTTTGAAAAATACAGGAAACACTCAAATGCCTCCTGTGAAAATGAAAGTAAAATATAGTGTAACCCTTAAGCAGAATGTTGTTCCAGCCGGAGAAATGGTGCGGTGTTGGCTGCCTTATCCGCGCGAAGATAGTCGTCGGCAGACAGACGTAAAGTTACTCTCTGTAAATGATAATAACTATATTATATCCCCATCTGATTATGCTCAGCGGACATTGTATATGCAAAAAATAGCAGAAAAAGATAAGCAGTTAACCTTTTCATTCGAATTTTCTTATGCTTCGGCTGCCGAGTGGTTCAATATAAAACCTGAAAGTATAAAGGATTATGATACGAATTCAGATTTGTATAAAGAATATACTGCGGAGAGGGAGGCTCATATAATTTTTACTGATCAGATAAAACGATTGTCTGATCGGATCATAGGGAATGAAAAGAATCCATACCTGAAGGTCAGGAAGATATTCGACTTCATCAGTGAGAACTATCCTTGGGCAGGTGCTCGTGAATATTCTACGATACCCAATATACCTGAGTATGTGATTGAAAACCATCATGGAGACTGTGGGCAAGTATCCTTACTTTTCATTACGCTTGCTCGTTATAATGGTATTCCGGCAAAATGGCAAAGCGGATTTATGATGCATCCCAATGAGCTCAATTTACATGACTGGGCAGAGGTTTATTTTGAGGGTATAGGCTGGGTGCCTGTCGACCAGTCTTTTGGTAGACGAGACTTAGAAATGAGTAACGATATCAAATATTTCTATGCCAATGGTATCGATGCATATCGTTGGATTGTAAATGATGATTATTCACAGCCTCTTTTCCCTGAAAAAATATATCCTCGAAGCGAAACTGTCGATTTTCAGCGAGGTGAACTAGAATGGCGGGGAGGAAATATTTATTTCAACCAATGGAATTGGGATATTGATGTAGAATATTTGAACTAAGCTTTTTCCTTCTTCGTATTGGGTAAAAATGCTGCTACCAATCCGATTAGTGGCAAATAAGCACAAATATCATATACATGCTGTATGCTGGTTTCGTCGGCTATCTTTCCCAGTATGGCAGATGCTATACCGGCTATGCCAAATGCCAGTCCGAAAAATAAACCACCAATTAACCCTACTTTTCCGGGAACAAGTTCTTGTGCATATACCAGAATCGCTGAAAAGGCGGAAGAAAGTATAAATCCTATAAAGATGCTCAGTACGCATGTCCATACAAGTCCTACGTGAGGCATAATGAGAGCGAAAGGAGCTGTACCCAATATCGATGCCCAAATTACATATTTTCGTCCGATACGGTCTCCTATAGGACCTCCTATAATTGTACCGAGTGCCACAGCAAATAAGAATGCAAACAAAAATAGCTGTGCATCTTTTACCGAAACACCAAACTTATCGATCAAATAAAACATATAATAACTGTTCAGGCTCGCCATATATACATATTTTGAAAATATGAGTATGAGTAGAATCGTGATGGCAAAGGCTACTTTGCCCGAAGAATATACAGACTGTTTTTCTACAGAGCTATCATTTTTTTTGGCGGGTTTAAGTCTATAAAGATTGCTCTTATACCATTTACTTATAACAAGCATAATACCAATACATACAAGAGCTATAAGCGACAGCCACTTGATATTCTGTTGACCATATGGTGTAATTATCCATAAGGCTAATAATGGGCCTACGGATGATCCGAAATTTCCTCCTACCTGAAAGATAGATTGTGCTAATCCTGTCTTTCCTCCCGAAGCCATATAGGCCAAGCGGGATGCTTCAGGATGGAAGATAGATGATCCAAGTCCTGTAAGAAATACGGCGATCAACACATGAATAAAACTTCCTGCAAAAGAAAGCGAAAGGATTCCGATCATCGAAAATGCCATTCCTATCGGCAAAGAATAGGGTTGAGGTCGTTTATCTGTGATAAGCCCCACTACAGGCTGGAATATGGAGGACGATAACTGAAAGACGAGTGTGATAAGCCCTATTTGAGTAAAGTTGAGCAATAACGAATCTTTAAGTAAGGGATATACCGCCGAAATGATCGATTGCAGCATATCATTCAACATATGGCATGCTGCCAACATCGAAAGTATAGCAAAAGCTGTTCCTGTTTGCGTTGTTTTTTTCATCAAAATGGAGTAAAAGTCTGCAAATGTAGACTTAAATATTGATATATAAAAAAGGGCGGTTTGTTTTACTGCCATTGTAGGATAGAATGACTATTTTTGTATTCAATTAATTTTTAGATAAATGAAAAGAACAGAAATTGCCAGTCTAGGAGAATTTGGTCTAATAGATCATCTGACAAAAAATATAGAACTAAAAAATTCAAGTTCAGAAAAAGGGGTAGGGGACGACGCTGCTGTTTTGTCGTATGGAAATAAGAAGACACTCGTAACAACCGATCTGCTGCTTGAAGGTATTCACTTCGATCTGATGTATGTTCCTCTAAAACACTTGGGATATAAATCGGCGATAGTCAATTTTTCAGACATCTATGCAATGAACGGGCAACCAAAGCAGGTGACCGTATCGTTGGGTATTTCAAAGCGATTTTCTGTTGAAGATTTAGAATTATTTTATGATGGTCTTGCCCTTGCCTGTCAGGAATATGGCGTAGATCTTGTTGGTGGCGATACTTCGGCTTCGCTTACCGGCTTGGCTATCAGTATTACTTGCCTTGGCGAAGGAGAAGAAGGAAAAATTGTATATCGTAACGGAGCAAAAGAAACAGATCTGGTTTGTGTTTCAGGAGATTTGGGTGCTGCATTTATGGGGCTTCAATTATTAGAACGCGAAAAGGCCATATACGACGGGAAAAGCGATTTTCAACCTGATTTTACAGGAAAAGAGTATCTTTTGGAACGCCAATTGAAACCCGAGGCACGGAAAGATATTGTGAAATTTCTTGCTGAAGAAGGAATTGTGCCAACTTCGATGATCGATATTTCAGACGGATTATCTTCCGAGCTGAAACATATCTGCAAACAAAGTAATGTAGGATGTCATATCTATGAAGAAAGACTACCTATCGATTATCAGACAGCCATGATGGCCGAACAGTTCAATATGAATGTAACTACTGTGGCAATGAATGGGGGAGAGGACTATGAATTGTTGTTTACTGTTCCTCTGTTTATGCACGACAAAGTATCGAAGATAAAGGGAGTACATGTGATCGGTCATATCACCAAAGAGGGGAATGGCTTTATTCTTGAAACCCGTGATGGGGCAGAAATAGAAATAAAAGCGCAAGGCTGGGATTCGATAGGAGAGAAATAAGCTCATAATTTTTGTAGGACGCAACAAATCATGCATGTTATTCATCTATCTTATTAGATGATTAACTTTAATTACAATATTATGAAAAAGATATTTTTTCTTTCTTCTTTTTTCCTGATATTTTTTGCAGGATGTGATACTTCTGAGCCTATAGAAAGTGATAATAGTTTATTGCCAAAAACAATAAAAACGGAGCAGTCTTATGATGCCGATCCTCAGTATGATTATACGCATATTACAACTTTTGAATATGATAATTCTGACCGTCCGGTAAATATACTAAAGGAAACTTATCGTAGATTGAATAACGAAAAAGCAGATAAAAATGTATTAGTATACAGCATCTCCCGAAAATTGGAATATTCTGTATATTCTACATCGGAGAAGTCTCTTAGCTCAACAGATCTAGTAGGTATTACGCAAACAGATGTGATAAAAAGCTGGATTAAGGATAATGACTATTCTACACATACCGAAACTCGAGTATATGATCTAAAAAGCGAAAAAAATAATCTTATTGAAATTACCCTGAACGGAAAATTCAAAGAAACTATCGAGTTATCCAAGGGCTTAGCCGTAAAATATAATAAAGTGAGGTTTTCTAACCCTCCTGAAGAAAATACGATTAATTATACAGAGGAATATAAGTATAATAGTAAAGGCGATGTTTCGCAGTACAACTATATCTCACTATTGGATGATAGGTATGCCAGTGAAGAAAAATATTTATATGATAGCTTTAATGGAGTATATAAGCATATGAATATCCCTCAATGGTTGTTTATTGCTCTTTTCGGAAACGAAGGACGTATTCATAATATAAGAGAAATATATGTTGTGCATGGTGGCAAAGAAACACCTTTCGCAGAAAATATATATAGATACAACTCCGAAGGCTATGCTAAAGAGTCTGTATATCGTCCCAATTCTGAACTGGTTGGCATATGGGGCAGTAAAACAACTTACGAATATGTAAAATCACAGATTAGACCATATTAATTATAACTTTTCTACATTTACAGTTCGCCTCAGGTATTCATCTTCGAGTATCTGAGGCTTTTTATAAAAAGGAAAATACAAATATATAAGCAACTATTTTGTATTTTTGTATCTCAAAATATATATTAACCACATAATATGGAAATTGCAAGTAAGTATAATCCTGCCGAAGTAGAGGATAAATGGTATAAATACTGGTTAGAGAATAAGTTCTTTCATTCAGAACCTGATAGTCGCGAACCTTATACAATCGTCATCCCTCCACCAAACGTCACAGGTGTCCTTCATATGGGGCATATGCTGAATAATACGATACAGGATATACTTGTACGCCGTGCCCGTATGATGGGTAAGAATGCCTGCTGGGTACCGGGAACAGACCATGCATCTATCGCTACAGAAGCAAAGGTAGTGGGTAAACTTGCTGCCGAAGGAATAAGCAAAAACGACCTGAGTCGTGAAGCATTCCTTGAACATGCCTGGGAGTGGACTCACAAGCACGGGGGTATTATCCTCGAACAGTTGAAAAAACTAGGAGCGTCTTGCGATTGGGATCGTACATGCTTCACGATGGATGAGAAACGCTCCGAAAGTGTACTGAAAGTTTTTGTAGATTTATATAATAAGGGTCTTATCTATCGTGGAATACGTATGGTAAACTGGGATCCGTCGGCTAAAACCGCTGTTTCGGATGAGGAAGTTATACATCACGAAGTAAATGGTAAATTATATTATTTAAGATATAAAATAGAAGGTGAAGATGGCTATACTGTAATAGCTACCACTCGTCCCGAAACCATTTTTGGAGATATTGCGGTATGTATCAATCCGAATGATCCGAAGACTGCACACATGAAAGGCAAGAAAGTGATCGTGCCGATTGCCAATCGTGTAGTTCCTATTATCGAAGACGAATATGTGGATATGGAATTCGGTACAGGATTCTTGAAAGTAACACCTGCCCATGATGTAAATGACTATATGCTGGGCGAAAAATATAATCTTGAGGTTATTGATATCTTCAACGATAATGGAACGTTAAATTCTCATGGACTTCAATACGAAGGGATGGATCGTTTCGATGTACGTAAGAAAATCGAAAAAGATCTTGAAGAATTGGGCTTGATGGAAAAAACAGAGGCTTATACAAATAGTGTGGGTTACTCTGAACGTACGAATGTACCTATTGAGCCGAAGCTTTCTATGCAATGGTTCCTCAAGATGGAAGATCTGGCAAAACCGGCATTGGAAGCTGTGGAAAATGACACAATCAAATTCCACCCTGCGAAGTTTAAGAATACTTACCGTCACTGGATGGAAAATATAAAGGACTGGAATATCAGCCGCCAGTTGTGGTGGGGACATCAGATTCCGGCTTACTATCTGCCCGAAGGTGGATTTGTAGTAGGAGAGACCCCTGAGAAAGCTTTGGCAGAGGCTCAAAAGCAAAATCCAAACCTCAAGATGGAAGACCTCCGCCAGGATGAGGATTGTCTCGACACATGGTTCTCATCATGGTTGTGGCCTATTTCGGTATTCGATGGTATAAATAATCCGGACAATAAGGATATCAAATACTATTATCCAACGAATGATCTTGTCACAGCGCCTGAGATTATTTTCTTCTGGGTGGCGCGTATGATCATGGCCGGATATGAATACAAAGATCAGCCATGTTTCCGAAATGTTTATTTCACAGGTATTGTTCGTGATAAGCAAGGACGTAAAATGTCTAAATCTTTGGGTAACTCACCTGATCCTATCGAACTGATGGAAAAGTACGGAGCCGATGGTGTTCGTATGGGTATGTTGCTAACTTCACCTGCGGGTAACGACTTGCCATTTGACGAAAGCCTTTGCGAACAGGGACGTAATTTCAATAATAAAATATGGAATGCTTTCCGCTTGGTGAAAGGGTGGGAGGTAAGCGACTCTATCGAACAGCCTGAGTCGTCGAGAATAGCAATAGAATGGTTCCAAAATGTGCTGGCTAAGACAGCTTCGGAGCTTGATGATTTGTTTGGAAAATATCGCCTTTCAGAAGCTTTAATGTCTCTCTATAAGCTTTTCTGGGACGAGTTCTCTTCTTGGTACCTTGAGATGGCAAAACCCGCTTATCAACAGCCTATCGATAAGAAGACTTATGAAGCAACGTTGGGCTTCTTTGATTCTCTGCTTCGTTTGCTTCACCCATTTATGCCATTTATTACAGAGGAACTATGGCAGGCTCTTGCTGAACGCAAAGCAGGAGAGAGTATCATGGTATCTGAAATGCCGAAAGAGGTTTCTTTCAGCAATGATCTGATTGATACTTTCGAGAAAGTGAAAGAGGTGATTGCAGGTGTGCGTACTATTCGTTTGCAAAAGAACATTCCGAATAAAGAGGAATTATCGTTAGAAGTAATAGGACAATATAATACAGATTTCGATACTGTGATTTCTAAGATGGGTAACCTTACTTCGATAAATACTGTTGCCGAAAAAGATCCTACTTCGGTTTCTTTCCTTGTTGGCACTACAGAGTTTTCTGTTCCACTTGGAAATAATATAGATATAGAAGCCGAATTGAAAAGACTGAATGACGAGCTTAAATATCTTGAAGGCTTCCTAAAATCAGTTGCAGCGAAATTAAGCAACGAGAAGTTTGTTGCTAACGCTAAGCCCGAAATCGTAGAAAACGAGCGTAAAAAGCAAGCTGATGCTGAAAGCAAGATAAAGACGATTAAGGAAAGTATTGCAAATCTAAACAAATGATATTAAGTAGGAGAGGAGCTATGTTCAGATAGCTCCTTTTTACACAAAATATAGTTTCAAATAAAATTATTCAAATTTAAACGAATGATAAAGATTCTCTACCTCTTATACCAATGGATCATATTTGTTCCGCTATTAATATTAGCAACCATTTGGTGTACCCTTACTATTATTATCGGATCGACCCTAGGAAACAATAAGTTTTGGGGCTACTATCCAGGAGTGATATGGGGGCGTTTTGTTTGTATGGCTGCTCTGTTGAAGATCAAAGTGAATAGGAATTCAAAATTGGATAAAAACCAATCGTATGTGTTTGTAGCCAATCATCAGGGAGCGTTCGATATATTTCTTATATATGGTTATCTCGATCACAACTTTAAGTGGTTGATGAAACAAGGTCTCAAAAAAATGCCTTTAGTAGGCTTTGCGTCAGCAAAAGCCGGACATGTTTTTGTAGATTCTACTACAAGAAAGGGGATTGTAGATACAATGAGAAATACCAAAAATACACTGAAAGACGGAATGTCTACCGTAGTTTTTCCCGAAGGGCATCGCTCACCGGACGGACGGATGGCAGAATTTAAGAAAGGGGCTTTTCAGACGGCAGTGAGCTTGAAATTACCGATTGTCCCTCTTACGATTGATGGGGCATATAAAGTTTTGCCAATACACTCGTGGAAAATGAGTCCGGCAAAGATAAAATTGACATTTCATGACCCTATAGAAACTAAGGATCTTAAAGCGGATGATATTGCAGAATTGATGGATAAAGTGTATTCAACTATTCAATCTGCTTTGCCTGAGGAGAACAAATAAAGGTTTCTCACACTTCTGTATGAGAAAGAGTATCTGTATTTTCCTTATCTTCATTGATGTTTATTAGATACTCTTCTCTTATTTTTCTCATTACTTCAATAGGAACTTCCCTTTCAGAATAGATAATGTTTTCTCCTTCGTCCATGTAAAAGATGATAGAGAAGTTTCCCTCTATATTTTGTAAATCTGTATCTACCTTTATCTCGTAGTCATTATTATTACTATCAAACTCAATTTCAATATTATATGCAATCATCATGGTTGTAAAATAATAAATCTTCCTTTGATTACGAAAAGGTTTGTTTTCTATTATATATTCAAGTTTATCAGGATGCATAATAAATATCTCTTTACCTTTTCTTTTCCATTTCAAGGTGTAGAAAGTAAAAAGAAGTACTAGGAACATGAATACCAAAAGACAGCATACGAAAAAATAATCTTTTATAGTATAACTATCATTTATGAAAAAAGAGAAAGTGAGACCAATCACAGAAACTATAGCCAAAAAGAAAACTAATATATGCAAGAATATATAAAACTTTCCTCCGGATATCTCTAATTTAATCATTTTATCTTTTTTCTCCAGAGTATATGGATATACAATTCTTTTCTTCATAGTATCACTGTCGTAAATTGAATTAGTATTTTCAGAACCGAAAGTTATAGAATTATTGACAAATATTAATAAGCGAGTATATTTTATTGAAAAAGGTTGCCTCTATCGATAGAAGCAACCTTTACTATATAAGCTATTTGTTGTAGGAATTATCAATCTATATTCGAAGGGCCTTTTGGTGCCTGATCGATAAGTTCCATAAACTGATTCAGTTCCGGAGTGATAATTATCTGAGTTCTACGGTTGAGAGCTTTTCCCTCGGCAGTGCTGTTTGTTGCTATCGGATTATATTCTCCACGTCCTGCTGCTGTCAAACGTTTAGGATCAACACCATAATTGTTTTGAAGTGCCTGAACCACAGAAGACGCACGCAAAGCACTCAAGTCCCAGTTGTTTCGGATATTAGGACGCGAAATAGGATCTGTATCGGTGTTTCCTTCCACCAACACGCTATAATCTTTATAATCCATAATGATTTTGGCAATCTTGCTTAGAATTTCACCCGCCTTGGTGCTTATCTCGTAACCACCCGAACGGTACAGCATTCTGTCATCCAAAGAAATATATACAACACCTTTCAATACCTTGATATCCAAATCCTGCATTTCGTCGCGTGTAAGCGAACGTGTGAGGTTATTTATCATTACGATATTCAAAGAGTCGGATCGGTTTTTGGCCTGTACCAGATGCTGGATAAAGCGGTTAGACGAATTGATCTCATCTACCAGCTTCGTGATGTTTACATTGCCTTGCGTGTTTTGCAAAAGGCTCTTGTTCAATAAACCTTGCATTTCTGCATAGGCAGCACGCAAATCTTCATTGTTTTTTCGGGCTTCTGCCAATCGTTCTTCAAGGCTTGCTACCCGGGTACGGCTTTCGGCTAATTGCAGTTGGCTTTCCTGATAATTTCTTTGTAAATCTTTCTGTTCTGTTTGCAGGCGATTATAGTCCGTTTCTAAATTCGTAAACTGCTTTTTACTAACACAACTAGTAAAAATGATGCTCGCAGCTAATACCAGCAAGGAAAAAGAATACTTCATAGCTAGTCTGATTTTAATTATGTTTATAACTCATATCTAAACAATGAGCCTCACCATTTGGTTGTTAAAAAAAAGATTTATTAAGAGATAAATTGTTAGAGGTTGAATTTTTAGCGTAAAATGATAAGATATCAGGATATTTAAGTATTAACAAAAATACAATGTTGGAGTACCCTTTGATCTTTTAAGGGGTATTTTTTTATGGATATGGTGGGTGTTTTTGTAGGAGGGGGTGAGGATTATATTGAACCAATTTCTTAAAGATTTAAATTTAATTTATGAATTGAAAGAGTGGATAATAGAGCTAAAATAGAAAAAGTGTTATATTTGTATATTAACATTTCATATACATGGAGTTTATAAGAGAATGTAGCTTTTGGATTAATCTACTTGTTACCATCTTGACAGGTATTGCCGCAACAATTGCAATTGTTGTCTATTTTCGTAATAGAGACAAAATCTCCACTGCTTTTAATTTATTAACTAACTTTTCAGCTCAATTGACTCTTACTGATTTGAAGTTGAAAATAGAGCGATTAAATGAGTTTACAGTTAACGATGAAATCCAAAAAATAGAAATTATTAATATTTTGAGTGAAATTGAAGGTCAAATTATCGCTAATAAGAAGATAAAAGCATCTTTATTACTGCCATATGAAAAAATTTGTACCTTTATTGAAATACCAAAAGTTCTTACAGAGCCTAAAAAACGAAGTTTAGTTAGTGAATTGAGAGAAAGTATTAGAAATATTGATATTTTAAATTATAAAAATATCATTAATCAAGATTAATAAATATATATTATGTCGAAGATTGTACAAGTAGTTAATACAATGATATCCAATAAGGATAAAATTACAGATGTTTTACCACATAAAAACGAATATTTCTTTTTGTATGATGCAAAATATAAATGGTCAGTCAGTTATAATAAAGAAGAGGATGCTTATTGGATTTATATTTATACAACAACAAAAAGTCTTGAAGAAATAAGAGAGATAACAGATTGGGATAGTTTTTCCGATTTTACATACTATTCTACAAAAGAAATAAAAACAAGAGAATCATATGAATCTTTTAATGAATTATATCAAATCGTATCTGAAAAAGCTTTTGGCTTAGATAGCATTTTTGACGATATAATTCTCAATGGCTAATCTATCAATTGTATTATGCTAAAACGTGTCTTTTGGCACGTTTTTTTTATAAAATATCTTCCATAACTATTTACACTCCATTTTTAAACCTTATATACTTTGTATGATATATAAACGTTACTATTAAGAAACGAAATAGAGCGCTATAAGATAATATATTACCTTTGTGGGATGAATACAGAAAATCAACATATAGCCATATTATCCAATCTGGGAATTGACAATCTGAATAAAATGCAGTTTGCAGCTCAAAAGGCGATAATCGATAGTCAAAATACATTGCTATTATCTCCTACAGGTTCGGGCAAAACACTCGCTTTCTTACTGCCTATCTTCCGATTGCTGAAAGAAGATGTAAAGAAAGTACAATGCCTTGTAATTGTTCCATCAAGGGAGCTGGCTCTTCAGATAGAGCAGGTTTGGAAAAAGATGGGTACACAATTCAAGGTAAATGTTTGTTATGGCGGGCACTCTATTGATACCGAGTTGAACAACCTAAGCAATCCTCCCGCTTTACTTATCGGCACTCCGGGCAGGTTGACCGACCATCTGGAACGCAAATCTTTTGATACAGATTCTATTCGTATTCTGGTTCTCGATGAATTTGATAAATCGTTACAATTAGGTTTTCAGGAGGAAATGGATACGATCATTAGCCAACTGCCCAACCTGCAAAAAAGGGTTCTCCTCTCGGCTACTTCCGATGTGGAAATTCCTGAATTTGTAGGAATGCAAAAGCCGGTGGTTCTTGATTATATACAAGAAGAAAAAAGCGATAACCTTTCAATTAAACTCGTTTTATCTCCCGAAAAAGACAAGATAGAATCTTTATTCCACTTAATATGTTCATTTAATTCTGAGCCTGCACTTATTTTCTGCAATCATAGAGAAGTTACGGAGCGTATTAGTGATTTATTGAACAAGAAAGGGGTACAAACAGGGTATTATCATGGGGGTATGGATCAGGATGACAGGGAAAGAATCTTAATCCAATTTAGAAATGGGAGTCTGAATTATTTGATTACAACCGATCTGGCAGCCAGAGGATTGGATATTCCCGAAATGAAACATGTGATACATTATCACCTTCCGGCTAAAGAGAGCGAATTTGTTCATCGTAACGGGCGTACAGCTCGTATGCATGCTTCAGGAACCTCGTATGTCATACAATTTAAAGACGAAAAAATGCCGGATTATATTTCTGATACTTTGGATATTCTGAAAGTTGCGCCGGGGAAGAAATTACCAAACCGTCCTGATTATCAGACTGTATATATTAGTGGAGGTAAGAAGAATAAACTAAATAAAAGCGATATTGTCGGCTTCTTCTTGCAAAAAGGAAAGTTGGATAAATCAGACTTGGGATTGATTGACGTTAAGGATTTTATCTCTTTTGTGGCAGTGCGAACATCTGCCGTAAAAACTCTTTTGGGTAATATCAGAGATGAGAAGATGAAGGGTAAGAAATATAAGATAGAAGTGGCAAGAAACGTTATCAAGAAGACAGATTGATTTTCGGCCATTAGGAAACAATAAATAAAAAAGCGACAAATTGAAGATTTCTTTGGTTTGTCGCTTTTTGTGTGATATGGTGTCGGGGAATTGGATTATTTGAGAAGTACAGGAATAAGACGGAATATATTTTCCCTGTTCCGACCTGAAAACAACTCAGATATATGCCACATTCCTTAATTTAGAGTCCTTTGTTTCGATCTTTGAAAGAAATATGATTATGCAATTATTAAATCAGAAATATCTCTCTTGTGCCGTCCTGAATTTCCATGCCATAAAATCGACCAATGATTGCGGAGATAAAACTTTTATGGTATCTACATATCCGAAGAACTCTCTCTGTAACTCCTGATTGATAACAACCTTTATCTCAAACACCATAGAACCGTCTTCCTGTGTCTCTATCAACTGTTGGCTTTTATGAAAAGGTTTAGTCTGAACATAGGGTGCATTTTCTTTATTTACCCAAAAGCGGACAGTTTCAGCTTTCATGCCTACGTTCTTCGTAACTCCCACTAAATCGTCAAAGAATGTCTGAGGATCGAATAAATCATTTGTAATGAATCTTTCTTTTTCGGCTATTTCGATATGGTGGATTCTATCCAATGCTAAGTTGATAAGATTTCCTTTTCTTTGACCGAAAACAAACCATCGGTTACGGTATTCCTTTAACAAGTATGGGTGAAACATGAATGTGTTGGCAGAACGGGCTTTGAAGGATCGGTATTTCATACTCAGTACCTGCTTATTCACAATTGCATGATAGATAATATCAAGATAGGCCAATCCTTTCAAGCTTTCATTTTTCTCAAAATCAATAACGGGTATGGTTTTCTGTTTTGCAGATGTTACATGGTCTTCAAGACGACTGACAATATCTCCCATTCCTGAAAAATAAGAAAAGCCTTTGAACTGGCGAAGCACCTCTACCGCTTCCGACATTGTTTTTAAGTCCTGTTCTGAAAGTGGAGTGTTGGTTATGCTATAGTCTTCATCATCGTATTTGTAGTATTTATTGTCATAAACAACAATAGGAGCATTGTAACCCAATTTCTCGCTGCGCATCATTTGGATATCCATTTGAATAGTACGTTTACTGATACCTTTGGCTATACCTTCATATTCATACAAGGCATCCGAACAGGCATCTATTAAATCTTCGAGTGTCCATTGCCTGTATTTGTTTCGCAGACAAGTATCTATCGTTTTATAACGGATGAGAGCGTTACGGTTAACTGGCATATGATTAATAATCTTCGTTGATAGTTATTTTATTGGTAAACAAATGATAGTGTATTATTTCGATATCAGAACCTTCCTGAGTTAACCATATTGGGCTAAATCCTTTCTTCATAAAATTGTCATCATAATTATAATGACGAGGAGTTATTTGTATTTGAATGATTTTTTCCCCTTTGTTTGATATATAGCCAATATACTGCCGATCAGAATCTTCTAAATATTTCTCCATGTTATCTTTATTCTTTTCGAAACTTTTCCAATATTGTTTTTCCTCTTTCTTTAAGTCTTTCAAAATATATGAGCCTGGATACTTTCTTTCATATTCATAGATTTCATTATATCTCTGCTCCATAAAATATTTTTGAGCAGAATAATATTGGCGAGTTAGTTCCTCCTCAATTTTACGAACCAATATTGTATCAATATCAAAACATTCTCTTTTCTCTTTAGGATGAGAAAATCTAACAAGTCCGTACTCTTTCGGGAACACAAAACCTTTGTATTTTCCGAAATCAACTATCTTAACTTTTGATGATATAATTGTGTCTTTGTAAACTGTAATTTCAGATAATTCTATTTGTGAATAACATTGTATTGAAGAAATATAAAACAATGCGAAGAGTAATTTTTTCATTATTTATATCTTCTTATTCTAAAAATTTGTTAATATGAAAATCCTTTATATATTTGCATCCGTAAATAGAATATTAACCCTTAAAATTTTAGAGAAAGGGTACAATTATGTTGGTCAAAAAATAACACACAGATACTAGGAAACTAATTTGGTTTATCGGGATGATGAACCTTACAATATTTGAACATATCTATCACAATTCACGGCTGCAAAGTTGATAGACATTGGTTAGTTTCAAACTCATCATTAAATTTTATTATTAATTGCTGATATATCAGCTTGAGGGATTATTATATCCGTTCGGCTGCACTGTATCAGAAATGAAAGGATATCTGGTCTTGGATAAAGATTAGTCTGATACCTGTATATTCTTGTGTACCAATCAAACAAACATGGGCATACAACCAAAAGAATTAAGTAAACTGGGATATACCAACAATATAGCTCGCAGTCTGGCAATAAATATAATCAGCAAGTACTGCAAACACAATACAAAAGAAGAGATTAAAATAACTTTAGTCGATTTATTGAATAATCCCGAAAAATATAAGAACAATGAAGTATGGGGCAAATTAGCTGAACACTTTTCACCGGTTATGGAAGAGAAACAGTTTTCAGTTTACAACCTACTTGATGAACCTTTATCATTCAAAACCTATGGAAGCAAGTTTATCGAAGGCTTAGCCAAGCAGCAAATGGAACTCGCTATGCGTCTCCCCATTACAGTCGCAGGAGCGTTAATGCCGGATGCACATGCAGGATACGGATTACCTATCGGCGGTGTGTTGGCTGTAGAAAATGCGGTTATACCTTATGCTGTAGGCGTAGATATCGGTTGTAGGATGAGTCTGACGGTATTTGATGCAAAAGCCGATTATCTGAAACGTTATTCGCACCAGATCAAAGAGGCTTTGAAAGAATACACCCACTTCGGAATGGATGGATGTTTGGATTTTCCACAGGAACATGAGATACTGGACAGGAGTGAGTTTCAATTAACCCCTTTGCTGAAGCAATTACATGGCAAAGTAGTTCGCCAATTAGGTTCATCCGGAGGCGGAAATCATTTCGTAGAATTCGGAGAGATTGAATTAGTTGAAAACAATGTTTTGAATCTTCCGCAAGGAAACTATCTGGCATTACTCTCACATTCAGGGTCAAGGGGAATGGGTGCAGCTATTGCAAGGCACTACAGCGATATTGCCCGCGAAGTGTGTAAGTTGCCGAGAGAGGCGCAGCATTTTGCATGGCTTGGACTGGATACGGAAGCGGGACAGGAGTATTGGATGAGTATGAATTTGGCAGGTGATTTTGCACGAGCATGCCACGAACGGATACATATCAATCTGTCAAAGGCTTTAGGCTTGAAAGCCATAGCCAATGTGAACAATCATCACAATTTTGCATGGCGAGAAGAGATTGCTCCAAACAGGTACACAATCGTACATCGCAAAGGGGCTACTCCTGCAGGAGAAGGTGTTGCAGGATTTATTCCGGGAAGTATGGCAACAGCAGGCTATCTGGTTTGTGGAAAAGGCGAAATTCAATCGCTCAACTCGGCATCACATGGAGCAGGACGAGCCATGTCACGCCAGAAAGCAAAAAGCCAGTTTACACAATCGGCATTAAAAAAACTGCTTTCTCAGAATGAAGTGACCCTTATCGGTGGTAGTGTAGAGGAGATGCCTCTAGCTTATAAAGACATCGACCGTATAATGCCGGCACAGGAGTCATTAGTAGAAATTCATGGTAAATTTATGCCACGGATAGTAAGAATGAATAAAGAATAGGGTCGCAGACCCTTTTATTAAACAAACTAGATGAATAATAATAAAATATACTTACAAATAACTTCCGGACGTGGTCCTGCCGAATGTTGCCGTGTAGTAGCATTGGTATTGGAGAAGATCCTGATACAAGCCCGAAAGGTGGGATTGATAGCTGAGGTTATTGAACGGGAGGAAGTAGATATGAATCGCACGCTGTTTTCAGCAATTGTATTTCTTGAAGGCAGTAAGGTAGATGAAATAGTGGATGAATGGGAAGGAACTATTCAATGGATAGCACAAAGCCCTTACCGTATCTATCATAAACGGAAAAACTGGTTTGTTGGAGTAAATTCCTTTACTTCGACAGAACTGAGTGAAATAGATACAAAATATATCACCTATCAAACATTACGATCTTCCGGTCCCGGCGGTCAGCATGTCAATAAAACAGAATCGGCTGTACGAGCTACTCATGCTCCGTCGGGAATGAGTGTAACAGCATCTGATCAGCGGTCGCAATTACAAAACAAGAAGTTGGCAACTGAGCGGCTATTAATTAAACTTTCGGCATGGAATATAGAACAGACTATGCAAAAAGCACAGGATAATTGGGATAACCATAATAACCTCGAAAGAGGGAATCCGGTGAAAGTGATACAAGAACCATTAACAAAGTAAATTATGTTTGCAAGACGAACAGCAACTAAAATAAGGAATGGCAGAGTAAGCAATAAAAACCGAAATGAAAAAACTCCTAATTATTGGAACACTCGCCAGAGTGAGATTCAAATAGATATCCAAAAGCCAGGAAAAGGATATAAGCATTTCCTTAAGAAAAGGGATTTAATTCAATTCTGGAATATTCTTCCTGATAAGGAAAAGATAGGAATTGAGTTAGATGCTATAATATTAGCGGAAGGCAATAATATGTGCGATGGGTGGTATCAAAATGGAGTTATCTGCATATGTGCTTGGGAAAAAGAAATGAGCAGGGAAATGAATTATAAATATTTTGAAGATCATAAAGACTTATTCGAGCGATTGGAGGTAAAATATATTCTCAAGAAAGACTCTGTTGTCTGCGATTTTAATGAGAATCAAATAAAAGCGTTTCAACTACTCAGAGTAATGACCCATGAAATAGGACATCATATTGACCGAATAAGAACCCGAAAAAGAAGAACGTGTCCACAAGGAGAGGTTTTCGCTTTTAAGTTTGAAAAAGTATATGAAAAGAAAATATGGAATAAGTATTTTGAGTACTTTCCGTTTTAATAAAAGAGTAGAACAATGACAGAACAAGATAAAAAACGGATCGGTAAATTTCTGAGTCTCGTACTTAGACACGATCCCGACAAAATAGGGTTGGAGCTTGACGAGCAAGGTTGGGCGAATGTGAAAGATATGATTGATAAATGCAAGAAGTATCGTTATCACTTTTCAATGGAAGACCTGATTGAAATTGTGGAAACGAATGATAAGCAACGCTACTCGTTCAATGAAAAGCGAAATAAAATCAGAGCTAATCAAGGGCACTCCATTAATATTGACCTTGCCTTATCTCCGGTAGAGCCACCTGAATTTCTCTATCATGGTACAGCTACCCGATTTCTTTCGTCCATTATGGAACAAGGCATAATAAAAGGTAGTCGCCAGCATGTGCATCTGAGCAAGGATAAGGAAACAGCAACAAAGGTCGGTTCACGGCATGGAAAAGTTATTGTCTTAACCATTATGACAGGTAAAATGCATAAGGATGGCATTCTTTTTTATCAATCGGACAATGGAGTTTGGCTGACAGATTATGTAGATGTGAAATATATATCGAAGTAAATAACAGTATAAAAAATTAGAAATCATGTAATTGTTAGTTTCATAAGGGATATACTCTCTATTACACGTGTCTGATAAACCTGAAAATTTATCAGATAAGAAATTCATATATTTATAAACGAAACAATTACAATTATGTTATCACAAAAATATGGTCGTACCTACCACTTTCCCTTTTCACCGGGAACAACAAGTGACGACCGATTCAATTATACTTACTGGGAAGATATCCAAAAGATAGAAACCCTTGTACATACAGAAAAACTGGATGGAGAGAATAATTGCCTCAATCAATTTGGTATATTTGCCCGATCACACGTTGCTCCCACTACATCACCTTGGACAAGCCAATTGAGAAAACGTTGGGAGCTGATGAAAAATGATTTGGGAGATATAGAACTCTTTGGCGAAAATCTTTATGCAGTTCATTCGATTGAATATAAGCACATCGAGGAATATTATTTTGTTTTCGCTGTACGGCAGCTGGATAAATGGCTGTCGTGGGAAGAGGTAAAGTTTTATGCCGCGATATTTGATTTACCAACCGTTCCCGAATTAGCTATCGAACCAACAAAAGATTTAACAAAAGAAGCACTACAAATTAAAATAGAAAGTAGGGCAAAAGAAGAAAGCGTTTTTGGCTCTCTCAATCCTTTTACAGGTGAAAATTGTACGCGTGAGGGTGTCGTAACACGGAATAAAGAAGAATATCCGGTTGAAGAATTTATGCATAATGTTTTCAAGTATGTCCGTAAAGGTCATGTAAAAACGGATGAACATTGGACTCGTAACTGGAAACGTGCAAAACTGTATTGGGAAACAGAATATAGAAAGGAGGACGAACTATGATTTGGCAATTGACTAAAGATAAAAGCTGGGCATCCATTGAAAGGCAATTTTCGTGGGTTGCTGAAATGAAGCATGTGGAACAACACAAGCTCCATCATGCCGAAGGAAATGTGGTCATTCATACTCAGATAGTATTAAATGAGCTACTAAAATTATCATCCTTTCAGAATTTAGACGAACAGGATAAAGAAATCCTTTGGGCTGCAGCATTGATGCACGATATAGAAAAACGATCTTCATCTGTAATATAACGCTCGCCCTTCAATAAAGGCTTTTGGCTGGCTAGTAAATCTTCGAGCAGCAGGGTTATACGATCTATGGTGTTAAAGAAGTATGAGACTCTGGCATCTGATTCTGTTATCTTTTTCATAATCATGATAAATTCTTTCAGATATTTCAGGGAAGTCTCAAACTTATAAATGGTTGATTGCGAATATTCGATATTTAATAATTGTCTGCATCTTTCATTGATTTTTTAGTTCTGGCTACGAATTGGCTATGGAATAATGCTCAAAAATGCACTATTTTGCTGTTTTCGTAAAATTCAGGGAATAAAAAAATCCTTGAAAACCAATTGATTTTCAAGGATTTGCTTTGTTTTACCTTTCGGCCTAGTGCGGATGAAGGGACTCGAACCCCCACGCCTCTCGGCACCAGATCCTAAGTCTGGCGCGGCTACCAATTACGCCACATCCGCGGCTAATTTGCGTTAGCGGGTACAAAGATATAATAAAATGTGTTTTATCCAACACTTAATCATAAAAAAATAAGGGCATTTAAACTAATATTTTAATTTAGATGCTCTTATCTAGTGAATAAATTCCTATAAATTAGCCTTTAAAGCCAATTTTAGCATGTGTACCGTCACAATACGGTTTGTTTTGCGATCCGCCACAACGGCAAAGATGCGGTTTGTCTTTGATCACTGAAGTTCCGTCTGCTAAAATTAGTTCTACGGTTCCTTCCACCAATAGCGGCGCATTAGGAATCACTTTGATTTTCAATAGTGTTTCATTCTTTTCCATAATAGATGATAGTTTTAAAAACGTTGATATCAATATAACATTTTAGATACTAAAAAGGTCACTCTCTTGCTTTCTTTTACATTTTATCTTTCCATTTTTTTTCATAGCTTTGTGATACCAAAGAAGAAAAATCAAGAATGGATAATTATATAGTTTCGGCAAGGAAATACCGTCCCATGACTTTCAACTCAGTTGTGGGGCAAAGGGCATTAACCACTACACTCAAGAATGCAATAATGTCGGGCAAGCTGGCTCATGCATATCTTTTTTGTGGACCTAGAGGTGTTGGTAAAACAACATGTGCCCGTATTTTTGCTAAAACCATAAATTGCCTGTCTCCAACTCCCGATGGCGAAACTTGTAACCGATGCGAATCGTGTGTTGCCTTTAATGAGCAGCGGTCTTTCAATATACACGAATTGGATGCTGCGTCTAACAACTCGGTAGACGATATCCGATCTTTGATCGAGCAAGTGCGTATCCCTCCGCAGATAGGAAAATACAAGGTATATATAATAGATGAGGTGCACATGCTTTCGCAGGCTGCATTCAATGCCTTTCTGAAAACATTGGAAGAACCGCCTCACCATGCTATTTTTATCTTGGCTACAACCGAAAAGCATAAAATACTTCCAACAATACTTTCTCGTTGCCAGATATACGATTTCAGCCGTATTACAATCAAAGATACAGTAGAGCACCTTCAGTATGTGGCCGATCAGGAGCATGTAAAGGCAGAGCCCGAAGCCTTGAACGTTTTGGCTCAAAAGGCAGACGGAGGAATGCGTGATGCCTTGTCTATCTTCGATCAGGTAGTAAGTTTTACAGGGGGTAATGTAACGTACAAAGCTGTTATCGAGAATCTGAATGTTCTGGATTATGAATATTATTTCCGATTGACAGATTCTATTTTAACCAACAACGTAGTAGAGGGTTTGTTGATCCTGAATGAGATCCTTAGCAAAGGTTTTGATGGTAATAATGTGATAACAGGTATTGCTTCGCACTTTAGGGATTTATTGCTCTGCAAAGATGCAAAGACTGCAGAACTGTTTGAAGTAGGGGCTTCCATCAGAGATCGCTATATAGAAACAGCTAAGAAGTGCACCAACGAATTTTTGTATAAGGCCATCGAGTTGGTCAACGAAAGTGACCTCAATTATAAATATAGCCGAAATAAGCGATTACTCTCCGACTTGACAATAATTAGGCTTTGCCAATTATCTTCACCTCAAGCAGGAATTGAAGATCAAAAAAAAAAGCAGGTAATTGATCCGATCTTCTCCAAGCAGGAACAACCTGTGCAAGCGGCTGCACCGACTACAAATCAGAGGCCCGCGGCGCAGAGTCCGCAGCCTGCTCAACAATCTCCCGTTCAGCAAAGGGTAACACCTTCTGTCGCAGCCAAAGAGCCGACTGTCAGTGTAGAGCCTGCAAAAACAACACCGAATGCCGGAGGTTTTGGTGTTTCTATCTCAGCGTTCGGAAAGAAAAAAGATGAGGAAACGACAAAAGCTGATATAACGATAGAAGTCCTTAACGACAGATTTACTCCACTCCAACTTATCAACGAATGGAAAGCGTATGCTGAGAATTTGACCGAAGAGCTCCATCTGAGAAATACAATGCTCAATTGCCTCCCTAATCTTATCGCCAATACGGTGTTTGAGGTGATTGTAAATAATCCTGTTCAGGAACAACGTCTTCTTGAATATCAGATGGATATATTGTCAAGGCTGCGAGCACAACTTCGTAATACTCATCTGAGGATGGAGGTTAGGATAAGTGAAAATAATGAGAAAAAATTGGCTTTCACGCCTGCCGAGAAGTTTAATCTGATGATGGAAGAAAACGAAAGTTTGCGAAGGTTGAAAGATGAGTTTGGCCTGGAGTTATCATAATGAGAAAATCACAAAAAGAGTTAGACTGAGAAGGTAGAACAAAATAAAATTTTTAGATAAAAACCTCGAAGGTTTAAAATAAATATATTTCTAGGACGAGAGGAAAAATCGTGCTATCTTTGTAGCCTCAAAAAAAATTATTCTCACAATTCCAACAAAGGAGATCTTTTTATGACAGAGCCATTAAAGCATGAATGCGGTATCGTCATGATACGCTTATTAAAACCGCTCGAATATTACCAACAAAAATATGGTACATGGCAATATGGGTTGAATAAACTCTATCTGCTAATGGAAAAACAACACAATCGAGGTCAAGAGGGCGCTGGCTTGGCTGTTGTAAAGTTAGAGTCACCTCCCGGTAATGAATTTATATTCAGAGAAAGAGCTGTGGGATCAAGTGCCATCTCAGAGATTTTCACAAACGTTTATCAGAACTATGAAAAAATATCTGAAGATAAACTTAATGATGCTGAGTATGCCAGTAAATATCTCCCCTTTGCCGGAGAATTGTTTTTAGGGCATTTGCGTTATAGCACTACCGGAAAAAGCGGAATCTCATACGTGCATCCATTTATGCGTCGTAACAACTGGCGGTCAAGAAACTTGGCTTTAGCCGGCAATTTCAATATGACAAATGTAGATGAATTGTTTGCTGAGTTGTTGGCACAAGGTCAACATCCTCGCGACTATACAGATACATTTGTTCTTCTCGAATCGGTTGGTCATTATCTAGACAGAGAAGTTCAATATCAGTTTGATAAACACAACAAGAGTACCGGTGCAAAAGGAGAGGAGCTGAACACACTGATAGAGAAAAATCTTGATATTCATTTTATGCTCAACAAGGCAAGTGAGAAATGGGATGGAGGTTATACTATAGGAGGGCTTATCGGGTGTGGCGATGGATTTGTTTACAGAGATCCTTCGGGTATTCGTCCGGCTTTCTATTACAATGACGACGAAATTGTTATTGTTGCATCAGAAAGACCTGTTATACAGACAGCTCTAGGACTTGATGTTGCCGATATAAAAGAGTTAAACCCGGGACAGGCCATCATCGTAAAGAAAGATGGTACAGTTATGTTTTCTCAGATACAAGAGCCTAGAAATATTTCTCCGTGCTCATTCGAACGCATTTACTTTTCGCGAGGATCAGATTCTGACATATATAACGAACGCAAGAAATTGGGGAAACTTCTTTTGCCTCAAATTCTGAAAGCTATCGATTCGGATATCCAGCACACCGTATTTTCTTTTATTCCCAATACGGCAGAAGTTGCTTTCTTCGGGATGACCGACGCATTCAATAAACATATGAATGATGTTAAACTTAGAAAGATAAAAGAAAAAGGGGCATCTATCACTGAAGAGGAATTGCAAAAAATTCTATCTATGCGGGTTCGTACCGAAAAAGTTGTGATAAAAGATATAAAGCTAAGAACCTTTATTGCACAAGATAAGAGCCGTGACGACTTGGCTGCACACGTGTATGATGTTACTTATGATTCGGTAAAGCCATATGAAGATAATCTGGTTGTTATCGATGATAGTATAGTGAGAGGTACTACGCTGAAACAAAGTATAATAAAGATACTCGATCGGATTCATCCGAAGAAAATCGTTATCGTATCTTCTTCTCCTCAGATACGTTATCCTGACTGTTATGGTATCGATATGTCGAGAATGAATGAATTTGCTGCATTCAGGGCTGCCATCGAATTGCTGAAAGAAAGAGGAATGCAATCGGTGATAGATGAAGTGTATCGTAAATCTTTGGCTCAGAAGGATAAGCCAAAAGAGGAAATAGTAAACTATGTGAAAGAAATTTATGCTCCTTTTACAGACGAAGATATTTCGAAAAAGATGGCTGAAATGCTAACACCAAAAGGAACAAAGGCCGAAATAGAAATTGTTTTCCAAAGCATTGAAAACCTTCATAAAGCGACACCTAATCACAAGGGAGACTGGTATTTCTCCGGAAATTATCCGACTCCGGGTGGAAACAGAATGGTAAACACCGCTTTCTTGAATTATATAGAAGGAAAAAACAACCGCTCTTATTAAGGGTAATAAATATATAAGAGAGCTGATTTTATATCAGCTCTTTTTTTATTTACTTTTCATGTAACCATGTCCCTCTTAGAATAGTCTTATTATAAAAGATGTAAACCATTAAATATATAATATGAAAAGGACTCGGCTATTTCTGTTAATTTTATTCGTAGTAGGTATCAGCAACATTTATTCTCAAGAATTTGTAACAATATCAGGACGGGTTACAGATTTCGACGGAAATCCTATCGACAGTTGCTGGATAGGGCTTAATTATTCGGATTTTTCGCCTGCTTATCAAACGTATTCAGATAAAGACGGTTATTACTCTCTGGAGAATGTAAAGAAAGGGAAATACAAGTCTTTTTATGCACTTCGCCCCAAAGAGTATCCTCGAAGAGATGCGGTGGCGGACGACGACAAACGTCTTGAGTTTTGGGCATGGAATGTAATAGCAGATCGAGATCTGACGATAAATCCTCGTTATCACCGTCTGGAGCTTTATGGCACAAACGCATTCAAAGTCGAGGGTGGATATAATGGCCTCTTTATATACACACGACCTATGAGTGTGGGAAAAGTACTTACATATTCCAAAGAATTGCAGCTAAATAAAGCTAAGGCAGAAAAAGAAATGGATGTATCAGTTAAACCTGAATTTTTCAGAGTGAAGGTATTTATTGATGATAAAGAGGTTGCGGTGAACTCTGTACAGCGTGTGCAGGAATATGTAGGGAAAGATAATCCCAGCATGGGTACTTATATTATCCAGACAGAGTTACCCAAAGAAAAATCAGATAAACCATATCGTATAATAAGAGTAGTGGGAGAAAATCTGGAGCATAATGAGATGGGTGAGAATATATATTTCTATGAAGTAAAGAATTACGAGGAAACCCCGAAAAACTGAGGAAGCTATATTTCATAATCAATTTATTATGTTCTTGAAAGTCGGATAATTTCAGAACCAACCAACAATTTAATATCTTTGTTTTATTAATTTGCAATAGTTATTTGATCTGTATAATTTTATCTATTTAAGGTGATACTGAAAACCGAGCTTTGCAAGCAGAAAGGTTACAGTAAAAAGAATGTAAAACATGTTACTTTTGTCACCTTTGTCACTTTTTAGGACTTAACATATTGCTGATTCGTATTAATATTGATTATGAAAGAAAACAATATAATAGCAGCTATATCTACACCTGCAGGTATAGGAGGAATAGCCATTATACGTCTGTCGGGAAATGGATGTATAGAATTAGTTGACGCTGTTTTTAAATCCTTTAAGGCGAAAAAACTTGCAGAAGCAAAAGCGTATACAGTTCATTTCGGATCTATCATCAAAGAGAACGTTGTTTTAGATGACGTACTGGTGAGTGTATTCCGGAATCCCCATTCGTTTACCGGTGAAGATATAATAGAGATATCCTGTCATGGTTCTATTTATATTCAACAAAATATATTACAGCTTCTTATATCAAAAGGAGCGTCTTTGGCTCAACCGGGGGAGTTTACTCAACGAGCTTTCTTAAATGGAAAGATGGATTTGTCTCAGGCTGAATCGGTGGCGGACTTAATAGCATCATCTTCAGCCGCAACACATCGCTTGGCAATGAATCAGATGCGTGGAGGTTTTAGTAATAAGTTGATTGAGCTTCGTACTGAATTGTTGAATTTTACCTCTTTGATAGAGCTCGAACTTGACTTTTCGGAAGAAGATGTTGAATTCGCAAATAGAGATCATCTCAAAGAAGCAGCGCATCAGATAGAATCACATATAAAGAAACTGGCAGATTCTTTTAGTATAGGTAATGCCGTTAAATCCGGTATTCCGGTTGCAATTATAGGCGAAACAAATGCCGGGAAGTCTACCTTACTCAACCTTCTTTTGCATGAGGAAAAAGCAATTGTATCCGATATTCATGGTACAACGAGAGATGTTATTGAGGACACGATTAATATACAAGGACTGACTTTCAGACTCATTGATACCGCAGGAATACGTGAGACTCATGATGAGATAGAAAGTCTTGGGATTGAACGTACATTTAAGAAGATAGAACAAGCGAATATTGTTTTGTGGGTAGCCGATTGTGAAACTATAAATGAGCATATTGAGGAGTTGTCTCAAAAAATACTGCCTGTAGTTGGTGATAGGAAGTTGATTCTTATATTTAATAAGGTTGATATTATTTCAGCAGAAAGAAAAGCAGAAAAAGAAAAGCTTCTATTGGATAAAATTCCTGAACGGGTTTTCATCTCGGCTAAATATGAGCAAGGAACTAATCAGTTGGAAGACTTATTAGTAAAAACGGCAAATATCCCTGAAATTAGTGAGCAAGATATTATTGTTACGAATGTTCGTCACTATGAGGCTCTCCAAAATGCATTAGTTGCTATAAAACGTGTTTCCGAAGGGTTAGAACTAAAAATATCGGGGGATTTTCTCTCACAAGATATTCGTGAATGTATGTATTATCTGGGGGAAATTACGGGTCAAATTTCTACAGATGAGATATTGGGTAATATTTTTAGTAAGTTCTGTATCGGCAAATGATAACTAATTAATATTAATAGATATTTCTTATAATGTACAACTAAGTCGCTATTAAATAGCGACTTTTTCTTTTCTATTTTTATCTTTGAAAATCAATATTGATGAATGACGTGATAGTTTTTCTGTCATAATTGTACCGTTTTCGTCAAAATATAAAAATGGCTCAATTTTTGTTCATAGATTGTGTATTATTGCAACACATTGCAACGCCACGCAACATGGTGCAACAAAAATAAGGAGAAATTATGAGTAGTAAAATGGAAATATCAAAGATCTGCGAATGTTGTGGAAAAACTTTCATAGCACAGAAAACAACTACACGCTATTGTTCGCATAAATGCAATTCTAAAGCATACAAACAAAGCAAGAGGGAGTTTAAGATGGTAGCCATTAATTACTCTACCATGCAGGAGATAGAGCGAATCAGTGATAAGTATGAAAAAATAAAAGATAAAGAATTTCTCTCTGTTTCAGAAACTGCATTTCTTCTTGGTATTGAACGTACAACAGTTTATCGCTATTTACACAAAGGGACTCTTAAGGCTGTGCAAACTAATGGTAAGTCTTTTATTCGTAGATCAGATATAGATGAGATGTTTGATAATGCAGAGGAATACGAATCTAAGGCCAAGCCAAGTAAAGAGCCTAAACCATTAACCGAATTATATACAGTAGCCGAGATTAAAGGAAAATTCAACATCAAAGAATCGTGGCTTTATAAGATTACCAGAGAAAATAATATCCCTAAAACATTGATCCGAGGTAAATCATATTTCAGTAAAGAGCATATCGATAAATACTTTGAAAAGAAAGGCTTTAACAAAAGCCAGGACATAAAAGAATGGTATTCAGTAGAAGATATCCAAGAGAAGTATAATCTCTCAACAGCAGCCATATATAGTTTTGTATCCGAGCAGAATATTCCCCGAAAGAAAGACGGACGCAAAGTCCTATATTCAAAGAAAGATTTCGACATAGCCAAAGGTTACGAGCAACCCCAAGAAGCCGAATATTATACCACAGAAGAAGCCATGCAAAAGTATAATCTCACACGTGATGCTCTCTATCATTATGTGAAGTATCATAATATACCAAAGATAAAAGAAGGTAGATATGTGAAAATATCAAAGCCCGACTTAGATAAGTTATTCAACCCTCAAATAATCTTATAACTATGGGAATAAGCAAAGTAGCACTTCGACGACGACCTATAACAGGAGCGAGAGAGAGTCTTTATCTGGATTTTTATCCTGCTATTCGTGATCCGTATTCAATGAAAATGATACGGCGTGAGTATTTAGGTATTTATATCTATGCCAAACCTAGAAACGAAATTGAAAAGGAGTACAATAATGAAATGCTGATGAAAGCTGAAGTTATCCGCAGCATGAGAGTACAAGCTATTATCAATGAGGAATACGGTTTCTTAGATAAGAATAAAAAGAAAGCTGACTTTCTGGTTTATTACAAACTGAAAGCCGAAAAGAAAGACCAGAAGTGGATGAAGGTTTATCAGCATTTTTCCAATTTTGTCAAAGGTAAATGCACCTTTGGAGATGTGAACGTAAACTTATGCAACCGCTTTAGGAATTATCTGATGGATGCAAAGCAATTGAAACATAAAGATCTTCGTATATCTAAAAATTCAGCATCAGGTTATTTCTCTACATTCAGAGCTTTATTGAAGATTGCATATAAAGAAAAATTCTTCAGAGAGAATCTCAATGAATATCTGGACTCGATTGACACTACAGATGTAAAGAAAGAATATTTGACTCTAGATGAATTAAAGACTTTAGCCAATACTCCTTGCGACTTCCCCATTTTAAAGTCTGCATCTATTTTCTCATGTATGACAGGCTTACGGATAAGTGATGTTTTAAAATTGGATTGGAAAGAAATACTTCCTGCCTCCGATGGTGGTTACTGTATGCGGTTAAGAACCGAAAAGACAGAAACAGAAACTACCTTACCCATTAGCGGTGAAGCGTTAGAATTATGTGGAGAGAGGGGTAAAGGAAAAGTATTCAAAGGTTTAACAAAGGCTATGACTCAACAACCTCTAAAGGATTGGGTAGCCAGTGCAGGGATAACAAAACATATCACATTCCACCTTGCAAGACACAAAAAAACATATTATCATCTCCTAATCAATGGATTACAAGCCATTTACACTCGGGCAGGTAACGATTTAGAAACCAGCTTGGTTCTTAGATTTGCTTAATTTCCTCACTATATTAAAGAGCGACTTACGTTTTGTAAAGATAGAAAATAATCTTTGGCTTGCTCCGATTTTTAATAAATTTCTTTCTTCTTAATTTGCTGCAACAAATAATTCAGTAACATCCCCAATATAAAATCACATGAAATAATTACCTTTGCATTGGTAAAATAGAATAATAGCGGATTCGTCCGTTTGTATATAACATAACGTTCGCTGAACGTCTCAACACGAAAACTGGTAATTTTCATTTTGAAAGGGACTAATAGCGCAATGTTCATGCTATACGAAAGTATGGCGTGGGCTTGCCTGTTTCTTTCAAAGGGTATACCAGTACCTCGTGTTGGAATGGTGTGAGTTCCGCGCTTCTTTTTTGTGGGATTGTGAACGTTTTTAAGATTAGTAACGTTTAAATGAAAAAAACATGAAAAAGATTATCCTTTACATCGCTGCATCCATCGACGGGCGAATTGCTGAACTAGACGGCGGTATTGAATGGCTTTCTGAATTTCCCATTACCGAAGAAATGAATTACGGCTATAAGGATTTTTTTGCATCGATTGACACTATTGTTATGGGTGGTCGTTCTTGGCGTGAGATGTCAAATATGGATGCAATGGGCACTTATGCCAACAAAATGATCTATGTGGTTTCTCATCATAATTGGGGCGAAAAGGGAAACATCAAGTTCATTACAGAGAATATTACTGAACGTATTGCTGCTCTACGTAATGAGCCAGGAAAAGATATTTGGCTGTTTGGGGGTGGCGAACTAATTTCAATATTATTAGCTGCTGATTTGGTTGACGAAATGCAAATAGCCTATATCCCTGTTATTCTCGGTCAAGGAATCTCCTTATTCCCTGAACAGCCAAAAGAATCGAAATGGATAATAAAAGGAACTAAGGTTTACTATTCTGGAATACTGAAAGTCGACTATCAAAAAAAATATAGTTTCATATAGGGTATTCTTATCTTTATGCGGGTGTAATCTTCCGATAGTTGATATCTTCCCGACAGGCGAGGCTGTGCATACACACCCTTTTTAAGTGGTATATCCACTCTCACACCTGCATTTACAGAAAATTTACCTAAGAATATATTATCTGTGAGATAAACCGTTGGTTTTTCCAACTCTCCGCACATGTAGGTTTTTTATTTCCAACAATTGACAGATTATCCAATAAGGAAGTAAGACGAGAAAAGGTGGCTGTAATTTTTGAACTTGAAACTGTTTCCCATATCCGTTTATAAGATGTTGCACCACCCTCGTTGTTAAATGTTTTCAACACAAAAAATATAAAATATAATTATCAGATTTCCGGTCAGAATAGTGCGACCAACATTTTCACTAAGGCTACTCCATTTACCCCAACTGTGTTTTTTGAAATTATTTTCTGATTTGTGGTAGGGTAATTCCTTCCTTGTGCGGTTGGTTATACGAAAGCGTTTCAATGAAAAAGAAAATAAATTATAAATCTGTAAAAATTAAAAGATAAATGAAAAAACTATTTTATTCGTTCGTAATAGTCTTATCCGTAATATCATTTGTGGCATGTAGAGTATATCTGTCATAAACCTGTTTATTTGAGATATTGATTGCAGGAATATTCCTGCAATCAATATTCATTACTTTTTAAATACTGCGACGGATATTATCCATACGATAAAAGCAGATGTACCCATAATGGGTACCGGATAATTATGTTTTACACAATATGAGTGATTACATCTGATAAAAAAATACCAGATAATCAACCCTATGCATGCACCGATAAAAAGGCTTATGATAGATATATATTTTAAGAAAATCACTCTGATCCTGTCATGTTCCACTACAGTGACAGGAGACTTAAATTTTTTCTTGTTACTCATGGCCTGAAATATTAGAATTTATGGACTTCATACAATATGAAAAGCAACTATTTATCCCCAAAAAACGCTTGAGTATAAATTAATTTCGTTCAATAATAAAGTTCAGTGAGAGTGTTATTTAATTCTATATATAAAGTTCCGTTATTATCTTTAAAAGAAACTTTATTTTCTCTGGCCAGCCAGCCTAGAGCTAAAAAAATCATGGAATCCCTGTAACCTGAGAATTCACCTATTTCCCTTATTGACAATACTTTATTCTCAGACAATAAACGCCAGATTAAACCTGCGTCAATACCAATATCATTTTTTAGCATAATTTTATAGTTTAATTCATTACATATAATTTAATGATATATAAATACAGGGATCACACGAACAATTTTACAATTACCCTGTGTTACGTATTTATAAAAAACAGATGAAAATCGAATCAGATACAAAGGAGCAAACAGAGACTGCTTCTTTTTGGATAGGTTTATATTATGCCCCAACAAGGATGAAATGCAACCTGCCTGTTTGCATTATAAGTAATTAAATGAGGTATGTGCAATGAAGAATATTCAAAGGAGTCTGCCTGCTATCAGGAGGAGCATTTTCTGAATAAAATGAAAATACTAAGGATTTTACGAAGAAAAAAGAATTATCAAAGTGTAGAAATATATATGAAAATACCAAGTGCAATGACTCATTCTCTAAAATCGGTTTAAAATCGACCTGATCTATATTGATTTTGAGTAATTGAATACTATGCTCGCAGCATTGTTCTTTGCCTGTGTTTTTACATCCTCTTTCATTACATCTGTTACAGGACACATTTTTACGTTCATTGACAACCAGACCCGATTTTACCAAATCGTTCCGACATATTACCCTATAATTGAGAAATCCAATGGAAAACACCAGATAGAGTATCGCTATTATTGCAAAAAATCTTTTTTCCATGTAAAAGCAAAGTTATCAATATTTTAATTCGGGTATCCACCTGATTTGAATTTTATATTTTTTTATGAGAATATATAAATAACCTACTATACATGGAAATCCGATTTCATTTTTTTACAAAAAAATGACAGATATTTGTTTCCTCAGGTATTTTCCTGCTATTATATTATGAGATAGGCCTATGCTTTATCAATTAATCCATGTAAAATAAATTTATTACCAGTGTAATACACCCCGATGGTATCACAACGAACTGTTAATTTTTATCAAAAAAGGAATTCTTATTTTTTCAATAAATATAATATACATATATTTGTGTCAATCGTTATATTTTTGAAATATCAATTGAAATGAAACGGATTATATCTATATTTTTACTTCTCATCATGTTGGTCGTCGGAGCCCATCCGGTGTTGGCCATGCATTTTTGCGAAGGAAATTTATATTCCGTAGGTATTTTGGATGATACGATGAATAAATCGTGTTGTGCGGTTATGCAAAATATGCCACAACATAAGAACAACTCTTGCTGTTCTGACCAAAAGGAGAGTATATCGGATCAGGATACTCATCAAATGCCTGGCTCACACGATGATTGCTGTGATATTCAAAAAGTAGAATTATCGACTGATGATTATCAGCACCAAGACAGGCAGTTTAGTCTCAGCCAGATTTTGCCATCATTCAATGCCATTTGGTTTACATTAAATTACATGTTCAATTTTGTTGAACCCGATACTACGGTTACTGTTCAACGTACTTTTCCACCGGGCGGTCTTTATACCCAAAATACAGACCTGCTTACCTATATCTGCATCTACCGTATTTGATTTTATAAGGTCGATAATCACCGTTATTGATTAAAACAAGATGATCTGAACAAACTTAAAACTAAGTTTTGTTTAGAGTTGTTTTACATATCTATACTTATTTATATATGCTTATAAAATCAAAAGACAATGAGACCTATATATTTTTTATTCGGTATAGCTTTTTCCTCAAGCTATACTATGGGGCAGTCTTACCCCAATCATGGCAGAGAACACGCCACTGTAACAGATTCCGTTTTATCAAAAGCGGAAGAAGTACGTTACGAATTTATCAGCCATATAGCCGGTGAAGCATCGGCGGTCGTAGTTGATGTACGTACACCCGAAGAGTTTAAAGAAGGCCACATCGATAAATCCGTCAATATTCCTTTAGATGCACTGGAAGAATCTTCCCGCTTACTGAAGGACTATAAATACATCATTGTAGTTTGCCGGAGCGGAAAAAGAAGTGAAGAAGCCAAAACAATATTAACACTTCAGGGGTTTACTAATGTATACGATGGGGGAGACTGGCAAAACGTTGATAAATCATTGAAATATAATAAATAAGACTATGCTGAACAGAATTATCAAGTATTTTCTTGAGAACAGGTTAATAACGATGTTATTACTTGTCCTGATCGTTGTCTGGGGATTATCTACCGCCCCTTTCAACTGGCACGGAGGCTTATTACCCCGTGATCCCGTACCCGTTGACGCTATTCCCGATATCGGGGAAAATCAACAGATTGTAGCTACCGAATGGATGGGGCGTTCCCCCAAAGATATGCAGGAGCAGGTTACTTATCCGCTGACAACTTCCCTCTTGGGTATTCCCGGAGTCAAGACCATCCGCAGTACCTCCATGTTCGGTATGTCGTTCATTTATATTATTTTCGATGATAATGTCGAATTCTACTGGAGCCGTTCCCGCATTTTGGAGAAGCTCAATTCACTTCCGGCAGGAACTCTCCCCACAGGCGTACAGCCCTCTCTGGGGCCCGATGCAACAGCCCTTGGCCAGATATACTGGTATACGCTCGAAGGGCGGAATCCCGAAACAGGAAAACCGACCGGAGGCTGGGATCCCGATGAACTGAGAACCATACAGGATTTCTATGCAAAATATTCCATTTCCTCTGCCGAGGGTGTTTCTGAAGTGGCCTCCATAGGCGGTTTTATAAAAGAATACCAGGTCGATATAAATCCCGATGCCATGCGGGCATTTAATGTCTCGATTATGGATGTGATGAGTGCCGTGCAGAAAAGCAACCTGGACATAGGAGCCGAAACCGTTGAGATAAATAAAGCCGAATATCTGGTCAGGGGGCTGGGATATATCAAAAATGTATCCGACCTGGAAGAAGCCGTAATAACGGTACGCAACGGTGTCCCCGTCAAAATAAAGGATGTGGCATTTGTTAATCTGGGGCCTGCCACCCGAAGAGGCGGTCTGGACAAAGAAGGTGTTGAAGCCGTAGGTGGCGTAGTTGTCGCCCGCTACGGGTCGAATCCGATGGAAGTCATCGAAAACGTCAAAACCAAGATAAAAGAAATGGAAGCCGGGCTTCCTCAAAAAACGCTGGCTGACGGTACTGTTTCAAAAGTAACGGTTGTTCCTTTCTACGACAGGTCGGGATTGATACAGGAAACCATCGGAACCCTTGAGACAGCTCTTTCGCATGAAATACTGATCTGTATTATCGTTGTTATCGTACTTGTCTTTAATCTGCGGGCATCGGTTATCATATCGAGTATACTTCCTATTGCCGTGCTGTGTACATTTATTATTATGAAGTATACAGGTGTCGAAGCCAATATCGTGGCTCTTTCGGGTATAGCCATAGCCATCGGGGTGATGATAGATGTGGGGGTTGTCTTTGTCGAAAATATTATCCGGCACATCGAAATGGAAGAAGAAGCCAATAAAGGTATAACCAGAGGCAAGGCATTTGTAAACCTGATTTACAAAAGTGTGAGTGAAGTTTCCGGTGCATTGTCGACAGCGATGCTCACTACCATTATCAGCTTTTTACCTGTTTTTGCTATGGAAGCACAGGAGGGTAAATTATTTAAACCACTGGCTTATACGAAAACATTCGCACTGACCTCTGCATTCTTGTTAGGGATAGCCATGTTGCCGACAATAGCATACTATATCTTTTCACTGAAATTATCTTCGAAACAAATCCGTAAAATCGCAAATATTGTTCTTATTGCCGGAGGTATAATTCTTTTTATATTCTCAGGCGTTGTAGCGGCATTAGGACTTACCCTGCTGGGATTAAATAATTTCTTTGCATGGTACTGGGCAAAAGATAAAATTCCGACATATATAAATATAGGAATAGCACTTCTGATAGCAGTATATTACCTGACCATAGAATGGCTGCCGATCGGGACGCAAGAAGGATTCTTTTTGAACTTTATATTCGTGATTTCCTGCATCGCTGTTATACTGGGCCTGTTATGGATACTGGTTATTTATTACGAAGGCATTCTACGCTGGTGTCTGGCTCATCGCTGGAAATTTATGCTGCTGCCTATTACCACTGTCTTTTTCGGAATAGTTATCTGGCTTGGATTTGACAGCACTTTCGGATTCGTAGCCAAAGGATTTGAAACCGTGGGATGGAAAAGTTTCCGTCAAACAGGTTTCTGGCAAGCCTCCAGTGAACGCTTTCCTGGTATCGGAGAAGAATTTATGCCGAGCCTGAATGAAGGGTCGTTCCTGTTGATGCCCACAAGTATGCCTCATACCGGGATTGAACAGAACCTTCAATTTATTGAAACACTCGATAAGCGGATATCAAATATTCCCGAAGTGGAAATAACCGTCGGCAAATGGGGACGTGTCAATTCGGCTCTCGACCCGGCTCCTACCCAGATGTTTGAAAACACGATCAACTACCGCTCCGAGTTTATACTGGATGAAAACGGTCACCGCAAACGTTTCAAAACCAATCGTAACGGCGATTTTTCCTTAAAAGGAGGCTCAACCTATAATCCGAAAAACGGATTCAGACTGATACCCGCCGATAGTCTGGTGGCAGACAGTAAAGGAGATTATTTCCGCCAATGGCGTCCGCATATCAAAAAGACGGACGATATCTGGCAGGAAATAGTGAATGTTTCCCATATGCCCGGTCTGACCTCTTCTCCTAAGCTCCAGCCGATCGAAGCCCGTCTTGTGATGTTATCCACAGGTATGCGTGCCCCGATGGGACTAAAAGTTTCCGGTCCCGATCTGGAGTCTATCGAGCAAGGGGGACGGGCTATGGAGCAGGCACTCAAAGATGTTCCCTCTATCCTGTCTTCAACCGTATTCTATGACCGTGCCGTAGGTGCACCTTATATCGAGATCAAACTCAACAGGCAGAATATGGCACGTTACGGAATTACGGTAGCCGATTTACAGGATGTAATCAGTGCCGCCGTGGGAGGTATGTCTTTAACTACGACGGTCGAAGGGCGGGAACGTTTTCCTGTGCGCTTGAGATATCCCCGTGAGTTAAGAGGAAATCCCGAAGAATTGGCACGGCTGATTGTTCCCACAGCTACAGGAGCACAGGTTCCGTTGAAAGAAGTGGCCGATATACAGTATACCAAGGGAGCACAGATGATTCAAAGTGAAAACACCTTCCTGCTTGGATATGTGATTTTCGATAAGGTAGCCGGCAAAGCTGAAGTAGATGTTGTAAAAGAAGCCGATAAGATACTCAAAGAGAAAATCAGTTCGGGCGAGTTGCAATTGCCTAAAGGAGTATCGTATAAGTTTGCCGGAAATTACGAACAGCAAAAACGGGCAGCTACCCGCTTATTGTTAGTTGTTCCGTTGAGTTTATTGGCTATCCTGCTGGTATTGTACTTCCAGTTCAAAACCGTGACAGCTTCGCTTATTCACTTCTCGGGGGTAATCGTTGCTTTTGCCGGCGGATTTATCCTGTTATGGCTCTATGGCGAACCCTGGTTTATGAACTTCTCTGTGGGAGGGATGAATATGCGTGACCTGTTCCAGATGCATCCCATTAACCTGAGTATCGCCGTCTGGGTCGGATTTATCGCCCTGTTCGGTATTGCCACCAATGACGGGGTATTGATGGGAACCTATATACATGATACGTTTGTGGAAAGAAATCCGCAAACTAAGGATGAAATCAGGGAAGCTGTAATCCATGCCGGACTGAGAAGGGTTCGCCCTGCCGCCATGACTACTGCAACGGCGTTGATAGCTTTGCTTCCGGTACTTACATCGACAGGTAAGGGAGCCGATATAATGATTCCGATGGCTATACCGACTTTCGGTGGTATGCTTATACAGTCGATGACCATGTTTGTAGTTCCGGTATTCCAATGCTGGTGGAGGGAGCGTGCGATCAGTAAACACGGTAAAATAGAAGAATGAAAATAAATAACACGAGCAATATGTCAGACAAGAAATATAAATATATTGTGATGCTGCTATCCCTGACGCTTATAAGTATCAGTTTCTATGGGCAACAGGCTGATTCGTTAAGCCATTACCTGGAGATAGCCGCTCGGAATAATCCGGGTGTAAAAGCTGATTTTATGGCTTATAAAGCATCTTTGGAAAAAATACCACAGGCGGGTGCTTATCAGGACCCGCAACTGGAAATGGGATTCTTCCTGCAACCGATGGAAATCATAGACGGCAGTCAGGTAGGCCAGTTTACACTTATGCAAATGTTTCCCTGGTTCGGTACGAAAAAAGCGGCTCAGACCGAAGCTACCCATATGGCGAGAATGTCATTTGAAAAGTTTCGTGAATCAAGGGATAACCTCTATCTGGATGTATACACGCAATGGTTTATCTTGTGCAGTTTACAACAAAAACTGATCAATAATCAGGAGAATAAGAAGCTGCTGACACAGTTGGAAGACCTGGCACTGCGTAAATTTTCATCTCCTGGTGCAGGCTCGGGATCGGGTTATACCCTGTCTGCCCCCGTTACCCCGACAAGTACTCCGCCCTCAGGCAGCGCAGGTGCAATGGCAGGAATGGGTGGTGCGAATACACAGGCAGCCTCCCAAAGCAGCGGTATGTCTTCTATGGGTGGTTCCCCCGGCAGTAGTATGTCGTCCGGTGCATCTTCGGGTATGTCGGATGTGCTGCGTATTCAGCTTGAAATAACGGAATTGGATAATAATATCGAAAGTATCCTCTCCGAGATAAAAGCCGAGAAAGCAAAGTTCAATGCCCTCTTAAACCGTTCTGCCGATACCTATATCGAAATACCCGATTCTTTTGAACAGATTCCATTTCTCTTTGACGGGGCATCCGCTATGGATAAGATAACCGATCAGAACCCGATGCTGGGAATGATAAATGAAGAAGGGCTTGCCTATAAAGCCAAAGCAGAAATGGATAAAAAAATGAGTTATCCGATGTTTGGCATAGGGTTGCAATATATGCTCATCAATAAACGTATGGATATGGGCATGGGTATTCCGGTAACAGAAATGAACGGAAAGGATATGATTATGCCGATGGTTACTTTGTCCATCCCTATCTATAGAAGTAAATACAAAGCTCAGCAGAGGGAAAGTAAGTTCTGGTGGCAGGCAAGCCAGGAGAAATATGCAAACACCATCAATACCCTTGAGGCGGATTTATACAAAACCAAACATCAATTGGACAATGCTTCCCGAAAGATTGAATTGTATAAAAAGCAGTCTAATCTGGCACAGACAACTTACAATTTAGTCGTGCAGGAATTTGTTTCCGGCAAAAGTGATCTGACTAACGTAATCCAGGTACAACGACAGCTTTTGGATTATCAACTAAAGGGAGCGGAAGCTGTAGCGAGCTATAATACAATGGTTGCCTCTATTCAAAAGCTGATTTCATTTAAAGAAACCGAACAACAAAAATAAGCGAGAGATTATGGAAACTAATAAAATAAAAAATATTCTCAAGAACAACTATCTGAAGTATAGTTTGATTCTTATCGCCGGATTATTTCTAGGCTGGGCGATATTCGGCGGTTCATCGGGCAGCCACAATGAAACGGCGGAGCACGTCCATGAAGATGCAACCGGGCAAATCTGGACCTGTGCGATGCACCCGCAGATAAAAATGGACAAACCGGGTAAATGCCCTATTTGCGGAATGGATCTGATCCCTCTAAAAACCACAGGCGGTTCCGGCGAAGCTGTAGACCCCGATGCCATTCAGATGTCGGCGGAAGCCGTTGCGTTGGCAAATATACAAACGACCAGAGTAAGCCGCCAGAATCCGGTTAAGGATTTGCGCCTGTACGGAACTATACAGGCGGACGAACGTTTATCGCAGTCGCAAACCTCGCATGTAAGCGGTCGTATCGAAAAGCTATTTCTCAATTTTACAGGAGAAAGTGTCAAACAGGGGCAAATTATCGCCACCATTTACTCCCCGGAGTTATTAAGTGCACAACAGGAATTATTGGAAGCCGCAAAAATGGTATCCGTGCAGCCCACCCTGCTTCAAGCAGCCAGAGAAAAACTGCGTTTATGGAAATTATCCGATGACCAGATATCAAGAATAGAAAAATCAGGAACGGTATCTCCCCTTGTTGAAATTAAAGCCAACACAAGCGGTATTGTTGTCAGCAAGAAAGTCAGCCAAGGTGATTATGTCAACCAAGGGTCTGTTTTGTTCGATATAGCCAATCTTTCACAGGTATGGGCGATGTTTGATGCTTACGAGGTCGATCTGCCTTTCCTTAAAATCGGGGATAAGATTGATTTCACATTACAAAGTGCACCCGGAAAGACCTTTTCAGGAAAAGTAACATTCATAGACCCGATACTGGACAGGATTACCCGTACGGCGAAAGTCAGAGTAGAAACTGCCAATCCCGGATTTCAGTTAAAACCGGAAATGTATGCCAGTGCAATTGTAAAAGCCCCTTTAAAACAGTACGATAATGAGATTGTAATTCCTAAATCATCGGTATTGTGGACAGGTAAGCGTTCAATTATATATGTTAAGCAACCCGATACGGATTCCCCTGCGTTTATACTGCGTGAAATTGAATTAGGCCCGTCATTGGGCGATTCCTATGTGGTTCTTTCGGGAATCGAAGACGGGGATGAAATTGTTACCAACGGAGCATTTTCCATTGATGCCAGTGCCCAATTGGAAGGTAAACGCAGTATGATGAATGCCGAAGCTTCACGTCCTGTTACAGGGCATGAAGGGCATAATATGTCGGGCGAATCCAAAGATATGAAACAAACCGCATCGCCGGGTACTGCATCTGCCACCGGACACGAAGGGCATAACATGACAAAAGATATGAAACCTGCTTCTTCTAAGGATGAACATGCCATGATTAACGTTCAGGGGCTCTGTGAAATGTGCAAAGAGCGTATCGAAAAAGCGGCTAAAGGGGTCAGTGGTGTGTCTTCTGCATCATGGGATCAAAAAACGAAACAACTGCACTTGAATTTTGATTCCTCCAAGACCTCGGTAGATGTTATCGGTAAGGCTGTTGCCAAAGCAGGTCATGACACCGACAAATATAAAGCGGATAAAGCGGCCTATGATGCTTTGCCAAGCTGCTGCAAATACAGAAAATAAAATAGTAAGTATCCAATAATTAAAAAAAGTCAGATTATGAAAAAATATTTTTATGTGCTAGCCATCGTCTTATTTACCCTTCCATCTTATTCTAAAGGTAATAACCAGGTCGAAAATGAATTGTCTGCAATAGGAAATACGTCGCCCGGACAAGAATATACAACAGATATGCAAGGCGGTTGCGGAAGCCGTAGTAAAGTGAATAAAAAATCGTCCGCATCAAAGGCTGGACATCAAGGCCATGCCACGTCGGGATGCTCGGATAACACAAAAAAAGAAGCAGGTTCGACAAATGAGCATCAGGGGCATGATATGTCTGCCATGTCAACAGATAGCAAACAAGGTTCCTCAGCCACAGTTCCCGTTTCCACCGGACACCAAGGGCATAATATGAGCGGTGTGTCCAGTGATATAAAACCGGTTACTTCCAAAGATGAACATGCCATACTCAACGTTCAGGGGCTCTGTGAAATGTGCAAAGAGCGTATCGAAAAAGCGGTTAAAGGTGTCAGTGGTGTGTCTTCTGCATCATGGGATCAAAAGACAAAACAGCTGCACCTGAATTTTGATGGCTCCGCCACATCGGTGGAAATAATTGGCAAGGCAATAGCCAAAGCAGGTCATGATGCAGATAAATATAAAGCAGATAAAGCAACTTATGCAGCCCTACCTAATTGCTGTAAGTACAGAAAGTAAGCAACTTAATTACAAATTCTAAATTGAATCAAAATGAAAAAATTAATTCTATCAATTGTAGTAATCTCTTTAATTATGGTATCCTGCAACTCAGGTAGCACTAACAGTACAGCAGGTAATTCACAAAAAAATGAGGAGACCGCTGGTATGACAAACGGACATGAACACGGTAAGGGCCAGCATGCTATGCTAGGTGTACAAGGCAACTGTGAAATGTGCAAAGAACGCATTGAAAAAGCGGGCAAGGATGTCAAAGGTGTTACTTCGGCAACATGGGACATCAATAAAAAAGAACTGCACCTGAACTTTGATCCGCATCAGACAGATCTTGATGCTATTAGCAAAGCTATTGCAAAGGCAGGGCATGACACGGATAAAGACAAAGCCGATCAGACTGTCTATGCGGCATTGCCTGATTGCTGCAAATACCGTAAATAAATGAAAAAGCGAGTATGTTCGTTCCTTAAGTCATTTAGGTTTATGTAAAAGCCTTGTCCAATAACTCTTACTCCTACCAAATAGTATGGTTTATATTCTTCAGATCCAAAAGAGTGAATTGTATTATCATTTTAATTCTATTCCATATATGAGAAGAGTTAGGTTTAAGGCATGGATTATAGCTAATTATTTTTAGAAAGTGATTTTTGACAATTTCGTTTGGTTGGATAATTTTTTAACCCAGCCAAACGAATCTATAATCGTAAAAAAATGAATTATTTATCATAAATTTCATTTCTGTAAATACAGAATATATGACCGAACAAAACCTTAAATCTGTATAACAACTTATTTTATCATGAAAATCTATAGAGCCATATATATTAACAGGTTGTATTATGCTGAGGAGAGTATAAAGTATAATTATTTGCTCAATCTCCAAAATCGTTTAATTAGTAATAGAACCATGTTGTATTGTTTGGTATAAATAAGATGCATAGTTATGATTCAATTTGCCTCCTGTTTAAAAAAAGAAATAGATATAAAGATTGAGCAAATAGAATGCTCAGAAATCAGTATGATTACGAAGTCTTTGGAGGCTTCCCGTATACTTGTCAAAGCTTTTAACCAATTAAAGGTATTTATTTTGTCATACAATTTTAAAGATGAAGAAGAAGAAATCTATTTTTTTAAAGAGGCTAAACCCAGATTGTGCTCCCGCTTGATCTACTATCGTAAAGTCTATAACATTGAGATGAATCGCCCCATAGGTGTAGAGAAACAACGGGAATACCTCTGCGAGTTATTGAATGATATTAATAAATATAACAGCAAGCGGCTTGATTTTATCCGTTATTACCGCTCGGACTCCTCCCATTTGGATGCTTTTTATTTTCTACGGGATAAAACAGATTTAGAGCAATACCTCGAAACATTTTATTATGAATTTGATCCTAATTTTTCTACTAATTGTGATTTTAAGGTGGCAAAGATTTTGGCAAATGATATGCTTTCCGTCTATTTGATGCACGAAGTAGAGCTATTGAATGATAATGGTTTGAAAACTTGCTCTTTTGGTTTCCCTGCTACAAAAAAGACGTGGATGGGCAGTAAAGCGGAATTGCAGGAACAAATTTTCTCTTGGGATAGTGCCGGAATGTTTGGAGACCTACCACTAACACAGCTTTACGATTATATTCAAAATGTATTTAATATCCAATTGGACAGTAATCTTTCACGAACTCTTGGAGATTTGAAAATACGGAATAATCCTACGCCATTTCTTGACAAATTAAAAGATGCCCTATTGCGACGTATGGGCAGAAAATAATAATACCGAGGTCGGTATGTATGCTCAACCAGCCGATTTTGATGCTAATTTAGTTCAAAATCGGCTGGTTTGGTTTATCATACGCTTTATACCGACCTTTTCCGTATTTTCCTTCTTGTTATTTCTAAAAAACATATATGCTAACCTGTTGTATATAAACGATTTGTAATAACATTCAAAAAAAAGTAATACCGACCTCGTTATAAAGTGTCTCAAAACGCTCGAACTTTGCATCAAATCAATAAGTTGCGAGTATGAAAGTAATAAGTATAGAATCGGAAGCCTATAAAAAGTTGCTGCAAAAAATCGACCGGATTCATTCTTTTGTACAAAAACAGGCGAAAGAAAATAGCATTCTACAACAGTCCGATCCATCAGAGGTTTGGCTGAGTGATCAAGATGCTGCTGCCATATTGCGGGTAAGTAAACGCACCATGCAACGGTTACGCAGTAAGGGAGAAATAACCTATTCAATCAGGGGAGGGAAAGTGTGGTATATGTTGGCAGAGGTCAAACGCCTATTGCCGGGAGTTGTGGTGAAAAACGATAAGAAAGGAGGCAAACCATGAGCGAGGACGAAGGATTAAAAGATTTCATGCAAGAGTGGTTCGAGCAGTTCATGGGACGTTTTGACCGATTGGATAAATTCATGGATATAATGAGCGGACGACATAATGTACTAAACGGCGAACGACTTTTGGACAATCAAGACTTGTGCCAAATGCTGAATGTAAGCAAGCGGACATTACAGCGTTATCGCTCGGCTGGTGAACTGACCTATATAACCATCCATCATAAGATATTTTACACAGAGAAAAACGTAGAAAAATTTATTCGTGATCACTTTAGAGACAATATCGATGAGGATATGGTAGAAAAAGAATAAATAAAAAAGACCGCAGAATTTTTCTACGGTCATTTTCATTTAGAGCTTCATGCCTCTTTTTTCTTCTTTTGGTGGCGGACTACTACCCACCGATCCAATAACGAACCTGTCTCCCATAACCTCTTTCACTCCTTGCAAAGTATTCGGCATAGGAGCATCCTGAATTACTGCTGATTTTGAGTTACTCTGAGATTGAAGCTGATTCTTTTCGGAAACATTTTCTTGCCCTTCGCTTTGCTCGATGGGCTTCAAGGACAACTCTATCTTACGCTCCAACGCTGTAAGCTCCGTTTTCAAGTCTTTTAGATCATTCTCTTTTGACCACACACTTTCCACTACCTGCCTGAGAACGGGTACATCCTGCATCCGTTTATCGGTGTCCGTTTGATACTTCTCCAACAGCTTAGGCATACTGTCGAGTGCATTTAAAAAGTTCAGCGATGCCGTTTTAGGGTCTGCCGCCAAACTTCCATAATTATAGTTGTAAAGTATCTGCCCTTCGCCACGTATAAAAAATCGGTTTTGTACCAGGTCAAAACCGTCTTTATTTGTCGTTTCGGATTTTACCAATAAATCAAAGCCATATAACGAACCGATTTTCTCGTGTGCCCCATGTGTACGTGTTTTGTCTGCTATTTCGTTCAACTTCTTACCAATAGCAATCGGGTCGGTAGCTTGAAACCCATCCAATTTTACAGGATTGAGCTGTGTGCCATCGGGAGCAAGCTGCACCCGGCTATTGAAGGCTTCCACATCCTTAGAGATTCTATCAATATATCCTTTATTGGATTCTACTGTCTGCATGATATTCTCTAATTTGTAACGGCTCGAAGATTTGCCCCGAACGAACGCCTGCTTTTCACTATCCAAAGCAGCTATCTTCTTTTCTATCCTTGCTTTCTCCAACAATTCGGTGTTCCCCGACAGGATAGCTACATATTCAGAAAAATTCATTCCACTTTTCTCATCCATACTACCCTCATCAATGGTTCGAGTACCCAGATTGTTGTTTTTAAGCTGTTTGATAAATAGTTGCTTGTTGTGTAGTAAGCCAAATTTATATGCATCCAATGATTTTTCCACAGCGTAAATCTTCACATCTACCTTATTGTCAGCATACAATTTTGCAATTTCGTTGCCTTTGCGTATCGCCCGTCCATCGCGTTGCTCCAGATCAGACGGACGCCATGGTGCGTCCAAATGATGAATGGCTACCGCCCGTTTTTGAGCGTTAACGCCCGTTCCCAACATTTCAGTAGAACCGAACATAACACGGATTTTACCCTCGTTCATATCTTTTATCATGGCTTTTCGTGCCCTCTCGCTGGTGGCTTCCTGAATAAATCTCACCTCAGATGCAGGGATGCCGTAATCTTCCACTAATTTGCGTTTGATTTCGGTGTAGGGACTCCATTGCCCCGGCTTGTAAGTTCCTAAATCCGAAAATACAAACTGTGTTCCTTTCTGGGCATTATACTTTTGGTAATAGTCCGCTATTGAGGCGGCACAATGGCTGGCTTTGTTGTCTATGTGGTCTCCGTATTTATCCGGGTCGATCATCCGCATATCGAGCGACATCTTTCGGGCATAGTCAGTCGCTATCAGCATCTTTGCTTTTTCTTCCCTTTCAGAGAGTGGCTCACGCCCCAATAGTGTAGCATCTCCTGTTTTGGCAAACTCCATCAGCTTACCGATAAACTCCTGCTGGTCGGGTGTCGGTGGTATATTGTGCAGAATCTCATTCTTTTCGGGACGATCGATACCAATATCCTGTGCAGTACGGTAATCGGTAATCTCGGAATAGAAGGAAGCCAGTTCCGGCACTTTGATAAAATAACGAAAGCGTTCTTTCTGTACAATCTGGTTCGTTACTGAGAACTCGTAATCTTTGGTTTTCTTGGCAAAAATGGCTGCCCATGCATCGAAGGTGTTAATGCCCTGCCTTTCCAGTTCTTTAGGACGCAGGTATTTGAATAATAGATATAATTCTGTCAATGAATTGGAAATCGTTGTTCCCGATGAATAAGTAGCCCCTAAATCCTTGCCTGTGCGTTCCTGAATGGTACGCAGGGCAAAAAGCATATTGAGTGCCCGTTGCGAGCCTTCGGTATTTCCCAAGCCAGCCACACGGTCGTGACGGGTGGTAAAAGTCAGATTTTTAAATTTGTGAGATTCATCTACGAACAAATGGTCTATACCAATCATCCGAAAATCCGACATATTATCCTTGCGGTTTTCGATCTGGTGGGCTACCCCTTCCAATTTAGCTTCAAGATTGCTTTTGCGTTTCTCACAACCTTTCAACATCCCTCTTGATACCTCTTTACCCTGTGAACGCAACACTTCGAGGTTTTCCTCCACGCTGTCGAGTTCAGCCTGTAAGATGCCTCGCTGTATCTCCGGAGACTGCGGTATCATACCGAACTGCTCGTGTGTTAAAATCACCGCATCCCAATTGTTGTTTTTCATTTCATTGAAAATACGATTGCGGTTTTGTGGTGTAAAATCCTCCTTACCCGGATAGAGTACCTTTGCATCAGGGTATGCCGTACAAAAGGTCTGGGCGATTTCATGGACATTGGCTTTCAGTCCTGTGATAAGCGGTTTATTCACTAATCCGAGCCGTTTCATCTCCATTGCTCCACAACACATAATCAGCGTTTTGCCACCTCCCACTTCATGGTCGATTATACCACCACCGTTCAATTTAAGCATCCAGATGGCATCTTTCTGGCTCTTGTATAAGTCGGGAATACCTAAACCTTTCAGATCAAGACCGGTAAAAGTCTGGTGCGAACCGTCATATTCGGGACGTACAAAACAATTGAATGTGCGGTTATACATATCGGCAAGCCTATCTTTAAATTCGGGAGCCTGCTCTCTGAGCCAATCCGAAAAGCCGTTACGCATCTCATCTATCTTGGTATTGGCAAGCTGAATGGCTTCTCCGTCGCGTACCTTTGTATCTTTGCCATCTACTCTGACCGTTTTGGTTATATCGGGAGTGGTGTCGTGCAGAGCATGACGCATCAGGGCAATACCATCAAAGGTGCGGCTTTCACCTTTGACGGCATACTGATCGCTGATCTTGGCATTTTTAGTATTGGAATTTATGCTGAACTCGTCCCTGCTCTGTGCATAATGTATATTTATGTCCGTTTCAAAAAGGTATGAAGCAAAAGCAGCATAGATGCCCGAAGGTATCCAGCGTTCCCCGAAATTAAAATCCAGATCGTCGAAAGCTATTGGTTTCGGTATGGCATCCTGTAGAACAGCCAAAGATTCTTTGGCAGCTTCATGATTCGGATTGCGGTCAATAAAGTTCTGTACTTCGTCTGCTTTTGAAATAACGTTACCCGATACAAACTTGTCCGCTACTTCATAGCCTCCCACAAGAGGATTGAAATAGATTTTGCCTTTCAACTCGTCAAGTATTCCCTCTTGCGTATTACTTGTAAGAGAAACCATGTGATCTAAATTGACCGCTCCGTATTTATTGAGACTGGAGACAAGAGCTTCGTATGCGTTATCTACTTTCGAAATCTCATTGGGGTTAAATGCTACGGGACGTTCGAAAATATCTGCTTTGATAGCTTTGCCCTCTCGGTAGCGTTCCAACGAGAGTATTTCCCGTCCTGCGACATCCATCTTGATGAGATCTATATTTTTCGCATCATTCAAGTTCCCGAATTTTTGTGTAAAATCATCATACAGGCGATTGAGCATCTGCCGTAATGCAGGATTCTCTTTAAGTGTATCGGCTTCGTTGTTATACAGATGATTGTAAGTATCGCGTATCTCAATATAGAGGGATGCCCGTTTTTGTTCATTGGATGATAATTCCAAAGGATGGAACATGGGTTGATGTCCGTCCATATCCTTTAGGTAGCCTATACGGTTATCCCCATCAGTTACCAAAGAACCATTTTTATAATGTTTAGGCAATCCATTTTCGGGTATCGGCATCGGTATGGGCTTCAATCGTTCCGCTCTTTCCTTTTCCAACCGCTCGGTACGTTGTTCGGGTGTCTCCGTTGGTTTGCCTGCTGCCGGACTTTTAGGCTGTGCCCCCTGCTGCTGACTGGCTTTAGGCTGTGGTATGGGCATACGGCGGCGCGAACGTTTGGGCTGTTTAATTTGTGAACGTTCTTCGGCAGAAAAACCAAACAGGTCGTATAAGGTTACAATAAGTTGTTGTTCCATATCGGGTGGCGGTACTTCCTTTTGCTCTATTACTTCTCCTGTGTTCGTATTTACAAACAATCCGCTGGCTTCATCCCGGATAATTGTATCTTTTTCTTTTACTGTTGGTATAGCTTTCGTCTCTTCTTTCGCTTGGTTAATGCGTGGCTCCACGACTATTTTTTTTCCCTGCTCAGAGAGTTCTGCCCATGCTTTGCGGTTTCTGGCTTCTCCAAAAGGATAGAAATGAACTAAATCTTCGGCGATAGGTTCATAAGCCGATTTGGGGCTTAGTTCCACCATATCCGAAACAGAGATTTCCTGTTTGCTTTTTGGATTGAGATTTATTGTCGGAGTTACAGTTGTTTGTTGCTGCTGTTTCTCCGGAGCGTGAGCCAAGTAGTGCTCCAGATCGAGGTGTTTGGAAAAATCTTCATTCAGCATCCGGTAAAGTGCGACGGCAATGCCTTCTGTTCCACCGGAATGGGTAAATTCCATCGCAGGCATTCCGTAGGGGTCTGTACCGACTTTTACATCAGTCTGTATCACCCTGTCGAAGTCTTTAAACAGGTTGTTTATGGATATGCCGTTGGATAGCTTGCGAGTTTCGATAAAATCCTGCTGTCTTTGGGTAGGCAGAATAGTTGAATTCTTGCGTTGCAGGATAATTAAATCGCTGCCCACTTCTGTCCCTGCTTCTTCTGTAAAGAGGTTGTTGGGTAATCGGATGGCGGAAACGACATTGCAACTATTCATCAGGTGTTCACGAATCGGTTTGTTCTGCTCCGAATTAAGAACGCCCTGCGAAGTGATAAAAGCAATCAACCCACCCTCGCGGGCAGCCATTACACTTTTGGTGAAAAAGTAATTGTGGATTGCTTTTGTGGATTGGCTCACTGCGGGTATCTCATGTTTAGATAGCAAGGGGTCAAATACGGCTACATTCCCGAAAGGGATATTGGAGGCTATCACATCATAATGTTGTGAGTATCGTCCTTCCATTTTCTCATAACCTTCAATCCGTATTTTATCCTGTGGGTGAAGGTGTGAGAGAATCTTGCCCGTCAGCAGGTCTTTTTCAAATGCAGTTACTTCTGCATTTGGTACAGTTTTTTTGAATGAAGTTATAAACGCTCCGGCTCCTGCACTGGGTTCAAGAAAACGTTGAGGTTTGATACCACTGTTATTCAGAACGAGTGCCAAAGCATCAATAACTGGCTTGGGCGTATAGAAAGCGGTCAACACCGAATTTTTAAGCGAGCTTACATAGCGTTTGTATTCGGTATCGTCTTTCGCTCCATCCCGTAACACTTGGTGCAGTTCACTTACAAGTGGGAACAAATCACGTTCCGAATCTTTCCATTGGGCTATATCTTCCGGTTTGGCGGCGGGGTTCAACACGGCTTTTATCCCTCCGAAACCGGAATAGGCTGCCAGTTTTACTTTTTCGTCATTGGTAGCCTGTCTTTTCTCTTTATCGAGTGCGAATGCAATGCGGATCGCCTCGATATTGTCCCGAAGATGGGCTTTCTTATTATAAGCCATTTTCGAGTAGGATTTGTATTTCGCCGGTCAGTTCCGTGTAAAACTGATTGTACTGTGGTGTATCGGCAAAATCATCAGACAAAGTATATTTTTGAACCGTACTCGTAAGTCGGGGCAATAACTCCATTGCTACGCCTTCAGCTTGTGACGGGTCTATTTCCTCAGAAAATTCTTCCCAGAGGATAGTAACAAGTGTTCGGTAGGTGGAGAAATGCAAGCCTTCATACAGGACTTGCGAAGAGATTACTTCTGCTTCATCGTGGGTATGACCTGCTTTTATGGCTTGGCTGTATGCCTCTGCTGCCGCATCGCCGCGTGCAGCAATAAAATCGAGGTCGGTAGCTTTAGCAGGGTGCGTGTCTCGCAGGTAGGATAATAGGGATAGCCTAAAATAAGAGAATTTTACGGCGGACGTATTTGGTTTTGTTGCCATATCATTGATTTTTTAGTGGGGAAAAAGATGGGAAAAGAAAAAAGGCATCCAGAGCTTAGCTCCGGATGCCACCACTAAAAAATCAATGTTAAACGACTATTCCGAATCGTAGAACAAAGACCTTTCAGTGGTAAAGATAGTGATTTTACTTAGAACGTCGTTTTTTGCTGTCACCTTTGCGTGGCGGGAACTCAAAGACTGTTTTGTAGTCCGCATCGAATTTAACTATAGCATCAAAGGTGCTTCCGGTCTTAGAACTCACAAAACCTTTTATAAGTGCAGTTTTGCCGTTCATCAAAAGGTCGTTAAGTTGCCCATCCGTCAGTTCTTTTTTCGCAACGGTTCTAAATATAGTCAGTCCGCAATTTTCATCCTTGCATTTTACCACCTTCGGGTAAAATACCATCTGCCCGTTTTTACATTTTGGACAAGGACAAGTATTGCGATTATCTGTCCGTTCAATGGCGGTAGAAAGCAGCTCCGTAGTGATCTGTGAAGCATAGACTTCTATCCCTTTATGGAAAGTAGCGGCATCCATTTTGCCCGAAGCAATTTTATTGAGGGCTTCTTCCCATTGCCCTGTCATAGCTACGTCGGCTATCTTCTTGTCTTTTACCGCCAGATACACTACCAATCCTTTGTTTGTCGGAACAAGGGATTTCTTCTCTCTCACGATATACTCACGGGAAAATAATGTTTCGATAATGGATGCACGGGTAGCGGGTGTCCCGATACCACACTCCTTCATCGCTTCACGTTGTTGCTCATCCTCTACCTCTTTGCCTGCTGACTCCATCGAACTAAGCAAACTAGCCTCCGTATGCAATGGGCGGGGCTTGGTTTGCTTTTCCTGAATTTCACAATCTCGAATCAACAAACGATCTCCCTCAACTAAAGCAGGTAAAGTTGAATTTTCATCTTCTCCATTGTTTGGCTCGTCTTTAGCATCAAATACCGCCCTCCAGCCGGGGACGAGTGTAACGCTTCCTTTGCAGGAAAAGTGTACGCCATCGGCATCAAGTGATACGGTGGTGTTCTCTTTGATGCAACGTTCGCCAAAGGCTTCGAGCATACGTCCGGCAACCATATCGTAGATAAGCTGTTCGTCTTTGGATAAATTACTTGCTGATTCTTCTGTAATAATCAGCGCATGGTGGTCGGTCACTTTCTTATCGTCCACCGAACGGGTATTGAGCGTAGTGTCGAATCTGCCGTCTATGTATTTTCCGAAAAGAGAGTGTGCCCGCAGCGTAGCGATCAGGTGCGGTATTTCCTCCAGCACATCCTCGGAAATATAACGGCTGCCCGTTCGGGGATAGGAAATTTTCTTCGCTTCATACAGATTTTGTGCTATCGTCAGCGTCTTATCTGCCGAAAAACCATGCTCGCTGTTGGCTTCCTTTTGAAGTGTGGTAAGGTCGTACAGCAAAGGTGGTTCCTGCTTGACCTCCTTACGTTCTACGGCTGTAACCTGTATAGCTCCTGCGGCTTTTACCTTTGCTGTAATATCTTCAGCCTGACTTTTAACATCAAATTTATCTACAGAATGGGCACAAAACGATGTTGTATCTTTTTCTATCTGTAATTTCAAACGAAAATAGGTCTGTGGCTTGAAATCTTTATTTTCCAGATACCGACTACAAATAATCGCCAGTGTCGGAGTTTGTACTCTACCAAGTGACCAAACACCGTATCCTGCGGAGATTGAAAGAGCCTGACTGCTATTGATGCCGACAAGCCAATCAGCGGTACTGCGGGCTTTGGCAGAAGCATACAGATTGTCGTAATCTGCTCCGGGGCGAAGGGTTTTAAAGCCGTCTTTGATGGCTCGGTCTGTTAGTGAACTGATCCAAAGTCTTTCAAACGGAAGGGTGCATCCTATATATTCATATATATAGCGGAATATGAGCTCCCCTTCTCGTCCGGCATCGGTTGCCACAATTATAGATTCTCCACGATGGAATAACTCGCGGATAACCTTTAGTTGTTTCATCACACCGGGATCATTCTTATACTCTTTACTCTCTTTGACTTGTCGGGGCAAGAGTTTAAATTCTTTAGGAAGTATCGGCAGGTTCTCTTTCTGAAATCCTGTAATACCATAATATTCCGGCATGGCGAGTCCTACCAGATGTCCGAATGCCCATGTAACGGTATATCCGTTACCTTCTATATAGCCTTCTTTTTTATTGTTTGCTCCGACTATGGCTGCTATACTTTTTGCCACAGAGGGTTTTTCTGCTATTATTATTTTCATTTTAACATTGATTTTTTAGTGGTGGGTCGCAGACCCTTTTATTATTTTACATTTCTACATTTTACGTCCTCTGTTCTTTTTCGGAGCGGCAGGAGATTGTTTTTGTTCCTGTTGCTGTTTTTGCTCCTTCTTTTCGACTTGTTTGGCGGTGGGTTGTATCTGTCCTTGTTTTAGCGGCTCTTTGGAATGTTTGGTCGCTTCGTTGGTCTTACCTTCATTATTGACAGCCACTTGTGTTCTGCTTTCGGCAGCAGGAGTAACTTTCTGAAAATCCTTAGCCGCTTGCTTCGCTTCGATTGCTCGTACTTGATCGGGATGCTTAGAGGTATGGCGGACTTTATCTCTGTTTTCGTCAACCCATACCCATGCATTATATTTCTGTCCTTTCTGATCGGTAGCTTCTACTTTTTGTGCACCTGAAGCATCTGTTTGTTGTTGCTTCGGACGGGATTGCATACCCTCAACAAAGATTGGTTCTTTATTACACAGCTTGGTAAACTCTTCTTTACTAAGCTGTACGCCACCTTGCTTAGAATAAATCCATACCTCATCAACTTTACGGGCTTTGGGCAATGGCTTTTCTTGTGCTTGTCCTTCGCTCTGTCTGGTTTGTCGCTGTTCCTTATGCTGTTGCCGTTGTTCGTCGCTGAACTTAAAATCGAAGTTTTTATTGACTGCATTGAATTGTACGAAGCGATCTATTTTCTGTGGTTCTTCTCCCGGCTTTACTTTTTTATCCATACCCTCAACCCATACGGCTTTACCTTCTTTCAAACCCTGTTGCTGTTCGGGAGAAAGAGGAGCGTTCTTCAAGGTTTGAGGGATATTGATTTCGGAGAGAGGTACAGCTTCGAGTCGATTTGTCATTTTGTCGAGAGATACAAGTGAGGGGATTTTCTCTCCATTCACTTGAAGGTCATACACACGTGCCCCATGCCCTGTTTTCAGGAGCTGTTCTTTGTCCTGTTCGGAAAAAACTACATTCATAAATGGTTTCTCAAAATCGGGCTGCTCCTGCTTGGGATGTGTTGCCAACTTGATGCTGCCATCCTCTTGTGGCTCCAATGATAAGCGGGCTTGCATCGGGAACTCATTGCCGTCGATAGTCGGTTTGATATCAACCAAACCGGGAGATTTGTGTCCGTAAACCATCGCTTTGAGGGCATCCTGCAACTTATCTCCCGAAAGTCCCAACTTCTCAGTCTCTTTCCAATTGAGTTTATTGAGGTCTAAAGGCTGAAACTTGCCTGTAAGCTCGATATGTATCTTTATCTTACCATCAAATTTAAGACGATACGGATCGAGAGCCTTGTCTGTGTGGTCGATACGGATAAGTTTGTCGAGAAAAGCCGCTATTTTATCTACAGCTGATATCCCGACGGCATAAACCCCGGTATGTGACGGGTGATTGAACTGTGCCGACATCTTCTTGAAGAAATTTTCCAGAAAGTTGCTGTTGGTATCAACTTTCAAAAACTGGTCGGCATTCTCTTTGGTGGGTTCAACGGTTTTGAGTTTACCGTCCTGCTCCCCTGTGATGACTTTTAGTTTGCCATCTTCGCCTTGGGTCAGTAAGACTTTAGGCTCTTCGGATTTTACTTTGTTTTGATCCATAATAAATGATATTTTTATTCTGCATTACTATTAATGCAGAGCGAAAATACATCTTACTAATGGACTGATTGCAAGGTTTTAAAGAGGTGGATGCTTGTGGCTGGAGTTGTCTGGGGATGGTTTGTTGAAAGGAGTTCTTTCTCGAATTATTTTACAATCAGAATCGAGAAAGAACTGTATATTTGTGATTGTTATTTTCAGAATATCATTATGGCTAAAAAGAAAAAACGAGGACACTATTGTAGGATATGTGGTGCATCCAAACCGAACGAAGCATTTAGTGGTAAAGGGCATGGTAAACATATCTGTAAGGAATGCTCATCTTTGCCGCAGGAACGTAAAAATGAACTGCAACACATCAATCAAATAGATCGGATTGCCGGAAAATACTCACGCTCCGGACAGGATTGGGAATTTCTTGAAAAGATGTCGAAAAACAAGAAATATCCGGAAGCTGCCGAATTTGCTCAAATGGTTCTGGGAATGAGTCGAAGTCAGCCGGAGATAGAGGATAATTATAATGACTATGTTTTTGATGATCCGGATATAGATTGTCTCCCTGTATTTTCCGAGAAAAAGAAATTCTCTGAACTTGATTCCTTTGAAAAGACGGTATTAAGAGATTATATTCGTTCAGAAATAACAGAGCATTTGGAGTATGTAAATAAGATCCCAACTGAGAATGAATTGATTGAAATGAGAAAACGAATGATGTCTTTTTTTGAAGATGAACACAATATCTTATTGAAAAAGGATACCACACTTCGAAAATTCTTTGAGGATAATGCGACAAGCATTATAGACAAATTACAAAAAAAGCAGTAGATATATGAATGACAAATACCAATATAGATTATCCAAAAATCAAAAGGTCGAAATAGCCCAAAATCTAATTGATATTTTGCAAAAAGATTTGGAGATAACTAATCAAACTAGAGGGTTTATTATTGAGTGGTGTCGTACTGATGCTTCCGAAAAAAGAAAAGCCTTTTTTGATGTGTGGGATATTGTCTTAAAGAATTATCTGCCTACAACTAGACCAATCTTATTTCGGGCGTGCGAAAGGCTTAGTAAAAATGGGAAAATAGCAAGTTTTACCAGGCGATTAGAGTGTGCAAGAAGATTCAGTAAAGGCAAAGGTTCTCTAATAATTTGTGATACAGAAGAAGCACTCCAGTTAGAAGAGAAATATTATCAACGGGGTGAGTTTAAGCATACGTTTTACCCCCTTACCAGTGTTTTGGGAAAAGCTAAAGCTAAAGGAGGATGTGGGTTTACCGAACGATTTTTGAACGAATTTATTGGTGAAGATGAGTATATTATGAAAATTAATTTCGGGAATATGCACAGTCTTAAATGGATAAAAAATGACTTCTAATAAAAACCAAAATAGCCGTAATTAGGTCGAATGAATTGCGGCTATTTTCTGTTTATTCCTCTTGTTTCGGCAGTAAATGGCAAAGGTCAGGATCGTCCTTTATCCGCTGCAATTCCTCAACGACAATCTGTTTCGCTTCCGCTTTGATGCGGTCGTAGTTCTCCTTAATCATTTCCTTCATACGATCTACACCGTTCTCGTCTACAAAGTTAGTGATAACGGGTATCTTCTTGTACGCTTTAGTTTCAGAAGCTACACGTTCGTTGTCTACCACTATCTCACAGTGAAAAATTTTCTGCTCAATACGTTCGTCGAAATTATCCGCTATCGCCCCGACAAACATACCCTGTGTCAGATTGGATATTTTGGATGGAGGTATCAAACTGTCCATTTGGGTAGAAATGGAGGTTGATTTATCGTTGCGGTTAATGGTCATGGACTGGCGTTTCTGTAATACTTTCCCGAAGCGGTCGGACAGGGTTTTCGCTGTATCGCCAACCACTTGACCGGAAAAAATATTACCTACTGTGTTCATCACAACAGCAGCCTCTTTGTCACCATAGTCACGCTTTAGCTGCGAAAAATCTTGAAAGCCCAACAACACGGCAACCTTGTTGCTTCGGGCGGTAGCAATTAAGTTATCCAATCCTTTGAAATAAATAGTCGGCAACTCGTCAATGATAACCGATGATTTGAGCTGCCCCTTTTTGTTTATGAGCTTCACAATACGGGAATTATATAATCCCAATGCTGCCCCATAGATATTCTGACGGTCGGGATTGTTACCTACTGCCAATATCTTAGGATCATCAGGATTATTAATGTCGAGGGTAAATTCATCACCCGACATTACCCAATATAATTGCGGACTAATCATACGAGACAGAGGTATCTTAGCTGATGCTATCTGCCCCTGCAACTGATCAGCCGCTCCAGATTTCCATGCGTCCATAAAGGGAGACAGGTAATTTTCGAGGTCGGGATAAGAGGTCAGAATAGGAAAAATATCTTCATAGCTTTTGTTCAAAAATTCTATGGCATGAGGAAAAGTACAATATTTACCATCCTTGTAAATACGCAAATACCAGATAATAGCGGCAAACAGAATAATCGGAGATTCTACAAAGAAGTCTCCCTGCTTCTGTACCCACGTTCGATTCAGATTTAACATAATCGTGTATGCACTCTCATAAGCATCTGAAATATCGTCCATGAAAGAAGGATTAATCGGATTGCACCTATGACTACGACTTGGATCGTCAAAGTTTATTACATAAAAAGTCGGCACTTTCTCATAACCTTCTCTATTGTTTAACAGATGGTTATAGGCAATAGTAGAGAGGTCTGGAAACTTGAAATCGTAAATATAGCCTGCATAACCTTTCTCTATTTGCTGTTTGATAAATTGGTTTACAACAGCATAGGACTTACCAGACCCCGGAGTACCCAATACAATAGCCGCACGAAAAGGATTTACGACATTTATCCATCCTTTCCACTGCTTCTTTTTGTACCAGAACTTTGTTGGCAGATTTATTGAATAATCGTTTACCATCAACTTGGTTTCCTGCATAAACGATTCGTTTTCGTTATTAAACGGATCGTCCATCAGGTTGGTTTTGAGTAAACGGCTCATCCATGTACCCGCCATCAAGAGCAATATATATCCTACTGCAATGGCAAAGATATAAAAGCCTGCATTGGCTATTTTGGGAAGAGGCAGATAGAGAAGCCACCAGTTCAAAAAGAAAAATACAAAACCCAATACAAGGCATACATAGATATGATTCCACGTAATCTTTTCCTCTTTGACTCCCTTTGTTCCCAAACAAGACAAAGCAAGAAAGACAATAGAAAAGATTTTTGTCCACAGGATAGAGTTGAATAATCCTGCGGTACGGTTAAAATTCATCAGAATTTTATCTACTACCCCGATGTTGATTCCCCACTCGTGTATTGCCTGATAACAGAACCAATAAATATTCATCAGAACGAATAAAATACTTATGGCTCGCATAAACTCCATGACTTTGGCAAGTCCTCTCAAATCATCCTCATTTTGCATAATCGTTGAATTTTAGATTGTTTATAATTTATTGAAAATGCGAATGTATGCAGATGATTAGAGTATTGAATAATATTTTATACAGATGGTAGCTTGTGTCTAGGGTTGTCTATTCTATATTCGAAACCAAATGTTTTAAACAATAATTTTATACCTTTGGCAATGAAGCGAACATATTTACAGAGATATACATTTTGAAAATAAGTGATAGAGAAATGTGATATACAAGATTACAAAACATATACTTTCTTTCTCCGCCTAAAATATATTCGTATTTTTGCAATCGTATGGAAGCAAATAGTAAAAATTCATCGTATTTAATAACATGAAAAGAAAACTCACGACAAACTCCAGATTGGTTAATGAGTTGTTTGCAAATTATATCAGCACATTTGCAGCTTTTTGTGAGTTAATAAACAACTCATTACAGGCAACAGCAAAAAATATTTGGATTGATATTGATTATACTAAACCAAGTGAGTTACATCCATTGGTTATAAAGAAGATGGTCATAAAAGATGATGGTCATGGAGTTCATATTGATGAGTTGGAGCAAAAAATTTTAGATATAGGTACAGCGAACAAAGAAGGAGGAAAAGGAATTGGTCGCTTTGCTGCGTTTCAAATAGGAAAACAAATAGAAATCGAAACAATTGGTTATTCAAATCAGGACAAAACATATTCAAGGGCAATTATTCCTTTGAGTTTTGATAGTTTTGGGAGAAATATCAATGTTACAGATGTTAATATAGAAACTAAGGAGCAAATTTTATTAAAAAAACAAAATACGTATTATAAGGTTACCATATCAAGCCTATACGACTCAACAGTCACAGACAATGAGCCTAAGAAAAAAATCATTGATAAATTTCTGAAAGAATATATTGAAGATGCCATTTTTGAAAGATACCCTCTAAAAATATTCAATGGCGAGGTAAACATTCATATCAACAGTAAGCAGATACTTCCTTCTGATTTTGTAATAGGAGAACCCATCAGAAAGATCCTTTTTTATGAAGATAAAAAGGGGAAAGAGCATGAAATAAAATTCAACTTCATGCATATCAAAACTATTGATAAGAGAAAGGTTTTCCTGACCATGTTGAATGCTGGGATTCAAACCATCGCTACCGGATTTGAGTATGATGCAGAGTGGTTAAGTCCTAAAATCGGTGGATGGTTTGTTTATATCTCTGGAGATACACTACCTTCAGACATGTACCGTAATATCGACTTAGACGGTATGGATGAAGAAGTCAAACATTACAAAGCATTTATAAAAAATCAGCTGAATGAATTTTTCAAAGAGAAAAATAAAGAGTTTGATAATTTTATAGATAAACTAAAGAAAGACGAATATTACCCCTATAAAGAAACATCAAGTTCAAAATCCAAAGTTATGGTCTTTGATAAACTTGCTTTTCTTGTTGAAGATAAGTATAATCTACTGAACGAAAAGAATCGACTTAGAGAGATCGTTTACCCTTTGATTGATAGGACAATATCAAATGGAGAGTTTGACCAAATTTTAAGAAGTATTCTAAAATTGAATAACAAAATGGTTTCTCAATTTTCCAATCTACTGGAAAAAACTGAATTAGATGATATCATTGAGTTTTCAGATAAGGTCTCAAAGAAAGTGGAAGAGCTAGAGTTTCTTGAAAAAATAGTTTATTCTGAAATTTCAAAAAACGTGAAAGAGCGGAAAGAATTGCACAAATTTCTAGAAAAGATGCTTTGGGTATTCGGTGAAGAATATAATGAATCTACAAAATTGCTTTCAGATAAAGGATTAGAAGGTAATTTAAAGCAACTTCGTGATGATTGTTTAGAATACAAAGCCTCTAAGAAAGAGGATAATATTTCCAATGTGGACAAATCAATTAAGTCAATCACGGACTTATTCATGTATAGTGAAAAGATTATAGACCTCAAACATCGAGAAGTACTTATTGTGGAACTTAAAGCTCCTAAAGTAAAAATAAGTCCCAAGGAATTAGCTCAAGTGATGAAGTATGCGACTGAAATTGAAAAAAGCTCACAAACACCCACGAATGTTAGGTTTAAGGTTCTGCTTGTGAGTTCTGCTATTAACGATGATGCTGCCTTTCAAATAAAAGGAGAAGAGGATAATCCTTATTTTTACTTTAGAAGTAAGAATAAGAATATTGAAATATGGGTAATGAAATGGGCTGATATAATAGAAAACATGAAACGAAAACTAAAATATATGTCGGCTATTTTAGAGGTTAAAGATGTTGATGTTCAAGAGAAAGCAAGTAGAGATTTTGAAGAAATTGACTTCGGCAGAACTTCGTCAACACTAAAAAAAGTCGCTATCTAACTAAGAATAAATACAATGATTTATATCGTTCCGACAAAAAAAGGATTTGGAGTTGAAATATGGGGAACTTATGATGATCTCGGCAACTTTTATGAAGTTTTAGGTAAATTTTGGAATGACGAAAACAGACTTGTTAAGGGAGCTGAGAATCGTGATAAATTGATAAGTGGTTTTTCCTATGAAATAAGAAAAGCAAAAGAAGGTAGTCGCTTAAAAAGAAACTCCAGTCATTTTTCACTTGAAAAACAAAAATATTTTGGAACACAAATCTCTTGGGTACATTTTCTATTCTCTCTGACAGCTATAAAATACAATATGCGTTTTTATGAAGCCAACAAGTTTGATATTTCAATGATCTTACAAATAGAGTTTTGGTTAGAAAAAGCGATGAATAGTTATGATGAAATAGGAGCTAAAAACTTGATTGGCTTTATAGATGACGGTCTATATGGAGCTAATAGTTATATCTACCACTTCATGAGAAGCATAAATCAAGATGTTTTCATGCTTGGTGGAGGAAAACGCGCTTTTAGAAAAATATCAGACTTGTTGAAACGAGGTATTTATTTTACAAATGAGTATAAAGAATACGAAGCCTTTCTGAAAAAAGAAGCTGAAAGATTGAATTGTGAGATTAATGAAATGGAGATTAATGATGACGATATCAATTATGAAATAGAATGGTAATGAACAAATAGATATCTATCTCATTTCAGTGAAATAATTAAAGTGCCCAAGACTCCATATCTGGATTTTAGGGCATTTTCTAATTATTGCTGCCTCCCATACCTCCGTTTTTTCTTTTTCTTACGTTTCAAGCTCGATTGCTTGTTGTCTGTTCCTTCTACTTCGGGAGTAAAGACAGAAAATAAACTCCCCACGAGATTATCCGCTTCTGAATAATTGGATTGCGATTGTGGGTGCTTGTTGATAGTCGGGTCGGCACTTTGGTTCGGAGCAATGGATGGCTTAGGTGCTTGCAAATTCTCGCGAGGTGAATTATCCGTAAAGCGTTCGTCAAGTACATTCGCCGAAAATTCTTTACCCAAACGAGAACCGTTAAGAACTACCCGCTGATTATGGTCGATAAATGTAGCCCCATAGATGCGTCCTTCATCGTTGCGACGTAACACCAAGTCGATACCTTTCTCCCGCAAAGCCGCTCGGAACTCGCTTTCTGTGTGGGTGCTTGCAAAGGACGCAGCAACAGTAGCACGGGTTTGTTTGGCTATGCCGTTTGCCTTGATTGTTTCTTTTGACTTCTCAAATCGCTTTTCCAATCTATCCAAACTGTGTTCCTTACCAAACAGAGAGGATTTCAAAGGTGTTCCGGCGCGGTTTCCATCGCCGTTCAATGCTGAATAAACTAATCCCCGATACACGTTGCCTTTGTTTTCTCCTTTAATTTCCTCTACACCTATATTGTACAAGGAGAGCAAAGCACGATATTCTCCCAAAGTCTGAAAAGAATACATTTCAGAGAGCGGTTTTATGACGTTTGCCACCTGTTTCTTTAAGTTCCCTTGTCTAACGTCTATTGGAGCAAGCTGCCATGCCTCGCTTTGATTTTTCTCTTTCGAGTGCAGATCGTACTTTTGCTCTAAAAGGTCGGTAATCTTTCTGCTACGTTCGTAGTTTTTGCTGTCGCTGATTATCGAACCATCAGTGCGTACACGGGTCGAAACAATGTGTATATGCTCTCTGCCAATGTCCTCATGTTTGAAAATCATATAGGGTTGTCCACCATATCCGAACCGTTCCATGTATTCACGCCCGATGTCGGCAAGTTGCTCATCGGTTAGCTTATCGTCCGGATGTGGATTAAGTGAAATATGGATAATGGGCTTCGATGTGCGAATATGCGAAGGCATAAATCGCTCGAAGTCTTCCATACAGGGGGCAACATTGAACACTCCATCATCAGGTTCAATGACTAGATTGGTAGCCAAAACTTTCCCTAAACCTTCATTTACTTTCTCCTGATTGTAGGAAAGTGCACCGTACAGATTGCTTCCGTGGCTAAATTTAGCAACCATTTTTAGAGATGTTTAGCCTTAAATTGTTCGCACAACTGCATCACTTCCCGTCCGATTCCTGCCAGTTCAATGGTTGCATTTTCCAATTTATAGAGCAGTGCCAATGCTTTCTTCTCTCCAAAATTGGAATGTAATTCCTTTACAACTTGATTGTAATTGACTCCGATACTTCGTATTTGTCCGTGTAGAGCAGTGAGCTTTGCAATAAATTCGACTGCTGAAGCATCGGTTTTTACTATACGAAATTCATCACCAAAGATGCGGGCAGCGATAAATCCGGATAAGGATTGTACGCCCGACTGTTCATACAAGGCTAAAAAATCGACGTGTTGCTGATCTGTCAGGTTCACAGTCAGTCGATGCTTTGCCGGATCGTTCTTCGGGGGTCTGCCCCCTTTTCCCCAATTGTGGGGATTTCTTTTTTCTTCGTTCATAACATGATTTTTTAGTGGTTTATGAACGCTACGGACGGTTCATATCCGTCTTCATTTTTCCCGACTTCGGAGAGGAAAATACCCCTCTGGAAGAGCAAGGGTTGTGTGCTGCAAAATTCATTTTGCGATGCACTCAACATACCTTGCTATTTGCCCAAATGCAAATACTTTTTGCCCATAAAGGGCAATCTCTCCATCACGAAAAGTTCGGGATAGAAGCCTGATCTCTGTTAGGCATTTTTTGAATGTCGGAACAAACTTAAAAACCGATATGAATCCTCTTTGACGTTTCATGCAGCAAAGTTATAACCTAAAATAATCAACTGAAAATCAACAAGTATAGACAACCCTAGACACAAGCTGCCACCCCTTAAAAACATAGTGTAAGTATGAAAAAGATAGATTTTATTTGCTGTCAGAAAATCTTTGAATATCTGTTTTTGTAAATCTTTTCTTATGTAAATTCTAAGAAAAATGAGAAGTCTAGAAGTCGATTATGTACAGTCTTAAAACAGTAATGTCGTACAGAAGTAGCGTATCACTTTTTTAAAAAAGAAGAAAGTCAAAAAAGAAAATATTGAGATAGAAACAAAAGCAATAATTGAAAAAAGTATTACAACGAAACAATAGTTATCTGGAGCAATAAAAAAATAATGGGATAGAGAAGTATCTCAGTAGGGATACGAACAAATAAATATTTGAAAACTAAAACAATTGATGTTATGAAAAAGGATGAAAGTAAAAATGAAGTGAAGTATGTAGCATTCAGTACACAAAAAGGAGGAGCAGGAAAAACGACTCTTACAGTTTTGATAGCTTCTTATCTCCATTATGTAAAGGGATACAATGTAGCAGTGATAGACTGCGACTATCCGCAACACTCAATTTCTCAAATGCGGGAACGGGATTTTAAAATGTGCGAAAACGATGAGTATTACAAAGGGATGCTGTATGAACAGTTTATCCGTTTGGATCAAAAGAAAGCATATCCCGTAATTGAGAGCAGTACAGAAAAGGCATTAAATGATGCCGATGCACTTTGTGAGAACGCTGAATATGATTTTGTGTTCTTCGATTTGCCCGGAACGATGAACAATCGTGATTTAGTCTTAGCTCTTGCCAGTATGGATTATATTATCGGTCCCATTGCTGCCGACCGTGTGGTGATGGAAAGTACCCTTAACTATATGATAGCAGTGAGAGATAATATTCTCAACTCCGGCAAGTCGAATATCAAAGCCATGCGTTTGCTCTGGAATATGGTCGATGGCAGAGAAAAGTCCGAATTATATGAGGTTTATGAGGGAGTAATCAAAGAATTAGGATTCTCTGTGCTACAGACCTTTATCCCTGATAGTAAGCGTTTCCGCAAAGAGCAATCTATCAGTCATAAAGCACTGTTCCGTTCAACCTTATTTCCTGCGGATAAATCACTGGTCAAGGGCAGCAATATAGACGCTCTTAGTGATGAAATGCTGGAGTTGCTAAAATAATGTGCCATGGCTAAGAAAGTAGATACATCGACGTTTGATCCCGATTTTATTATCGGTCAGATCAAGCCTGATAACCGGGATATTCTGCTTCCATCGGAATCAGAGCCAATATTGGAAGAAAAGATTCTGCCCGAACAAGAAGATATCGCTAACCATCCACCTCAAGAGGTAAGAGAATCACCCTCTCGTCGTAAGCGGGGGCAACAATCGGCAGGCTTCAAAGAAACATTTATGAAACGCAACGAAATCAAAACTCGACAGTGTGTTTATATCAGTCATCGTGTGCATTCACTTATTGTAAGATTGGTGCGAACATTAGTTGAATCGGGAAATGAAGTAACACTTGGTGGCTACATAGACACTGTGCTGGAGGAGCATCTCAATCAGAATAAAGAAGAAATCAACCAATTGTATCGCCAAGAACGTGGCGATCTGATATAAATCAAAAAGAAAAAACATGAAAAAGAGAAAGAAAATTAATAAAAGAACAACTCCTAGCGAGACATCAAATGTAGCAGTTCCAACAGCTGTTGAACAATATGAAGCTTGTTTCTTCCAAAAAGTGGAAATTAAAAGCCGTAGTGGGAAGACTGTTTACATCCGAAAGGAGTTCCACGAACGTATTATGAAGATTGTACAAGTTATCGGTGAGAACGATTACACCTTGTTCGACTATCTAAACAATGTGCTGGAGCACCATTTCGAGACCTATCAAAACGAGATAACCGAACTGTATCGCAAAAAGAACACAGATATATTTTAGCCATGAAACAATATATTATTTCAGCCATCGTGCTGTATACATTGTTTGTCGTTCTTTACCTACTGCGGGATCGGATGCAAAAACGCAAAAAGAATGCTGCTAAAAAAACGGTATTTAATCCGTTTCGTGCAGCACAAAAAGAGGATATTATCGGCAAAAGTAAATTTGACATCAGACAATCCCGGACAGAAGCTACCACTCTGATTAATAATAAAAAAGAGACCGAAAATGCTTCTATATTTGTCGAGAAAGAAGAAAAAAAAACCTCTGTGGCAATCCCTTTGGATAAACTCGATGAAGTTTTTTCGACAGACAATAGAACGGAAGATAATTCGGATGAAATCAATTTAGAGATTGAGAACACTCCCCCCGAATTGGAGCCTGACTATGATTCTGAAGAAATAGACGAAACAGAAAGTGAAGAAGAAGATACCGAAGGGAGAGCCGGGGTTTCAATGGCGTTGGGACTTGACTTCAATAATTTGGCGAGTATGGTACGAACGGTAGAGACTCCGGACAATGCAACATCCGAAGAAAAAGAAGAAGCCGGACGGGTATTGGTCGAGATACGTAAGACCGATATGTTTGAACAGGTCGTTTCGGGAGAACCTAAAAAGAAAGTGGTCGTATCCTCATTGATGGATGATTATTTCGCAGCCTTCCATCGCAAACAACAAGAAGCCGGAGTATTGGAAGAACCAATAGTCAGAGCACCTAAAGAATTTGATGTACGCAAATTTGCGTAAAGTAGATAACAATTAAAACAAAGAGCATGAAGCAAAGAGATTACGGTTAGCGCGCGTCAGCCAAACAAAAGGGTCTGCGACCCCCACTAAAAAATCAAAGTTAAACAACATTATTCATTTGGTACAGGGGACTATTCCACCCCCTGTACTATTAATCAAAAAATCGTATGACAAAGAAAAAATTTCTTCTGTCAGCAGCCTTTATCATGGTTGCTGTATCATCAGTATTCGCACAAGGCAACGGTATCGGAGGTATTACCGAAGCTACCAATATGGTGACCTCGTATTTCGACCCGGGAACAAAACTCATCTACGCCATCGGTGCAGTTGTAGGACTCATCGGAGGTATCAAAGTCTACAACAAATTTAGCTCAGGTGATCCAGACACCTCTAAAACAGCCGCTTCGTGGTTCGGTGCGTGTATCTTCCTGATTGTGGCTGCTACCATTCTACGCTCTTTCTTCCTGTAAGGGTCTCAGACCCCTTTATTATTCATTAAATACGAATAAGAAAAATGGAGTATAATATTAACAAGGGCATTGGCAAGAGCGTGGAATTTAAGGGTTTGAAAGCACAATACCTTTTCATCTTCGCAGGTGGTCTACTGGCTGTATTCATCGTATTTGTTGTGATGTATATGGCCGGAGTAGATCAGTGGATATGTATCGGTTTCGGTGTTATCGCTGCTTCTGCACTGGTATGGCTGACTTTCAACCTGAATGCGAAATACGGAGAACACGGACTCATGAAGTTGCTCGCTAAACGGCAACATCCCCGTTTTCTGATTAACCGCAAAAATTCCTGTCGCTTGTTCCAATACCCCAAAAAGAAGGAGGTGAGCAATGCGTAATACACTCAAAGCAGCTACCATCGAAAGTAAGTTTCCCTTACTTTCGGTTGAGCACGACTGCATCATCAGCAAGGATGCGGATGTAACGGTAGCCTACCGTGTCGATCTGCCGGAACTGTTCACTGTTACGGATAGCGAATACGAAACCATACACTCAGCTTGGACGAAAGCTATTAAGGTGTTACCCGACTACTCTGTCATCCACAAACAGGACTGGTTTGTCAAAGAGAACTACAAACCTGCTACCAATAAGGAAGACATGAGTTTCTTGTCCCGTTCTTTTGAACGACACTTCAACGAACGCCCATTCCTGAATCACATTTGTTTCTTATTTCTGACCAAAACAACTAAAGAGCGGATGCAGATGCAAAGCAACTTCTCATCGCTTTGTAGGGGAAACATTATTCCTAAAGAAGTCAATAAGGAAACAGCCTTGCGGTTTATGGAAGCGGTCGGGCAATTTGAACGTATCGTAAATGATTCGGGATTTATAACTCTGACGCGACTTACTTCAGACGAAATCACGGGAACGAAAAGTGAACCGGGATTGGTAGAGAAGTATTTTGCTCTATCCTTAGATGACACAACTTGTCTGGAGGATATGGAACTCGGAGCGGACGGCTTACGCATTGGAGCAAAAAAGGTCTGCCTGCACACTATTTCCGATGTGGAAGACTTGCCGGGAACAGTCGGAACAGATATGCGATACGAAAAGCTATCGACCGACCGAAGTGATTGCCGTCTTTCATTTGCTGCACCTGTGGGCTTGTTGCTCTCTTGTAATCATGTATATAATCAATATATTTTCTTGGACGATTCAGCTGAAAACCTTCGCAAGTTTGAAAAGTCAGCCCGTAATATGCAATCGCTATCGAAGTACAGTCGTGGAAACCAAATCAATAAAGAGTGGATCGATAAGTACCTCAACGAAGCCCATAGTTTCGGATTGACTTCTGTGAGGGCACACTTCAATGTGATGGCATGGTCTGATGATGCAGAAGAACTCAAAAATATCCGTAACGATGTCGGCTCACAATTGGCACTTATGGAATGCAAGCCCCGTCACAACACAGTGGATGCTGCTACACTCTATTGGGCAGGGATGCCGGGTAATGCGGGTGATTTTCCGAGTGAAGAAAGTTTCTATACATTCATTGAGCCAGCCTTGTGTTTCTTCACAGAGGAAACCAACTACAAATCTTCACCTTCACCTTTTGGTATCAAGATGTGTGATCGGGTTTCGGGAAAACCCATCCATGTGGATATTTCCGACCTGCCCATGAAGCAAGGAATTATCACGAACCGCAACAAGTTTATCTTGGGGCCTTCGGGTAGTGGTAAGTCCTTTTTCACCAATCATATGTGTCGCCAATATTGGGAACAAGGTACTCATATCGTGCTTGTGGATACGGGGAACTCGTATCAGGGGCTTTGTAATTTCATCAACCGTCGCACCAATGGTGAGGATGGGGTGTACTTCACCTATACTGAAAAAAATCCCATCTCATTTAATCCATTTTATACCGACGATGGAGTCTTTGATATCGAGAAAAGAGAAAGTATCAAAACCCTGATAATGACTTTGTGGAAGCGGGATAACGAACCTCCCACACGTTCGGAAGAGGTGGCTCTTTCGAATGCGGTGAGCTTGTATATAGAACGTATCAAAATAGATGAATCGGTTTTGCCTTCGTTCAACTCGTTCTACGAATTTGTCAAACTGGACTATGCGGCTATCCTCGATGCCAAGCGGGTACGGGAGAAAGATTTCGACCTTGCCAACTTCCTCAATGTGCTCGAACCCTACTATAAGGGTGGCGAATACGACTTCCTGCTGAACTCTGAAAAACAGCTCGATTTATTATCTAAACGATTCATTGTCTTTGAAATAGACGCGATTAAGGATCATAAAATTTTGTTCCCGATTGTAACGATCATTGTTATGGAAGTTTTTATCAACAAAATGCGTCGTTTACAAGGGATTAGAAAAATGATATTAATTGAAGAAGCGTGGAAAGCGATTGCTAAAGAGGGTATGGCAGAGTACATTAAGTATTTATTTAAGACCGTTAGAAAGTTCTTTGGCGAGGCAATCGTTGTCACTCAGGAGGTGGACGATATTATCGCATCACCCATTGTAAAGGAGTCCATCATCAACAACTCCGACTGTAAGATTCTCTTAGACCAGCGTAAATACATGAACAAATTTGATAGCATCCAAGCTCTTTTGGGGCTAACCGAAAAAGAAAAAAGTCAGGTGCTATCCATTAATATGTCCAACAATCCGAACCGAAAATACAAAGAAGTCTGGTTCGGGTTGGGCGGTGTTCAATCGGCTGTATATGCCACAGAAGTGAGTCTGGAAGAGTATTTTACGTTCACAACAGAAGAAACGGAGAAACTGGAGGTTGCTCGGAAAACCGAAGAGTTGGATGGTAATATTGAGTTGGCTATAAAACAAATAGCTGAAAGTAAACGCAAGTAAAAAACGAAAAGCTATGTTCAGTCCATGTAATATAACCGATTCTTGTTCCACTTCTACAGACTTTTCCATGCGGGAGATTACGGGGCGTTGGGTAAGTAGAGATGGTCATACCAAAGTATATATCTATCCAAATATTATTCAAAAATGGGGAGGTACTCGGCTTAGGCTTACTTACAACAACCCGCTGGTAGTTTGTGATCGTGCATTAAAAAGATGGTTTGGTAAATATTACATCAACCTGTACGGGCACATCAGGATTACTTACAATCGGGAGCAAGAGGTCTTGCACCTTTCCGCTTTCGGAGAGTATGTCCGGGAGGAGGATTAGCTCATTTGGGGCTACCTCCGGCTTCGGACGGTAAACGAGTAATAACAATTAAAAAAGAACGAATATGAAGAAAATACTTTTCTGCCTTATGGCATTCATGACGCTGTGCACCTATCAGGTAAAAGCGCAATGGACGGTGATTGATCCCTCCAATCTGGCACAAAATATATTGACTGTCTCCAAAACAGCTACAACAGCCAGTAATGTGATTAACTCTTTCAAGGAGATGCAAAAAATCTACGATCAGGGAAAACAGTATTACGACAAATTAGAATCAGTACATAGTTTGATAAAAGATGCCCGCAAAGTGAAAGAAACGGTAGAGCTGGTCAGCGAAATATCGCAGATCTATTCTACCAACTTCAACAAGATGCTATCCGATAGGAATTTTAGCGTTAATGAGTTGGAAGCGATATCGAACGGATATGCCAAGCTATTGAATGAAAGCGGTAACTTGCTTTCGGATATAAAGAATGTCGTTTCCCTCTCCAACGGGCTCTCGATGACCGATGCCGAGCGTATGTCCATCATAGATGACATACACGCCAAGATGCTAGAGCATCGCAACCTTGTCCGCTACTTTTCCAAGAAAAGCATTTCCGTATCCTTCATTCGCAGTCAGGAAAAAGGCGATATGGAGCGAGTTAAAAGTTTGTATGGCAATCCATCCGATAGATATTGGTAATCATGACACTGCTAGCAATAGATTTTGATAACCTGCATCAGCTTCTGAGGAATCTGCATCAGGATATGATGCCTCTTTGTGGCGATATGGTTGGTGTTGCTAAAGGAATAGCCGGACTCGGTGCACTCTTTTATGTAGCTTCCCGTGTATGGCAAGCCTTGGCACGGGCAGAACCGATAGACGTATATCCCTTGCTCAGACCTTTTGTCATCGGACTCTGCATTATGTTCTTTCCAACTTTTGTACTCGGTACGATCAACGCTGTTATGTCGCCTGTGGTAAAAGGGACACATACCATATTAGAAACACAAATGACAGATGTGCATTCTCTGCAAGCCGAGAAAGAGCGATTGGAATACGATGCACGGCTGCGTGAAGGAAAGGCATGGCTGGTCGATGACGAGGTGTACGACCAAAAGATGAAAGATCTCGGAATTACGGATGCTGCCGAAATGATCTCTATGTGGGGAGAACGAACCTGGTATGATATGAAAGTATGGTTTCGTCAACTGATCCGGGATTTCTTCGAACTGCTGTTTAATGCCGCTGCCCTTACCATCGATACCCTGCGAACGTTTTTCCTGGTGGTGTTGTCAATCTTAGGACCGTTGGCATTTGCCCTTTCGATTTATGATGGTTTTCAATCCACGCTGACTAATTGGATTTCCCGCTACATCTCGGTCTATCTGTGGTTACCCATTGCCGATCTGTTTTCGGCAGTGCTTTCCAAGATTCAGGCACTCATGCTGCAAATGGATATAGACCTGCTAAGAGATCCGTCCTATGTGCCGGATGCCAGTAACGGTGTATATATTATTTTCTTCATCATCGGCATTATAGGATATTTTTCTATACCGAGCGTGGCAGGTTGGGTTATTCAGGCAGGTGGCGGTAGTGCTACCCGTGGAGTAAACACAATGGCGAGTAAAGGGGCTGCAATGGCAGGAGGCGTTGCCGGAGCTGCGGCAGGTAATGTCGCCGGACGCCTGATGGGTAAGAAATAATCAGATATACTGTATTGATTTATTAATTCAAAATAAAACGAACAAATGGAGTTCAAAAGTTTAAAAAATATAGAAACATCCTTCAAACAGATACGCTTGTTCGGTATTGTCTTTGTCTGTATGTGTGCCGCCATTACGGGCTATTCCGTATGGTCATCGTATAATTTTGCCGAAGCACAACGCCAGCGTATCTATGTATTGGACGGTGGCAAGTCCTTAATGCTTGCCTTGTCCCAAGATATGACACAAAACAGACCTGTGGAAGCACGCGAACACGTCAAGCGTTTCCATGAACTGTTTTTTACCCTCTCACCCGATAAGAAAGCCATCGAAAGCAACGTAAACAGGGCATTGTTCCTTGTCGATAAATCGGCTTTCAAATATTATCAGGACATGGCAGAAAAAGGGTATTACAATCGTATCGTGTCGGGAAATATCAATCAAATTGTACAGGTCGATAGTATTGCCTGTGATTTTGATAGCTACCCCTACAAGGCGGTAACTTATGCCAAGCAGATGATTATTCGAGAGAGTAATGTCACAGAACGTAGTCTGGTTACACGTTGCAACCTGATTAACTCAGTACGCTCGGACAATAACCCTCACGGTTTCACAATGGAGAAGTTCGAGATTGTCGAGAATCGGGATATTCGGATATCGGAAAGGTAAGTGAAGCTATGATACAAAAAATAATGAATCGCATCAATGAATGGTTGGAGGATGGTCTGCGAGGCTTGCTCGGCAGACTTACCCCCGACAGACGGATTATCCTTGTGATAACCATGTTCCTTGTTTTCGGTGGTCTTTCCATCTACATGACCTTTTCTTCTATTTACAATTTTGGTAAGAATAAAGCAGAAAAGATGCAGATAGAGCAGATCGAATCGCTGAGACTACAATTGGAGCAACAGCGAGATAGTATTAACAATCTAAAATCAGTAGAATAATGGAACAGGAAGATTTGAATAAAGGAATACCACCACAAACGGAGGCTATTGCTGAAGTACAAGCATCTGTACCGGATAGTAAATCGGAAGCGAAAAAAGAACCTCCGAAGCCACCCAAGCAAGAACTTTCGATGGCGGAGAGACAGAAACGAAAGAAGATGTTGATTATGCCGCTGTTCTTCTTAATCTTCGGTGGTGCAATGTGGCTCATCTTCGCTCCGTCCGATGATGGAAAAGAACAGGCGGTAGGACTGACAGGCTTCAATGCCGAACTACCCGTACCAAAGGACGAGGGCATTGTGGAAGGCAAACGGGATGCCTACGAGCGGGAAGCGATGCGGCAAAAGGAGCAAGAGAAAATGAAGTCTTTACAAGACTTTTCCTCCATGTTCAACGATACACAGCAAAGCGATTATGAACAAAAGGACAATGCCTACAATACTTCGCTACAAGCAGAACAGCCCCGAAGTTCAACTCCCCGAACCATACAGTCCTCGGCGACTGCTTATCAGGACATCAACAAGCAATTGGGTGACTGGTACGAAAAGCCTATCGAAACAGATAGACAATCACAGTCTGCGATGGAACAGCGAATACAGGAATTGGAACGAAAGCAACAGGAAGCCGAAGCGAAA